>JAUCGD010000033.1 GCA_030377945.1 Desulfobacterales bacterium HSG17 | reverse complement strand
TATAAGTTCTGCTTGACAGAAAGGAGTTTGTTTTGCTATCTAACCGCCAACTAATTAAATAGGTGTAGATAAAATGCTGTTTGATTATAAAAAGAAGCTGTTTAGTTATAAAAAGAATCAGGACTGGGCAGAAAATCTGTCCATAGTTATGCAGTTAGGCCTGACTATGGCCGGGTGCATACTATTCTGCTTTTTTATAGGTCAATATATTGACAAACTGGTAGGTACCAAAGGGATTTTTGTAACAATATTTATTCTATTGGGAATTATGGGCGGAGCAAATGTTGTTTACCGCCAGATCCTTGAAGTAACCGAAGTAAAAAAAACACCGGAAAATAATACACCGGAAAATAATATCGAAGATAAAGAAAAACCTGAGAATGGAGTCAGTTAGGGATACCCAGAAAAAATATTGCTCCAGGGCAATGATTGCAGCGGTTTTAGCAGGTTTTTTTTTTATATTTGCAGGTTATAAACCCATTGGCAGAGGGCTTATTCTGGGGACTTTTTTCAGTATTGTAAATTTTATACTGATAGGAGAAACCCTGCCAAACCGGATAATAAATGAGAAAAAAAGAGCATTTTTTTTATCCCTGGGTTCCATTGTTGTCCGCTATACCTTGCTGGCTGTACCGATTGTCTTAGCGATAAAGCTTGAATCATATAATCTTTTTTCTGCAATTGCAGGGGTTTTTATGGTTCAGTTTATAATACTTGTAGAGCAGTTTGCTGTTTTATTATCATCAACCCTTAAGAAAAGGTAGGATGAATGCGCTATGGAAGAATTAGGTAAGATTCACCAGTTAATTGTTCCGTTCATGGGACGGGACCTCACTTTTAACCTTGAAACCATTATAATGACATGGATTGTTATTATAATGCTGCTGTTGTTCGGTTATCTGGCATCACGTAAAAAGAGCCGCCTTCCAGGGCCTTTACAGGTTGTCGGAGAACTTTTTGTGTCTCAGCTGTACATACTGTCTGAAGACTCTCTTGACAAGGAAATGGCAAAAAAATACGGACCTCTTGTCTGTGCTTTATTCATGTTTCTTGCTGTTTCCAACTCTATTGGCATAATTCCTCATATGGAAGAGCCGACAAAAGATTTAAACACACCGCTAAGTCTTGGCATTCTGGGGTTTGTTATTGCAAACTATGCCGGAATAAAAACAAAAGGGTTCAAAAAATACGCTTTAGAGTATTTTGAACCCTTTTTTATTATGATGCCCTTAAACATTATTGGCGAACTTGCCAAGGTTGTTTCCATCTCTTTCCGTCTTTTCGGAAATATCATGGGCGGTGCTATTATTATCCTGGTGGTATCATACCTGGTTTACAGTGTTATTCTGCCGCCGTTTCTTAATGCATTTTTCGGGCTTTTTGTAGGCACAATTCAGGCTTTTGTTTTTACAATGCTCACCATTGTTTACATTTCGGTACAGGTGAAATAATTATGGAACTTGATATTAAGACTTGGGTAAGTGTGTCAGCTTTTTTAGGAGGCGGGCTTGCTATGGGCCTGGGGGCAATCGGGGCAGCTATTGGTGAAGGAAATGCAGCATTGTCTGCAAATGCTGCTGTATCACGTAATCCTGAAGCCTCAACGGAAATCTTTAAAGGAATGCTTGTAGGTCAGGCAGTTGCAGAATCAGCTTCCATTTTCGCACTTGTGGTTGCAATGATCCTGCTGTTTACAGATTTTGCCCCTTCTTTTCTGGTTATCTGCGCGGTACTCTCAGCAGGATTGTGCATGGGATTAGGAGCCATTGGAGCAGGTATAGGTTCTGGTCTTCCGGCCGGAGCCGCATGTACGGCAATATCACGTCAGCCTGCTGTGAGCGGGAAACTTATGACAAATATGCTTATCGGTTCTGCGGTATGTCAGACACCGTCAATATTTGCCTTGGTAACAGCTTTTATTCTTATTTTTTCAGATTTTTCCACATCTCCGCTTTCTCCCACATGGGCAGCACTTATAGGTGCAGGACTGGCAACAGGTTTAAGTGCAATCGGTTCAGGTATTGGAGGAGGGCTGGTTGCCAGGGAAAGTTGTGAAGGAGTTGGAAGACAGCCCGGTGCAAGTATGCCGGTAACAAATATTATGCTTTTAGGTCAGGCTATTACCCAGACTCCTGCCATACTTGGAATGCTTGTCAGTTTTATATTATTATTCAAAAGCGTTCCTGCATCAGATACCTTTGCTCCTGCAATGGCATTGCTGGGGGCAGGTCTTTGTATGGGGATCGGTGCAATCGGACCTGGTATAGGAGAAGGATGGGCATCCAGCGGCGGTGTTAAGTGGATAGCCAGGAATGAAAAGCATACAGCAGATATTACCAGGCTTATGCTGGTTGGAATGGCTGTTACAGAGTCAACAGCCATATATGCTATGGTAATATCATTGTCTCTAATTTTTGTATTATAATTTTTTTTATGCAGTTAAATATTTATTTACCTTTTAACACAAAAGTTTTAGGAGGAAAAAATGGCGATTGAAGGTGCAGATATTGTAAAAGCAGCAGCATGTTTAGGAGCAAGTCTTGCAATGGGTCTTGGAGCACTTGGACCTGGAATCGGTGAAGGAATGGCAGCAGCAAAAGCATGTGAAGCTATTGGTAAAAACCCTAAAGAAGCAGGTCTTTTGACCAGGACCATGCTTGTTGGTCAGGCTGTTACTGAATCAACCGGTATTTACTCCCTTGTTATTGCATTATTGCTTTTGTTTGTTGTTTAAGGTATTTTGGTCTGTTTCAGGAACTGGATTGCACATAATGATATTATGAACACAGGTGTCTTTTTTCAGACACCTGTGTTAAAAAAAATCCTCAATACTTATTTTAAAGGGGAGGTTCACGGAAGGCCGCAATGCAAATTATTAGCAATATAGCTCTTATAACGATTAATGAAACAATGATAGTTCAACTTGTTTCATTCCTGATTTTTGTATTTCTGCTGAACCGGGTAATGGTTCGCCCCCTTCTTGCAACTATGGATGAGCGGGAAGAATTTATTTCAAATCTTCGGCAGGAAACAGAAAATACAGAAGAAAACCTGAATAAACTGACAGCCCAGATGCGAAATCAGGAAGATACAGCCAGGGCAGATGCCTTGGCTGCGATGAAAGAAGCTGAAGAAACCGGAAAACAGCAGGCATCTGAGATTTTTGATTCGGCATACCAGGAAATTGCCGGATTGAGAGACAAAACTCAAAAACAGATAAATAAACAAATTGCCGAGGCAAGAAAGCATATTTCCAAAGAATCGGAAGTTCTGGCAGTCAACATTATGGAAAAAGTTCTGGAACGGAGGCTGTAATGAAGACATCCAAAAAAATTAATTTTTTGTCATGGTCTGTTTTTATAGGCATTTTGTGCATCTTTTTTTGCGGACAAATAGCCTTTGCTTCCGAAGGCGGTGATAACTGGCGTCATAATTATGACCTTGGCATGAAGTGGCTCAATTTTGCCATACTGGCTTTTATAATATACAAGTTTGGAAAAACTCCTCTCATGAATTTTCTTCATGGACAAAAAGACAGGCTGTCTGTTGAAATCGTTGAGATGGAAAAAGATAAATCTTTGATTAATGAAAAGCTTAAAGAAATTCAGAGTGTTTTAGATAAGGGCGAAGCCCATTATGCTGAATTAAAAGAGCGGATTACAAGGCAGGGATTAAAAAATAAAAATGATATTATAGAACAAGCCAAAACCCAGAGCCAGATAATGATGGAAGCATCAAAGCAGAAGGTCGGCAACCAGATTGTCCAGGCAAAAAGAAATTTCAAGGCAGAATTAATTGATGCTGCAGTAGCACTTGCTTCTGAAAAACTGCCAAATGCAATTACTGATGATGACAATCAGAGGTTTGTTGATAACTATCTTGCCAGTGCAGTGATAAAATAGGCCAGTGATAAAATAGTGCAGTGATAAAGGGCAGTGACAAAATAGTATAATAAAATAATATGTATGTAAAAACCCGGCTGTTTTATCTTTGGCCGGGTTTTATATTTAAGCAGGTACACAGTCCATGCAATGTGAAAATCCCTTGATATTTGAAGAAATAATTAAGCAGATTGGAACTGTTATTTTAGGAAAAGAAGAACAGATCCGTCTGGCACTTACATGCCTTTTTGCCAAAGGTCATCTGCTTATCGAAGATTTACCCGGAATAGGCAAGACAACCCTTGCCAAGGTTTTATCCAAATGTATGGGCCTTCAATTCCGCCGGCTTCAATTTACCAGTGATATGCTTCCCGGAGATATTCTTGGGGTTTCGGTTTTTGAACAGGCAACAAATTCTTTTGTATTCCATCCGGGCCCGATTTTTACCCAGGTTATATTAACCGATGAAATCAACAGGGCCACCCCAAAAACTCAAAGTGCCCTGCTGGAAGCAATGGAAGAAGGACAGGTGACAATAGAAGGTGAAACCAGGCCCCTGGAATCTCCTTTTTTTGTTATAGCAACACAAAACCCTCTGGAGCAGGCAGGAACCTATCCCCTTCCTGAATCCCAGCTGGATCGATTTCTTATGCGTATTGAACTGGGATATCCTGACCGGACAGCAGAGAGAAAACTGCTCAAAGGAGAAGGGGTTGACCTGATCCTTGCAAATATGGAATCATGCCTGAACAGCGAAGATGTAATGGAAATCCAGCAGAAAATAACCCAGGTACATATTTCAGATGCATTTATAGATTATCTTCAGGATATTATTATTTTTACACGTACAACACCTCACTTTCATGTGGGGCTTTCTCCCCGTGCAGGGCTTGCTTTGCTCAATGCTTCACGTTCATGGGCATTTCTCCAGGGAAGAGATCATACCATACCTGAAGATCTTCAAAAGATTATGCCCTGGGTGATAGGACACAGGCTGAGATCTGCTGAAGATCTTTCGGAAATACCAAGAGATCAGCTTATTAAATTATTAAGAGATGTTCCTGTTCCGTGATTATTAAGTCCTTTATAAAGAAATTTTTCAAACCGCCTCCACAGGTTTTTCTTCCTTATACTCTTAACAGAAAACGTATTTACATACTGCCCACCAGACATGGTTTTTTATTCCTCCTGGTTTTACTTGGCATGTTAATGGGGTGTGTCAATTATGAAAATAATGTTGGCTTTCTTCTAACCTTTCTTCTGGGAGGCATGGCATTTATTTCCATTTTTCACACCTATAAAAATATGGCCGGTATCCAGGTAATTTCTGCAAAATCCGACCCTGCTTTTGCAGGGGAAAGTGCAGTGTTTCATTTTAATGTCAATGCAGATATTTCAGATCGTGCAGCCATTGTTTTTCATCTTCAAACAGATCCTCTTCAAACAGGCCATCTTCAACCAAGCCATCTTCAAACAGATCAGGAAACCAGCCCGGATATATGTATAAATGATATATATATAAATAAAGACAATAAAATAAAAATATCTATATTAACGGGAAAAAGGGGAATTTTAAAACCCGGGCTGCTCAAAATATATTCCTCCTACCCCCTGGGCCTGTTTTATGCATGGTCAAACCTTTATATAGATAATTTACAATCAATAGTCTATCCCAGACCTGTTTCCGGGCCTGTCCATTCTTCAGAACATGGAAGTTCTGAAACCCAGGATAAAGGCAAAACTAGTGTTGCAGGAGTGGATGATTTTGAAGGGCTGAGAATCTATCAGTCAGGAGACTCGCTTCAGCATATTTCCTGGAAAGCATATTCCAAAGGCCAGGGACTGATGACCAAATCTTTTGTAGGTCAGACAGGTACATCTGTCTTTTTGGACTGGGATTCTTTTAAGGATAAAAATACAGAACAAAAACTTTCACGCCTGTGTGATATGATATTAAAAACAGACAGATTAAACCTGGTTTACGGACTGAAACTGCCTGGAAAAATAATTGAACCAGGCAGTGGCAATGCTCACAAACATAATTGTCTCAAAGAACTGGCTCTTTTTGGCATGGCAAAAAAGGAACAGGATATAAGTCATGAAAAAATTTGACATCCATATCCTGCCCATAATAGCAAGTATATTAATTGCCATTGGTCCATTTTTTCTCAGATTGCCGATTTGGACTGTTTTCTGGTGTTTTTTCCTCTGGACTTTTGCTTTTGCAGGTTTAAAAAGAGGATGGAACCGTCCGGGCAGGGTAATACTTACCTTATTAACCCTGGGCAGTTTTACAGCACTTTTAATCACCTTTCGCAGAAGCCTTGGCAGTGATACCTATCTGGCTGTTCTTTCAGTCATGGCTGCATTAAAACCTCTGGAAATCAAGTCTCACAGAGACAGGATAGTAACAATTTTTCTTGGCTATTTTGTAATTATTGCAAACCTGTTTTATTCTGAGGATGATTCTCTTCTTATTATTATTTATATGGTCACTTCTGTTCTGGCAGTGACCGCAGCATTGATCCATATTAATCATCCACAGGGTACTCTTAAATCAAAATTTCGCATGGCAGGTATTTTCATTTTGCAGGCTATTCCTGTCATGCTTATACTTTTTTTCCTTTTTCCAAGAATCCAGGGCAATATATGGGGATTTGCCAGCCGTTTTTCAGGGGTTTCAGGTTTTTCAGACAGAATGTCGCCTGGCAGTGTTTCCGGCCTTGTTGAAAATAATGCCATTGCATTCAGGGTAAGGTTTGAAAAAAATGTACCGCCGCCTTCAAGTCTTTACTGGCGAGGCATTGTTTTTATGATTTTTGACGGGAAAAATTGGCGCAGGGCTTCCCTAAAACCGGAAATGAATGCTCTTTTAAAAAAAGAGGCCCTTGTAAACTATGCCATTACATTGGAGCCTCATAAGAAAAAATGGCTTTTTGCCCTGGATATGCCCGGTTCTGTTCCCCAAACAACAGAGCTTTTAAATGACCATACCCTGTATTCAAAGCAAAGAATAAAAAACAGGATAGTTTATCAGCTGACCTCCTTTTTGGATTATAATACAGGTGCTATCGCTCCCTGGGGAAAAATTGCCTTGCAGATGCCCTCTTCAGGAAATCCAAAAGCAAGGGAGCTGGCAGCTCAATGGCGAAAAAGAGCAAATTCTCCTGAAGAAATTGCAGCAATGGCAATGGATTATTTTGCTGATAATGATTTTTATTACACATTGCAGCCTCCCCTGCTTGGCAGAGATCCAATTGATGATTTTCTATTTAATTCCAGACAGGGGTATTGCGAACATTATGCATCTGCCTTTACTTTTCTCATGCGTGCTGCAAAAATACCAGCCCGTGTTGTGGGAGGCTATCTGGGAGGGGAACAAAATCCCTATGGTGATTATATGATTGTCCGTCAGTCTGATGCCCATGCCTGGAGTGAGATATGGATTAAAAGCAGGGGCTGGGTAAGAATGGACCCTACATTAGCTGTTTCTCCTGAAAGGGTGGAAAGAGGAGTCAGACAGGCACTGTCTGCTGAAGATCTTTCCAGGCTTGGTAGTTTTACAAATCTTGGCGCTCTCACAGATATGCTTAGATCAGTCCAGTTTGGCTGGGATGCTGTTAATGCTTATTGGACCCTGTGGTTTGTCAGCTATGAATTTGAAAATCAGCAGGAGCTGTTTTTCAGACTTGGCATTGCTCCGGGTTCATGGACAGCAGCATTAAAAGCAATACTTCTGGCAATGGTTTTGATTGCATTTTTTATTACTCTTTTTATTTTTGCTTTATATTCCAGTTCAGAAGATAAAAAAGATCCTGTAAAAAAGGTTTATGATAATTTCTGCAAGAAAATGACTAAAGCCGGTATTCCAAGAGAACCTGATCAGGGGCCTGTGACCTTTGCAGAAACAATTATTGAACTCCGCCAGGATTTAAAAGTCCAGGTATCTGAAATCACAGACATTTATATTCATCTGCGCTATGGCCAGGGCCAGTTGGATTTGGAAAGGAGCAGTGAGGATTTGGAAAGATTGATATTATTGGTCAAACAATTTGATCCCCGTGTTTAAAGTACATCATACATCCTGATAACATCTTCATTTTTACCAAGCACCACAAGAATATCACCTGCATCAAGGGTTTCATAGGGCATGGGATTAAAAACCATTTCACCTGAAGTTTTTTTTATGCCCACTATAATCACTCCAAAATCCTTTCTCAGATGGCTTTCAATAAGATTTTTTCCAATAAGATTAGAACCCGGCTTTATGGTTGCCTCCTCCATTATAAGACCGAGTTTATTCCCCCTGGTAGCTATGTCAATAAAATCAACAACTGCAGGCCGTTTCAATTCCTGGGCCATACGCCTTCCCCCGATAAAATAAGGAGATACCACACGGTTTGCCCCAGCCCGCTTAAGTTTGTCCTCATTTTTAATATCCGATGTTCTGGATAATACATAAATATCAGGGTGGATACCTTTTGCAGTAAGGGTAATAAAAACATTATTGGCATCAGAGCGTACAGCTGTAACCAGCCCTTTTGCATTCATTATACCTGCTTTTGTCAGAGCTTCTTCTGTGGTTGCATCCATTTGAAGATACAGGTATTTTAATTTTTCAACCTGTTCTATTGCAGATGCATCCTGCTCAATAACAACAAAATCTATATCATCTTCTTTCAGTTCCTTGCAGATAATCCTGCCGATGCGTCCAAAACCGCAGATAATAAAATGATTTTTTAATTTCTGAATTTGTTTTTCCATCTTTTTTTTCTCAAAAGTTTTTTGCAGTTCGCCTTCGATAAATCCCCGTACAATAACAGCCAGGGAATAACCGCCTATGGAAATACTGGCACAAATAATTAGCATTGTCAAAGCACGGCCACTGGGAGATAAAGGATGAATTTCCGAAAAACCCACAGAGCTTATGGTAATTATAGTCATGTAAAGAGCATCAAACAAAGACATATGTTCAATATAAATATATCCCATTGTGCCAAAGGTAAGAATAGCTGCCAGTACAATAAAAGATGTTTGCAATCTTTTAAAATCCATATTTTAACCTTGAAAAATAGTCTTTACACAATGCTGCGGTAAGAATTTTCTGTTTATCATATTTCTCTCTTTTTAAATATTATGTGTTAAAGGACTGCCTGAGTACAGGCACAACAACATTTTATATCATCCATCAACAGGAAGCACAAGCACGGCATTATAATAATATTTGAGTAGTTTATAATAATATGAAATGATAGACTGCTGATAAATCAGCAGTCTATTCATCTCTGTGTAAAAACAAAGGAGGGCAGCATGCCAGTCAATATCAAGCTCAAAACTTGATAGCCGAGTTGTACATGCCTTCGATCTGTCGAATCCGAAATAGACTCCGAGCACATCAAATTCACTCTGAGAGGTTTCGTTTAGCGCCTTGAGACAGGCAGTAGATATGTAAACTTCATAACCTCCTTTCAATTGAATTATTTGGAGGTTATGATACAACATTATTTCAAAAAGAAAAATGTCTATTTTTAGAACTTGCGACTATCGAGAAACTTATTAAACCTTGAAAGATTATCTCACAATACACTTCTTAACCCAGGGAGATGCAATTAACTTAAATTCCAGGAGATCTTCATCTGAAAAGCAGCATTCCTTGCCGTTAAAAAATTCAGGATGAAGCACTTCTTTATCCCTGAACTGCTGCAAGGCGTATAACTCAGCTCCCTGGATAAGATGGCAGATATTTTCCACTATGGTTTCATCAACCAGGGGTTTTATACAGGTTGTTTTAAATTCATAGGGCAGGCCTGATTCCATTATTAACCTGATGCTTGAAAAAATGGTTTCAGGATTGCAGTTCTTTTTAATATAAGGTGAATAATTCATGGGATCGGTTTTTATATCCATTGCCAGGTAATCCACAAGCCCCTGTTTTATAAGATCTTCAATTACATGGGGACGGCTTCCGTTGGTATCCAGCTTTACAGGATAACCCATATTTTTAACCTTCTGGCACAGGGCAATTAAATCCTTTTGCAGGGTCGGTTCACCCCCGGAAATAACCACCCCGTCCAAAAATCCCCGTCTTTGTTCCAGAAAATCATAAACATTGTTTTCTTTTATAAAATGAGGGCAGTCTGAACATCCTCCTGTCAGACTTGGATTATGACAATAAGGACAATCAAAATTACATCCTGAAAGAAACAATACACAGCTTAACTTTCCGGGAAAATCTATATATGAATTTTTTTGCAAGCCTCCGAAAAACATATTTTATATCCTTTATGATGCAACTTTAAATGTTTTTCTTTTTATAAATTCCGACTGCTTGCCGTTATTCCATTGTTTAACAGGTCTTAAATATCCCACAACCCGTGAATATATCTCGGTTTCCTGCCCGCATGTGGGGCATAATTCCTGTTCTCCGTTAATATAGCCGTGTGAAGGGCAGACACTGAATGTTGGTGTCAGGGTAAAATAAGGAAGCTTATATCCCTGTGATATTTTTCTTATCACACTCTTGACTGTTTCAATATCTCCTACCAGTTCACCCAGGTAAATATGAAGAACTGTTCCCCCTGTATATTTGGTTTGCAGTTCATCCTGAAGTGTAAGGGTTTCAAAAATATCATCTGTAAAATTAACAGGAAGCTGGGTTGAATTTGTATAATACGGGTCTTCATTGTTAACACATTCAGTATTATCAGCACATTGAATATCAGGATATCGTTTTCTGTCCAGCATTGCCAGACGATAGGTTGTGCCTTCTGCCGGTGTTGCTTCCAGGTTAAACAGGTCCCCGGTTTCTTCCTGCATCTGGGCTATGAGTTCCCTTATGAAATCCATAACCTTGAGTGAAAAAGCCTGACCTTCTGCTGTTGTGATTCCTTGACCTATAAAATTGAGACATGCTTCATTCATTCCAATAATTCCAAATGTGGAAAAATGATTTTTCCAATAAAGTCCTGACCCGTTTTTAACCTCCCTGAGATAAAACTTGGAATAAGGATAAAGATCTTTTTCAGTAAAATTTTCAAGGATTTTGCGTTTGATAATCAGGCTTTCTTTGGACAGTATTATCATTTCTTCCAGCTGTTTAAAAAATTCATCTTCTGTCTCGGATGTGTATCCTATACGGGGAAGATTGATTGTAACAACTCCAATGGAACCAGTAAGAGGGTTTGCACCAAAAAGCCCACCGCCTCTTTGCAATAATTCACGGTTGTCCAGACGGAGACGGCAGCACATGGAACGTGCATCTTCAGGAGACATGTTTGAATTAACAAAATTGGAAAAATACGGGATTCCGTATTTCCCGGTCATTTTCCATATCATTTCCAGGTTTGGGTTATCCCAGTCAAAATCTGCTGTAATATTATAGGTTGGAATGGGGAATGTAAAAACCCTGCCTTTGGCATCACCTTCCATCATGATTTCGGCAAAGGCCATGTTAATCATATCCATTTCAGCCTGAAACTCGGAATATGTCTGTTCACACTCCTTGCCCCCGATGATAACAGGATGATCTTTTAAAATTGAAGGAACATAAAGATCCATTGTGATATTTGTAAAAGGAGTCTGGAAGCCTACCCTTGTGGGAATATTTATATTAAATACAAATTCCTGGATAGCCTGCTTAACTTCTTTATAATCAAGCTCATCATGGCGCACAAAAGGAGCAAGCAGGGTATCAAAATTGGAAATAGCCTGTGCACCGGCAGCCTCACCCTGCAAGGTGTAAAAGAAATTAACAATCTGCCCAAGAGCAGAACGCAGATGTCTGGGAGGAGCGCTTTCCACCTTTCCTTCAACACCTTTAAATCCTTGGATTAAAAGGTCTTTTAAATCCCATCCCACGCAATAAACTGAAAGAAGGCTTAAATCATGAACATGAATATCCCCGCTTTTATGAGCATCCCTTATTTCAGGGGGATAAATACGGTTTAACCAGTATTCGGATGTAACATCGGAAGATATGTAATTGTTCAGGCCCTGGAGAGAATAGCACATATTGCTGTTTTCCTTTATCTTCCAGTCCAGCTTCTTTATATAGTGCTCTACCAGATCAACATTGGCTTTTGTCATGATATTTCTGATCTGGTTGTGCTGCTCCCTGTATAGAATATATGATTTGGCTGATTTGTAGTAAGGGGAGTCAAGAAGGATTCTTTCCACAATATCTTGCAGCTCTTCAACTTCAGGAACCGGCCCAAGGCGCATTTCATGGAGCAGGGTTAAAACTTTGAGGGTCAGTTTTTTGGCTTCCCTTTCTGCAAACTCTCCGGTTGCTTTACCTGACTTGTTTATTGCTGCTGTTATTTTTGCGGAGTCAAACTCCACAACTCTTCCGTCACGTTTTTTTATGTTTTCAAACACTGGTTCCACCTCATTGGTAATATAATAAATTTAGGAAAAATCACAAAAATCCGGAACGGCTGACCGATCCTGAAATGATATTAAGTATTATGAACAGGGAAAGCTAATACCGCAACATGTTGTAGTGTGTCAATATAAAACATCAATATATGGGGTTTGCAGGAGGAGCTGGCAGAAAGTATTACAAAGAAAAACGAATAAGTAAAGGGAATATTTTTTTTGAAAATTTATTATCCTGAAATCAAAACTGCAAGGTATGCAGATCTATTGCAAAATCTTTTTTATTCACGTATGAAAATTAAATTATAAAAGATAAACAAGGATATTTATTATGAAGATAGAAGACAGCCCGGTATTTAGAAAATATGTTATTCCCTGGTATGATTCTGAAACAGCCTGCCTTATTACTTTGATGTTTTTATATTTTATTTTCCTGTTTGGAATAATCGGCATTTCTGTTGCCCGTGGATATCATGAATATTATAAACATATATGGGTTCCGGTTCTTTTAATGGTAATGAGCGGGTTAACAATAATGTCCATTACAGTCAGGCTGTTAAAAAGATATATTCAGCAAAGAAAGATTCAAAATAAAGGAGATTGAAATATTGCTTGTCAATTGTATTTTAAAAATTTAATTTTAAAAAGATGATTATAATTTTGGTTAAAGAAAGGAAAACAATTAATGAAAATAGAAAATTCGCAAAAATTATTTAAAGAAGCCCAGCAGATTATTCCAGGAGGTGTTAACAGCCCTGTCCGTGCATGTAAATCCGTAGGAAGCACCCCCCTTTTTATAGACCATGCACAGGGAAGCAAAATTGTTGATGCTGACGGCAATATTTATATTGACTATGTTGGCTCATGGGGGCCTATGATACTGGGCCACAGGCATCCTGATGTAATAAAACTCCTTGAGTTTGCACTGACCCAGGGAACAAGCTTTGGAGCGCCTACTGTTATGGAAATACGCCTTGCGGAAATGCTCGTTGAAGCTGTTCCCTCCATTGAGGTGGTGCGGATGGTCAACTCCGGTACAGAAGCCACAATGAGCGCCATCCGCCTTGCCAGGGGATTCACAGGCCGGGATACCATAATCAAATTTGACGGATGTTATCACGGTCATGCAGATACACTCCTGGTGGAAGCAGGCTCAGGTGTTGCTACTCTGGGTATTCCTGGCAGCCCTGGGGTTCCACAGTCCTTTGTAGATCATACACTTTCCCTGCCTTACAATGATATTGAAGCTGTGAAATCCCTTATGAATAAAAAAGGAGATGAAATAGCCTGCATTATTGTAGAACCTGTGGCCGGAAATATGGGATGTGTCCCCCCTGTTCCCGGATTTCTTGAAGCTCTGCAAGAAGAAACCCAGAAACACGGAGCCTTGCTCATATTTGATGAGGTTATGACAGGTTTCAGGGTTGCACATGGAGGTGCCCAGGCATTGTATAATATCACCCCTGATCTGACCTGCCTTGCAAAGATCATAGGCGGCGGTCTTCCGGTCGGTGCTTACGGCGGCAGACGGGATATAATGGAAAAAATTGCTCCCCAGGGACCTGTATACCAGGCAGGAACCCTTTCAGGAAATCCCCTGGCAATGGCAGCAGGTGTTGCCACATTGAAATTATTAAAAGAACCCGGGTTTTATGAAAATCTTGAAGAAAAAGCAATGCGCCTTGCCATCGGCCTTCAGGGTGCGGCAGTTGTGGCAGGAGTTCCTGCTTTTTTTACCCGCGTGGGTTCAATGCTGGGTATGTTTTTTACAGACAAAGAAATGAAAAACTTTGATGATGCAAAAACATCAAATCTGGAAATGTTTACAGCATATTATAAAGGGATGAGGGAAAAAGGCATTTACCTGGCTCCATCTCAATTTGAAGCAGGGTTTGTTTCAGCAGCCCATACAAATGAAGATATAGATGAAACAGTCAGGGCAGCCGCAGAAGTGATGAAATGTTTAAAAGATGAGTTTAAGTGTGGTTGTGCCTGTTAATAATTTGAATCAGGATATCCTGGATTTGTGAAGGATGGTCAGGATAGATATAGACATTATTGGAAATAAGGTTTGTAGTAACCTCTTTAGCGGTTAAATAAATTAACAACTTAATTTTGCAAGACTTTTTTGAGCACTAAAGCGCTCACAACGAACATTATTTTATTTCCAATAATGTCTAATGGACTGGCTGTTGTCCGGCTGATGTCTGTAAAACACGTATTCTTTTTTTTCAGTGTCCAGGCGCGCAAGTCCTGCTCCCTCTGTTGCCATCCAGAGCATATGTTTTTTATCCTGAAACAAGCCCCATCAGTGTCGGTCAGATTGGTCGTGGCAACCCAGAAATTTCCCAGACTGTCTTCATGCAGCCCTAAAACAGTAAGATGTTTAAGGGAATCCGGGTCTCCGGCAATGGGCTTATATGCTGTAAAAGTTTCAGATTCCCTGTTAAACCTGTTAAGTCCCCCGTTTCCTGTTGCAATCCAAATAGTTTTATCATGGTCTTCAATAATGGGAAAAACCACATTGCTGCTTAAGCTTTACGGATTTTTTGTTTCATGACGGTAATGAATAAAGCCTTAGATTTTGGGTCAAATTTTTCTATTTCACCGCTTGTGCAGAATACCCATATATTTTCAGACCGATCTTCGATAATAGTATTGACATCATTGGAACGGATTGAAAACTCATTATCAGTATCTGCGTTATATCTTATAAAATTATCTTCATGGGGGTCATAGACAGCACCGGTAATAACATTTCCAATACGGCTGGGATGATGAAATTTAAACTTGTTCGAATGGTCTGCAAAAGCATTGGAATTGATTCCTGAAAGTAGAATAAAAACCAGTAAAGCAATAAAACTAAAAGCAGCAATGTGTTTTCCAGGTCTTATTATAGTTATAATTCTCATGAATATAGGTTCTTTCTTAACTCTGGTTACAGATTTTGATTTATTCCTTTTCAAGATTAATACAGCAAGCAGGCATAAAAGCAATAATAATTGATTCTGTGAAAAATGAAAAATAAATTTATTAATTTAATTATTAACCAATATCAGAAAGCAATGGAAACCTGCTTTTGTATGTGGTATCTTAATTATCAGGCTGGAACCTGTCTGTATAAAAACAGACAGGAAATCCGGTGGTTTGCTAAAATCATAGATAATTGAAATGCACCAAAATTTTGATGGCTTGTCAATCCTGACTTTGTTAGAATTGGTGCAAATCAAAAAATCTGTTTTAGTAAAAAGAACCGGACTCCCTGACAGACTGGACAGAAGGAATTAAATTTTAAAAAAGGAATATTAAATGGAAGAAATCCCGATGTTAAAAAAAAGAATTACTGATTTTGCCAGTAAATACAGAATACCTGTTTCACGGGTAATTGCTGTCATACTTCTGCTCATTGTCTTGTTTTCAGAGCATTCATGGTCAGAAAATACCATTGCTGATTTTATGCTTGAATTTATCGGATTTATCCTTGTGGGAATATGCACCTTTGGCCGTTTATGGGCATCCATGTATATTTCAGGGTATAAAGATGACAGCCTTATTGTACTCGGCCCCTATTCAATGATAAGGCATCCCCTGTATTTTTTTAGTTTCATAGGTGCTGTGGGTTTGGGGCTTGCTTCGGAAAATCTGATTGTTATTATCGTTCTTCCTATATTATATATGCTATATTACATACCGGTTATGTTGTCTGAAGAGGAAAAATTGACAGAAATTTACGGGGAAGAATATATCAATTTCATGAAAAAAACCCCGCGGTTTCTACCTAAATTTTCATCATTTAACGAACCTGAAACATATATGATAAAAGCAAGAAGATTCAGACTGTCTTTTGCAGATGTTATATGGTTTTTTATATTTTTCATGGTTCTGCAATTTATTGAAAAACTGCATGTAATGGGAATTGTCCCTATCTTATTTACACTTCCGTAACAGAAAAAGAAAATTAACCACAGATTTCACAAATTAACACAGATATTTTAAGATTATAATCTGTGCAATCTATGGTTAAAAAAAAGCAGCAACACCCATATCCCTATTTCTTCAACAAAATAAAATCTTCATCCAGACCCTGGCGGAATAATTCAAGGCGGGGATTTTCTCTTATATCATTTGTTTTAATATCAAATGAAAATGGAAACCAGCAGGGATCATTTATTATCTGCTGGAAAGGTAGGCAGCTAGAGGATTGGGCATAAAAAACAGCCTCAATTGCCCATGACAGGAGAGAAGAATCCTTGGTGGAAATTGAAGGGATTGCATTATATAAACTTTTATTTTTAGATTCTAAAACATTCCAATCGCACAGACTTTGAATCAATCGGGCAACTGCCCTGTGAATTGATTGAGTATCCCCATAATGCTCCACAACCCGTCTTTGAATCTGATTTGATGAAATCTCTGTTTGCAGTTTATTGAGTCTTCCGATTTGTCTGGTCACAAAAGCAAAAAACGGATAAGCAGCAATGCTCATACACCAGTGAACTGCCAATATTTCCTTTGGTTTCAGTTTTTTAAGTAACTTCAGGCCATCATCTCTAAAAGGTATTATATCTACCGGAACTCCCGACCATACACCTGTAAGCACATTTCTGGTTTTCCTTCTGGAATCTTTGCCCTGAATCTGATTTTCAAGAGAATTTTCCAACCATGAGTTGATGTCCGGGGTGGTATGCCCCTTATCGACAAGTCTGGCTGTTTCCTCAAGCCATTCCAGTTTTATAAAACGGTCAAAACCGATTCGTTTTTGCTTTCGTGTCAATTATTTTTCCAATCTATTGTGATAAGGGGAACCAATACCTCTTCAGGTGTGATTCCACCATGAGCTACTATTATTTTACCTTTTTTAACAAATGCCGATCTTTTCTGAGCAATAAGGGGATATAAATCTTTTGGCAAGCCTGTCTGCTCCCATTCAATAGCATCCTGAAAATTCTGTTTTACCTGTTTCCGCAAAACATTATCAGGATATAATCTGACTCTTTCTCCCCGCACATCTGCAACTTGTCCCTCTAATGGATTTCCCCACCCGGCAGCTTCAATATTTCCGTGATCTGAGGTTATTATGATTTCAAATTGAAACGACTTTAAAATTTCAATCAGTTCAGCCAATTGTCCATGTTGTGCCCATTGCTTAACCTGATTATGCATTCCTGATGTTCCCAGTTCCATACCGTGCATGATTTTATCTATTTTATTGATTACAAGACCGGCAACACGGGTTTTCGGATGAGAGAGCAGTTCAGCAATGTCTTTTGAAGCCATATTATCCAAGCCTTTTTTGTAAATAATCTGTGATGATATTAGCCCATGATTCTGCCAGAAGCGGTTCCATAATTGCGGTTCTTTTGATGTGGAATTAATGCTTGCTGGAAAAAATGCAGGTGGGGAACCACAAAAGATTGCCTGTCTGGAAACAGATGTTAAAGTGGGTATCCATGTGAAAATATTTTTTTCTGAAAAACGGATCAACGGCAATTGTTTTCTAATTTCATTGCGAAGGATAATCCACTGGTCAAAGCTCATTCCGTCTATAACAAGCAAAGCGATTTTTATTTTTTCGGATGATTCGATCTTTCTTACCATCATTCGGGGAATATGATGGGGCATAATCGGTGGAACAGGCGGTTGATTATAGAGTGTTGAATAATAACAGCCAAGCCATTGTGCAAAGAGATTGTCAGTTTTGTTCTGAATATATTTAAATTTTTCCAGTAAGGGATTGTTTTTTTCAGCCGACTGGATGCCGGCATTACACTGGATTTTATTATACTCTACAATAAGCTGCGACCATAAAGGCATGAAATTCATCCAGTCCTGAAACTTTGCATCTGAATCAGGAATTTCAGATTCCGTCCTTTCCATCATTTTTTCAAGACGCTTTATCCTGAGTTCCTCGGTATCCGGTTTCAACCCCACAGAAATCCAGGAATTCTTGAATTCATCTGCATGAAGAAAAGGCACAGGCTGCATGAATCCTTCAAGAAAAAGGCTGTCAACGTAAACCCTTATATCATCATGGGAAAATGGAATATCAACAGGGCCTTTGTATTCAAGTAAGGGAGTTATTGTTCCCCTGATTTCAGGTGTTTTTTGTTCCACGGTGTTTAAAAAGACAGGCCAGCGTTCCTGGAGAAAACCGAAAAAAATATTTCTGTCCGGTATTATTTGCTCAAGGGGCCAGTCTTCAAAAAGACTGCTCTGCTGCAAGATATGAATCCATCTTTTAATAATGGTTTCAGGTATGATTAGATTTTTAAAATGGCAGCGCAAAAGGGTTCTTAATAGTTCCGCAGGTTTTTTAATGCTCTCCGGTACAATTTTAAATACATGATTCAGGATAAAATCTTTAGTAGCGTTCTCCCCCATATTTTCAGGTTTGTATTGGCCCAGGGCATGATAAAGTACATCCAGATCACCGCGGTTTAATTCACGAACAACAGAATAGCTGAGATTTGGAAATATGTCATTCAGGCTGAAGTGAAGTGTTCTTCCGAGCCGGTGCAGGTCATATGGCAAAACGCTTAATTTATCTTCATCCGCGTTCAATATTATAACAAGTTCGGATAAATCACCATTGTCCCATCCTAATCGTGGCCCTGATTCATAGGCAAACCTGAATGAAATGGGATCATCAAACATCATGATGTAAAACCCGCGTTGTTTGATTTCATTTGCCAGTTTTTCTTCAGCAAGAAGCAAGTCAGGGTCAGCAACCAGGGTTAATCGGCAGATGTTCGGGATAAATTCATTGAGTATGTGGTCTCGCCAGTCAGTCATATAATGCTCTTTTTCGTGGAACCGGCAGGATGCCGGTTCCATATTTCCTGCTATCCTATATCTGTCCTAATCAATGCCTGGTCGTACCACATAAGCAGTTTCTGATCTTCCTGAAGGATTTTGTCAGGTATTTTTTGGGCTACATCAATAATCGTCTGATATTGTTTCTCCTGCCATGCTTTCTTGAAGCCTGCACGGACTGCCTCCAGGCGGAATTTTTTCAGCCGTTTCTGTTTTGATTCCAGGTATTCCCGAAATTCCTTGAATAATGATTTTTCCCTGAGTTTTTCAAGATCTCCGGCTTTGTTTGGGTCAGGTACGTACCAGCGGTCTTTTGCGGAAGTAATAAGTGACAAATGCTGGGTAATAAGTCCGGTGTTTTCTTGTCTGGCGTTTCCTGCTGCAATTTCGTTTTGAATGGTTTTTCTCAGATCAGCACTTTTTTTCATCCAGGATACAATCTGTGTTGGTATTGGGCCGGTTTCGTCATAGCGGAGAAAACTCTGTTCCAGAAGGGTTGACAGTTCAATGGGGTTTTCTGCTTTGCTCCAGCCTCCGATGGCTTTAATAAACTGGGGATGGATTTCCTGGAAGGTCTGAGGCTTTTTTTCAAGTTGCTGTTTAAGCCATAAAATTGCAGAAGCTTCGTCTGTGACAAATAACGAAAGCTGCATGATTTCGCTGACTTTTATCCGTTTTTTATCGTATTCGGCAATTTGTTCGGGAAGGAAATACATGCCGTCTCTTTCTGGGAAGCGTTGGGAAAGTCCTGCGTAAAATTCGGCTGCGGATAAGGGGACAATTATACCACGTTGAACGTGGAAGGCAACCATGCGGTCATAGAGCAGATAATTCTGGCGTTCGGCAATGACTTCAGCTTGATTAGCTTTTGAGACGAAAACCGGGAGTTGTCTGAGGTGAATTTTTATAAAATCCCATACTCCACTTTCTTTACCAGCATTAATTTGGAAACGATTTTCAAGCCCGTTATTTGGTTTGTAAGCTGTAATTACCAAATCTTTATTCACCGCACCTGCCCTATTTACAGCATTAAAAGAGTGTTGCTGCTTATCTAATATCCTAACATCAGCAATAATCAACGATGAAGATTCAATCGCTTGTTGTATTACGTTCCATACTGCATTTTGGCTGTTATGAAATTCAATAGTTATCCATCTGTTCGGTTTCAAAATTCTTGAATATTCAGCAAAAGCACATAGCACCATATTATAGTAGAAAGATAAATCTTTTTTATGAACATAATTTAAAACGCAATCGTTTCTTGTGACAGTTTTTATTTTCAACCAGGATTCCAAAAAAAAATTTAATTCAGCATATTGGAGAGATTCACCAAAAGGAGGGTCAGTAAAAATATAGTCTACTGAATTATCTGGGATATTATATAATTCAGTAATATTTTGAGTTGAGATGAATGAAGTCCGTTTCTCAATTATTTCTAAACGGCCAATTTTTTTTATTTTTCTTTTTAATACATCAAAAACACTTCTTTCTAAGTGAATAGAAGGTGTAAATAGAGTTCCTGAGACACCACCACCGCCACCAAAATAACCTTGTTTTCTGGAAATGTAATTGTTTATTGAGCTTAAACAGAATCGAAATAGATTAGTATTCTTATAGGAAGATAATGTTTGACTCCATAAATAACTATAAACGAAAATCGAGCGAAGTGTATACATATGGCATACATACTCAATACCACTCCCGTTGATAAGCTTATTCGTTTGCCTCCCATTAAAAAATTTGTCAACCGGTAATTGATGCCATAGTTTATCCTCAAATTTCTTTTTGAATTGGATATTTTCTTCATGGGATACTATATTTTTTTCCTTTGTTTTTCCTTTGTTTACAGTATTTTCAACAAGGATAAACTTTGGTTGCTTTACAACTACTTTTAAAACTGGATCATATTTCGTTTCAAACGAGCGTTCTAATTTGGTAGCTCCAGATGATTTAGACCCACTTTTGCCAACCCTGATGTTGCAATATGGACATGGAAATTCTTTTTGTATTTTTCCCTCAACAACAGCAGCATTCCAAAAAATAATTTCATTTGAGCAATTGGGACATAAAAATACATCTGACCAAATTGATTTTACAACAATTCCTCCAGATTTGTCCTCATAAAGCCATTTTAGTTCTTCTTCTGACCTTTCAATGATTTTCAATGCTTCGGTAATAAATGTATTGATATTTGATAAATTCGAATAGTTATGGCTTACAAATGTGGCAAGAGGTGATAAATCTGACATTAGCGTATGACGTTCGCCATGCTCTGAAATTTCAAGTTCATTTTTATTAATAATTTTATTATTTTTATCAGATGTATAACCCATAGATTGTAAAAGTGAAACGTCGCCACATAATGCCCCTGCAATACCTGTCATACCGGTGCCACAAAAACCGTCAAAAACAATGTCTCCCGGTTCGGTATAATGCAGAATATACCGCATAATTGCCTTATGCGGTACTTTTGTATGATAAGAATGTGCATTATATATCGGATCATTTTTTCCTTCGCTTACATCCGCAGCAAAAGGTTCTCTTCTGTAATTATCTGTTTCAGGATCATAAGGCTTGCCATATTGCTTGATAAACTCACCGATAAAAGGATTCGGACAGGCCGTATAATAAGGCGGGTCAGACAGATTCAGAATATCCTCCACCTTTCCATGCGGAAACCCCACCTCATCTTTCCAAAGCTGAAGCAAATCCTTTTTCCTGTCTTCAGGATTTCCATATCTTGCAGATTCCTGCATCTGTTCTGCCAGTGCCTTTATTCGCTCATCTTCCCCCATCGGCCATTTTTCAACGGATTTCATACTTTCAACGGCATCATCCAGGGATGTAAATTGCACATCCTGCAACTTTGAATAAAGATCATCCAGTCCTTCTTGCAGTTTATCCAGATAATATTCCCGCCGGGCATCGTCATTTTCAAATTGTCTGCCCAGACATAGAACAGGTACATCTTGTTTGTTTTCCGGTTTTTCTTCAAATAATGGTTGAGCTTTATATTTTTTTGCCATGAAAGGCACCTCTTATTTTATGAGCGTTTTCCAATTTTTTTTGCTTTCAAATTAATCCCGTGTTCAGACAAAATATAAGCCTGATTCGGATGATTCGGTTCATCTGCATGGGTCATCTGAAGAACACCGCCCTTTAACAAGGGGGATAAATGCTTATTACGGAAGTAGGTTCTGCTCTTCAGCCCTACATTCTCCATTATATCTGTGATTGATCTTGGCACATCACAAAGCATAATGACTTTCCATTGAGTTTCATTCAGATTTTTTAAAACCTCTGGCAGATTTTTTATCACATCAGGTTGGTCAGTGACCAAGTTCTCCGATTTTTCATTAAGTTGGTCAGTGACCAAGTTGTTTTCATTTTTCAGAACCATAGCTTGAAGATGTTCAGCAAGTAGATAATAAGAGTCGGAAGCCCCTGTAACCGGTGTAACCAGTCCCTGCAATGAAAGCCTTTCAAGTATGGTTTTGGCATCTGCACCGTTCATTCCGTTAACCATTTTAACATCAATCAGCCTCAATTTCCTTTTACGGCAAAGATATGCAAATGCCTTTGCTTCAGGCTCACTTAAATGAACCCCCAGACCGGCTTGAAATAAAATTTGTTCTTCAGAAATCAATTCCTTATCAATAAGACGGAGTTCAAATGTTTTTTCAGCCTTGTCACTGCAAATGATTGGAGGAATATTGCCAAGAGACTGCCAGTTTCGGAAAATAGTCCGGCATCCGGTTCCGGCCTGCTCGCTCAATCCTATTCGTCTGAAAGCAGCAACAATCCGTGGATTGCGGACTTCCTTTTCACCGGGTTCTAATAATTCGTCCTCAGATACAAAGGCATCTCCGGGATTCCAGAAAATGGTTTGATCTCTGAAAAACCGGATACTCGGCTTGCGGGTATGATCCGAGTAATCCTGGTGAATCAAAAGATTAATTACTGCTTCTCGAAAAGCAATATAATCAGGAGGTGTATCTTTTCTTTGAAAAGTTGAATTCTCAATCTGAAAAGGTATTTCCGCATGTTTCAAATAATACTCCGAAACCTTTTGCCATGCCAGGAGCAGATTATCTTCCACAACAAGCCGATCTGTCCATCTCTGATCCGGAAGCATCTCATCAATTTTATAAGGTATCCACTGGCAGTCAACAACCGGGCGGGGCAGAATCCTGTGAAAAGCAGGGCCTGATCCAAAAAGAAGAATTCCTGCTCTTGTGGGAATGAGTTTATTTTCATGATCTACAACAAATCCCCAATGGTGAAGGAAATCCAAATCACTGTATGATTCATATTGACCCGGATTTTTATTATTAAGAACATTTCTGTACCAGCGAATTGTTTGGGTGTCAAAGCAATTATCAGGGTTCAAAGAGACAGTCTGACTGTCATACCTTTCACTGCTTGCGTCAATAATAAATCTTTTTAATTCAGCATCTGAACATTTAACATCACAGGCTCCTTTTCTGATATATGAAAGCCTGATGTCACCATTCAAATATATGGGTTTATCCTGACGCCTGACCTCTGGAATATAGAAAATTAGAAGGGTATTGTCACCTTCGGCCAGCATATGCTCTTGAACTGAAATCACTTGATTGAATTTATTACCGGCTCTCAACTCATTGAGAAAGGAATTCTGTAATTTATCTGCTTCAATTACTCCAATTATTTCATATTTTGAATTGCTTTCTCTGATACCGAAAAGGGCGCGTACAGAACAGACCAAAATTTAGTTTTTAGTGCAATTTAAAAACATACCTTTGTAGTAAAATTTGGTAATATGATCAGGCAAACAGTAGACCGCATTTAAAATCAAAAATTGTTGATGAAA
>JAUCGD010000313.1 GCA_030377945.1 Desulfobacterales bacterium HSG17 | reverse complement strand
GTAACGAGATCGGCGTTCAGGTAAGCTTCCGCGAGGGTGTAGATTTTTTTGCCGTCCGGGCCGGTCGTTCGCCGTTCACCGATTCTGTCAGCCACCAGTTTGAGATCAATGCCGATAAAATCAACATATTCCTCTACGCGCGAAAGATATTCCCCGCCTTCATCTTCGGCTTCATGTGAGATGACAAGACAGGCTTTGGGATGGTTGAGCCGCTTTACGAGTTCGGCGGCGGTTTCGATTCCTTTTCTTGAAACCACGCGGGTGGGTTGAAGCACCAGCAAAGTGTCGTTGTCTAATCCGATGTCCCGGCGAAAGCTGCGATTATAGTCATCCATTTCCGGGGGCAGAGTTTTGAAATCAAGGACATTGGGAACCAGCGTCCAACTTGCGCCGGTGAATCTTCCGAATGCATGGCCGGCGATGGAATTGATAACAACGTGCTGAATACTCGAATGGATGGGGGGAAAGGCGGCCCGGAGATAATCAATGGCGGCCTCGCTGTTGAAGCGCTCTCTCTCCCAGAAGAAATCATGGTGGTGGGCGATGGTGGGGATACCGGTTTCAATGATGAATTCCGTAATCGCCAGACCAAAAGGAATATTGACGGGAATGGCCAGGGCGTTTTGGACCACCAAAATGTCGAATTTGAACTGCGAGTGAAACTGATACAGATCCTTTTTCAATTCTTCTTTTAGATCCTGAATTTTTCGACCCATTTCAGGGGTTCGATGTCTTTGTTCAAAAAGGGCGTTTTGAATATCAAGAATTTCAGGGTGCTGGAAAAAGGCTTTGGGGGAAAGATATGAAATGTCAGGAGCAGTGTTGAGCTGCCCCGCCATAAAATAGTAGTTACAGCCTTTGGCAGCTACGACATCCACCCATTTTTGGGTTTCCAGGGTAACTCCATCAAGCCCCGCGAATCGCGTCGATATAAAACCAAATGAAGGTTTTTTGCGTGTCCAGATATCCATTTTGCGGTCCTGTAGTTTTCGGCAAGGGCAGGGTGAAGCCCGCAACCGAGAGTTCATGCCAAAATAATTTTTTCCGCCTCAGACAGGTCATCGGTGATGGTAAACAATTGGTTCAGTCGGGTTATGCGAAACATCTGATTTACCGTTTCCTGCATTTGGAAAAGTACACAAATACCACCGTCGGCGTTAATATGCTTGCGGATTTTTAGAAAAAAAATGATACCGCTGCTGTCTACGAAATTCAGATTTGACAAATCAATTACACAGAAGCGATGGCGAATGCCTTTAAAAATCGCGTTCATATCCAGAGTTGTCATGGCAGCGGCATCCAATGCGCCGAAAAGGCGAAAAAGCGTATACTCGGCTCGAGGACTCGCATAATAAAAAAATGGCGGAATTTCATTGTGGGTTTGAATCTTCTCAAACGCTTGGTCCACATCGTCGCACTCCATGTCTCGAAAAAGATCATTGGCACGGCTGATTTCCAGTGCCCGGCGGACCACCGATCCTATTGCTGCCAGGTAGAGTTGTTTGCCTTCTTCAGAGGCTTGCCGCCAGAGCTTGATCAGAAAACCGATGCCCGATGAATCAATAAATGTAACCCGGCGAAAGTCTAAGATCGTATGGGAACATAGGGTTGCTTTGCGGTAAAATTCAGCATTCAGCAGTTCGACTTCAGCAGCATCCAATTCTTCGGGGAATGGTATGATTTGAAATGTCGAATCATCCGTCAAAACGTAGTTATCGGTGTTTGGGAGTGTCTGCTGTCTGCGTCTTATTTTGAATAAAATACGGTCCAACTGATAAAGAATCGCGACGGGTAAGATCATAGTGAACAATTTGAAAAAACCTAACAAATAGCGTTTCCAGAGACGCTTGGGGTCCTGTGAAATTCGGAAGACCCATTCCAGGCCGGCCTTTTGCATCCAGAGCGGTGCGCGGCGTACTTGTTGGGTAATGAATTCGAATGTTCCACCGATGCCGATGGTTATGGGCACTTGCAGGCGTTCCCTGTTGCGGGCGAACCAGACTTCCTGCTTGGGGTTACCGAATGCGACAAGCAGAATATCTGCTTTTGAATTGTTGATTTGTTCGACGATGGGTGTATCTGCTTCATAGGCGGATTCCAGCCGTTCGCCGGAAACGTAAACAAAAGGGGCATCAAGCCCAGCGATGGTGAGATCAGGAAATTTCTGGTGAAGAATTTGCGCTGCTTTTTCACCGGCATCACCTGCGCCGCCGAGAAAATAGATGGATTTTCCCCGGCGAGCGGCTTCCTTGGCGAGGCGAGGTGCCAGATCAGCGCCGGTGACTCTTTCTTTCAGGGATTTTCCAATAATTCGGCTGATCCAGAGCAGAGGCATTCCATCGGCGGTGACCATGTCGGCTCGTCTCAATATGCGCAGCAATTCCGGATGTCTGGGTTGGCCTGCAAACCAAGAGAGCGAGTTTGTCAGGAAGTCGACGTTGACGGTCGCCACTAAGCGGGGGCGTAAATCATCCGCATAGGTTCGGATCATTAGAAATATCCGGTCGATGGCCTCATCCATCGTAACGTTGTCAATGGGAATGCCTAAAATCGCAACAGTGTCGTCAAACATGGCGGCTTCCTTCTTCTATGGTCATCCACACGGGTATATCGGCAGGTGTTCTTTCGGTACTTTTCTTAATTCGGGCAATATAGCGTCCTTTTCGGATAGAATCGGTCGTTCCATCAGCCATTTTACATCAATGTCCGGATCCGCCCAAAATATGCCGTATTCGTCACCGGGTGTGTAAAAATCAGTACATTTATAGGTGACCTCGGCAATATCGCTGAGAACATAAAAGCCGTGGGCAAACCCTTGTGGGATGTAAAGCTGATGATGATTTTGGCTCGACAGGTGTGAACCGTACCATTTGCCGAATGTTGGAGACCCGAAGCGGATATCCACCACAATATCGAAGATCTCGCCGTTCGTCACGTAGATCAGCTTTCCCTGGGGGTGCTGAAGTTGATAATGGAGCCCCCGTAGTGTTCCCCGTTGCGACTGGGAGCAATTGTCCTGAACAAAACAGGCGTCAATGCCGGCCTGTTTATACTTTCGCTGACTGTATGTTTCCATGAAAAATCCGCGCTCATCTGTGTAGGCGGTGGTTTCGATCAAAAGAACCCCCGGAAGCGAGGTGTTGACGACATTAATGCTCATGGCTTGATGATTTCCTTATTTATTGGCATGATAGATTTGTATTTGACTCTGTCATTGGTTTTTATCATTTTTAACGTTGCTTGATCAAGGTGGCTCCAATCAGGCTGACAGTTTCCTATGGCCTGAACGAAACTACGCTGCCATCGTATTTTTAATCCACCACGGTTATTGGGTGTTCAAATGTTGAATGAAATCAATGGTGATCCGGGCGGAACCGATTTTCTCTTCAATGCGCATCGCCCCGGTAAAAGAAATCTCTCCCTCGGCCAATGTATCATCCAAACGCCCCCTGTCATTGTCAAAAAGCGCGATCCGTATGGTTTCTCCCGCATTGATTTCAATTGATGGAATCACCAATTGAAGCGATACGGTATTGCGGTGCAGCTGCACCTCGTAGTCTGTTGCCGGGAACTCAATATGGCCATAAATGTCGGGCGGGGTACCCCAGGGATTGAATTTGTCCCATTTGTATCCATTGGGCTTAAGGGCATCTATGATGACAACAACCCTGACTTCCGGGAAAACGTCGGCAACGGCTTTGCCGGAAGATATTATTACAACGGAAAATACCGCAACAACGATCCACACCCAATTTCGCATTTAATTTCTCCCATGGCTTGGTATGAGCTCACAACCACCCAATACGGATGCTGCTCGAAAACCTGAATCCAAATCGAAGCAGAAGATGTTATCACCTAAAGCAATAGATTTGGAACCCGGCATTCCT
>JAUCGD010000312.1 GCA_030377945.1 Desulfobacterales bacterium HSG17 | reverse complement strand
ATAAAATTTCAACAAAAACAATAACCGGCATTATAAAACATAAAAATTTCCAGGATGGTGCCAAAAAGGAATTGGATCTTGTCTTAAAGAACAATATCCGCATTATTACCATCACCGACCCCTTATACCCTGCATTATTAAAAGAGATTTCTGATCCTCCTCCTTTTTTAACATATCTTGGACAACTTGATAATACTTCCCCTTGTATATCTGTGGTTGGTTCTAGAAATGCTACTTCCTATGGTTTAACTACGTCTGAAAATTTTTCATACAAACTGTCTAGCAAAGGATTTCAGATTGTCAGTGGTCTTGCCAGGGGGATAGACACCATGGCACATAAAGGTGCTTTAAGGGCAGATAAAAAAACAATTGCTGTAATGGGTTCAGGCTTGAATAAGATATATCCAAAAGAGAACAGACACCTTTTTAAAGAAATTGCAGCAACAGGTACAATTTTTTCAGAATTTAAAATCAATACGGAGCCATTTCCTCAAAATTTTCCCATACGCAACCGAATTATTGCAGGATTGTCATGTGGTTCAATAGTTGTCGAAGCTGCCCAGAGAAGTGGTTCTCTTATTACTGCACGCCTTGCCAATGAATATAACAGAGAAGTTTTTGCAGTCCCCGGAAGCATAAAATCAAAAAAAAGTCAGGGTACACATGCCCTGCTTAAACAAGGAGCCAAGCTTGTGGAAAATGAGATGGATATTATTGATGAGCTGCATCATTTTATTCATAAAAAAGACAATTTCCAAACTTCATCTTCACAAAAAAAAACTACCAAGTATGCTCCAGATGATACTGACAATATTAACAGCAACAAATCAGATAAATATAAAATTATTAATTTTTTAGACGTATACCCTATTCATATTGATGTACTCATTGAAAAAAGTAAAATTGACTCTTCAAAAGTTACATCTCAATTACTAAACCTTGAACTTGAAGGTCGTGTGATCCGCCAGCAGGGTAATTACTATTCGATCCCGGAGGAATACCATTGACAAAACCCCTTATAATTGTTGAATCACCAACTAAAATAAAAACTTTAATAAAATATGTGGGAAAACAGTATAATGTTGCTGCAAGTGCCGGTCATATCAGAGATTTACCTGTTAAAACCCTTGGTATTGATGTTGATAAAAAATTCAAGGCAAAATATGTTAACATTAAAGATAAATCCAAAGTTATCTCAAATTTAAAAAAACTTGCCCAGAATACCAATGATGTTTTCCTGGCACCTGACCCTGACCGTGAAGGAGAAGCCATTGCTTTCCATATTATTGACATCTTAAAGAAAAAAGATAAAAAATTTCATCGCATTCTTATCCATGAATTAACAAAAAAAGGTATACAGGATGCCTTGCAAAATCCCATGGAGCCGGATAAAGATAAATATGATGCCCAGCAGGCAAGAAGAAAACTTGACAGGCTGGTTGGTTATCAGATTTCTCCAATATTATGGAGAAAGGTCCAGAGAGGTTTAAGTGCGGGCAGAGTACAGTCTGTTGCAGTGAAAATTATCTGTGACAGGGAAAGAGAGATCAGAAAATTTA
Source organism: Desulfobacterales bacterium HSG17 (assembly GCA_030377945.1). The sequence goes on along the minus strand of JAUCGD010000312.1, from coordinate 2,354 downwards.
TTCCTGAAGAATTCTGGACAATCACAGCAGATCTTCTTGGACAAATTCCACCTGAATTTAATGCCAACCTTGTTAAAATCAGCAATAAAAAGGCAAAAATTGAGAATCAGGAACAATCTTCGAAAATTGTAACAGATCTTGAGAATGCGCAATTTACTATCCATGAAATAAAAACAAAAACAATCAAGCGTAACCCCTTACCCCCATTTATTACCAGTAAACTTCAGCAGGATGCCATCAACCGCTTAAGATTTTCTGCAAAAAAAACAATGGTAGTTGCCCAACAGCTTTACGAAGGTATTGAGATTGGCACTGGAGGCCCTGAAGGTCTTATCACATATATGCGTACTGATTCTACAAGGATTGCTCCAGATGCAGCAGAAGAAGCAAAAACACTTATTTCTCAAACCTTTGGAGATGAATTTGCATTAAAAAGCCCAAGATTTTTTAAAAATAAAAACAAGGTGCAGGATGCCCATGAGGCAATCCGTCCGACCTCGGTATTTCATGTACCAGACAATATAAAAAAATTTTTAAGCCCTGACCAGTTTAAGCTGTATGATCTTATCTGGAAACGATTTGTGGCATCTCAAATGACCCAGGCAATTATTGACCAGAAGACAATTTTAATCCAGGCATCAAAACATTATATCTTTTCTGTTGCCGGTTCAACTGTAAAATTTCAGGGTTTTATGAAACTCTATTCGGCTGAGAAGGTTTCTAAAGACAAAGGAATCCAGTCCCTTCCCGATGTAAAAAAGGGAGATGTGCTTAAAACTCTTAAAATAAATCCAAAACAGCACTTTACCAAGCCGCCGCCAAGATTTACCGAAGCTTCCCTTGTCAAAGAACTTGAAAACAAAGGCATTGGAAGACCAAGTACATATGCTGCAATTTTAAGTGTAATCAAAGACAAAGGTTATGTTGATTTTATTAAACGCAATTTTATCCCGAGCGAGTTGGGATTTATAGTAAATGATTTACTGGTAGCATCTTTTCCCGATATTCTCGATACAACTTTTACAGCTCAGTTAGAGACCAGTCTTGATAATGTTGCAAGCGGCAAGTTAGATGAAGTACAGCTTTTAACCAAATTTTATAAATCATTCAAAAAAAGCTTAGATACAGCAGATGAGCATATGATAAGTGTTAAAGGTGTTGGAGTAGAAACTGATCTCAAATGCCCTGACTGCAGCAGTCAATTAAATATTAAAATAGGCAGAAACGGACATTTTCTTGCCTGCACAAAATACCCTGACTGCTCATTTACCAGTAATTATCTAAGAGATGAAAAAGGCACGCTCTCCATAGAGAAAAAAATCATAGATAACACTAAAGTAAAAGACTGTATTAAGTGTGGCAAGCCAATGGTTAAAAAAGACGGTCGTTTTGGAACTTTTCTTGCCTGCACTGGCTATCCAGAGTGCAAACATACTGAATCTGTTAATGGAGGAGCAGGCAGCAAAGATATTGGCGTAAAATGTCCGAAACCTGACTGTGATGGAAACATTGTTGAGAGAAGATCAAAAAGAGGAAAAATTTTTTTTGGATGCTCAAAGTATCCTGATTGCACCTTTGCATCATGGGATAAACCTGTTGAGAAGCCCTGCCCTGATTGTGAGTCAAAATATCTTGTTGAGAAAGAGACCAAAAAAGATGGGAAATTTTTAAAATGTCCTGATAAGGATTGTGGTTTTAAGAAACTCAAATAAATTATTTTCTTATATTATCTGCCCATTGTATAATTGCTTTAAACACAAGCTCCCTCTTGATTGGTTTGCTTAAAAAATCATCCATTCCAGCTTCAATACATTTGTGTTTAAATTCATCCAGAACATTGGCAGTCAAGGCAAGAATTGGAATTTTTTTAACAGATTTATTCTCTTTTTCAAAGGAACGTATCAATAGGGTTGCCTGAAATCCATCCATGACAGGCATATTGATATCCATAAATATCAAATCATATGCATCAGGCTCCATGGTATATTTTTTTACCGCTTCTTTTCCGTTACAGGCAATATCGATCATATACCCTGCTTTGGAAAGCATAAGTGTGGTCATCTTCTGATTTACAATATTATCTTCAACCAAAAGGATGGAAGCTGTATGCTTTTTGTTTTCAGATACCAAGTGGGTTGTGATAATCTCCTGCGAATAATCCGGGGATCCCATGTCAGCAGTTTGAATGCCAAGAACATAGGAAAGCATTTCAAATAATTTTTGTTTTGCCACAGGCTTGGGCAGAAATCCTTTAAAACCTGCATTTTGAAATTGATTTGCAACACCCGGCACAGGAATTGAGCATGCAATAAAATCAAATTTATATTTTTTTGTTTTTATACCTATATTTTTAA
>JAUCGD010000032.1 GCA_030377945.1 Desulfobacterales bacterium HSG17 | reverse complement strand
AAACATTTTTTATTGATGATGTTGTAGATTTTGCTCTATTGCTTATAAAAATTGCAGATCAATACGGAATAAACTCGTTAAAAACCTATGGTAAAAACCTCCATGAAAGCGGAGAAATTTTTGAAATTGAAAAAATTGAAAAACTGATTCAGGATTTTCCGGAAATTGTTGAGAAAATCAAAGGAAAATCCTTCATATAATAAGGTCATTTAATTAGATTCGAATTTAAGGAGCAAAACATGGATTTTATAAAAATTGATAAAAATTTGTGCAATAAAGACGGAATATGTATTGCAACATGCCCTTTCCTGTTATTTAAAAAAGGCAGAGACGATTTTCCGGTAACCATTGAATATGCAGAAACAATGTGTATTGATTGCAGGCATTGTGTGTCTGTGTGTCCAACCGGTGCAATTACAATAAAAGGGGTTGCAGCAGATGACTGCAAACCGATCCGCAAAGACCTTATAGTAAGTGAAGATGCCATAGAGCAACTTATAAAAACCAGGCGTTCCATCAGGGCATATAAATCAAAGCCTGTGCCTCAAGATGTTTTAAACCGGCTTATTAATATCATGCGCTGGGCTCCCACTGCCCGAAACGGTCAGCCGGTTTCCTGGATTGTTGTGCAGGAAAAAGAAAAAATACATAAAATCGGAGCCATGACAGCCCAGTGGATGCGGGAAACCGACCTTCTTCCCCAGATAGCAGATGCCTATGACCAGGGAGTTGATATGATCCTGAGAAATGCTCCTGTTATTGTAGTTGCCCATGCTGATGCAGGAGGTTTTAATCCTGTGGCAGACTGCACAATTGCAATTACCGACCTTGAGCTTGCTGCTCATGCCTTTGGCATAGGCGGATGCTGGGCAGGTTTTTTCATGAGAGCCTCAAATGGATATAAACCCCTTGTAGAGCTTCTCAGTCTTCCCAAAAATCATAAGGTTTACGGAGCCTTAATGCTGGGATACCCAAAATATAAGTACCATAGAATACCAACGAGAAAACCTGCTGAGATCAGGTGGTGGTAGTTTCACAGCAAAGGAGGATTGAAGATGAATGAATTGATGAGACAAATAGTTAATGAAACAGAAACTCTGGCTTCTGGTGATTTGATTGAAGTTCTTAATTTTATTCAATTTATAAGATATAAAAAACAAAGTTTCAAAAAGGTACAAATTTTGAAAGGTTGTGATACAACAAGATATTTAAAAATTATGGAAAGGCATGAAATAGAACATCTTGAAGATGAATTTAAGAATTATAAGGAACTTTATCCTTATGAACATTAATTATGCAACAGATACAATGGCCCTGATTCTGAGACTTGAACGCAGGAAGCTTAACCCATTGATTAAATCCATATTTAAAAAAGCAGAAGACAGTGTACTGTCTTTATGTATTCCTGCAATGGTTATGGCAGAAATTGGTTATCTATCTGAAAAAAAAAGGATTGAAACTTCTTTGGAAGAAGTCTTTAAATACATAAAAAAACATAAAATGATTAGTGTTGAACCAATAACAGGACAGGTGATAGAAAAAACATTTATAATTGAAGATATTCCAGAATTGCACGACAGAATTATTGCAGCAACAGCAATTGTTAAAAAAGCTATTTTAATTACCAATGATCCGGTTATATCAGTATCAGAATATTTAGAAGTAGTATGGTAATCAGGTAAGCCCCAAAATTCAAGCATAAATAAAAACATCCCAATAAATAAATCACCTACATTTAATAACCTTCATCAAAACTTTGATGAAAGCTATTAATCATTACTATTGATAGTGAAATATTTTAATCCTTGACTATTAAATCATAGATAGTTATACTTAATAACAATTGGAGTGAGTATGACATCAGAAAATGAACAAAAAGTAAAAGACATTGTCAAATCAATCAGGCGTTTATATCGTGCTGTTTATCTTGATTATTCAAAGGGGAGTCAGGTAAACGGGCTTACAGGATCCCAAAGCGGTGTATTAAGGATTCTTTTAAGTAACGGCCCTCTTTCATCTGCTGATTTAAGCAGAAGACTATATGTAAAACCTTCCAATATAACCGGAATAATTGACCGGCTTGAGAAAAAAAGCCTGGTGAAAAGAGTCCGCAAGGAAGGTGATAGAAGGGTTGCCCTTATTACGCTAACTGAAATCGGTACAACCTTAAGTAAATCCATTCCTGATCCCATTGAAAAAAAGCTTGTTTCAGGTCTGGGGCATATGGATGAAGATGATGTGGAACATATCAGCAGAATAATGGCTCAAATTCTTAATCTTGTTGATGCATCTGAAATTTCATGTGCTCCTTTGGAAATAACAGCAGAAAACAATACGCTGCTTCATTAAAAATACATTAATCTAAAAGGAGGTTACATGGCAGACTTGGAAAAACTTGAAAAACTGCTCAGTCAGGGTAAAATTACAAGAAGAGAATTTATAGGCCAGACAACTGCATTAGGACTGACTGCTGCAATCAGTCCCATGTTTTTCTCAACACAGGCAAAGGCAGCCGCACCTAAAAAAGGCGGACGTTTCAGGCTTGGCACATCTGGAGGCTCAACAACAGATTCACTTGATCCTGCTTCTGTAACCGATCTCATGATGCAGTGCGTTGTTTACGGGCAGCTTGGTAACAGCCTTGTAGAAATCGACAGCCAAAACAAACCTGTCCCTGAACTGGCTGAGAGCTGGGATGCTTCTCCTGATGCAAAACAATGGACATTTAAACTGCGGAAAGGTGTAGAATTTCACAATGGCAAAACAATGGATGCAGATGATGTTATTTATTCCATTAATCACCATCGTGGCAAAGACAGTAAGTCTGCTGCAAAGGCCCTTGTTGCATCAATTGAAGAAATAAAGAAAGATGACAAGAACACGGTAACTTTTACATTAAAGGGAGGTAATGCTGACTTTCCTTATATTATGAGTGATTACCACCTGGTCATTGCACCAAAAGACAGTAAACTCTCTGACGGCATATTCTCAGGTGCTTACGCTATTAAAGAATTTGAACCCGGAGTCAGAACCCTGGCCGCACGTAATCCTAACTATTTCAAACAGGATCGTGCTTTTTTTGATGAAGTTGAAACCCTTTCAATTAACGACGTAAATGCACGAACCAATGCCCTTAAAACCGGTCAGATTGATGCCATGAGCAGATGTGAGTTAAAAACAGTTCACCTGCTAAAACGCACCAAAGGCATACAGGTAATGCAGCAAAACGGCACAAAGCACTATACATTTGCCATGCGCTGTGACACAGATCCTTATAAAAATAATGATGTCCGTCTTGCACTGAAATATGCTATTGATCGTGAACAATTGATAAAAACCATTCTTCGGGGTTATGGAACCCTGGGTAATGACCACCCCATCGGCCTGCCCAATCGTTATCATGGCTCTGAGATAGAGCAGCGTAAATATGATCCTGATAAAGCAAAATTTCATCTGAAAAAAGCAGGACTTGATAAAACTGAATTTGCTCTTCACACAGCAGAAGCTGCTTATGTTGGTGCAGTGGATGCAGGAGTTATGTATAAGGAACAGGCAGCTAAAGCAGGCATAAATATCAAGGTTGTACGTGAACCCAGTGACGGATACTGGAGCAATGTATGGTTGAAAAAACCCTGGTGTGCTGTTTTCTGGGGCGGACGGCCCACAGAGGATATGATGTTCAGTACAGCATATGCTGACGGCGCTCCCTGGAATGATACTTTCTGGAAGAACGAACGTTTTAATAAATTGCTGGTTGAAGCCAGGGCAGAACTTGATGAAAAGAAACGGCGCACAATGTATGTTGACATGCAGCGAATTGTGCGGGATGATGGCGGTGTTGTTATCCCAATGTTTGCAGCCGACCTGTCAGCTGCAACTGAAAAAATCGGACACGGCCCCCTTGCCACTAATTGGGAGCTGGACGGATTCCGTTGTGCAGAACGCTGGTGGTTCAATTAAATAGATGTTTTACAATAGCTTGTCTGTGCCTTTCCGGCAAAAGTAAAGTTTAATTTCTCTAATTATCTTCTCTTGTTCCCGTATTCTGCGTTATCATGGGTTTCAGATTATCCTAAAGGTATTTTCATGCAGGAGCCGGGAACAGGATTTACGAGGTGTAAACTAAATATGAATACAATTACCTCAATAGTACTAAAACGCATTGCCCTTGGATTTGCAACTGTCATGGTCATTTCCGTACTTATTTTCATAGGGGTTGAGGCCCTTCCCGGTGATCTGGCTGAAGCAATTTTAGGACAGAATGCCCTGCCTGAAACTGTTGAGGCTTTCCGCAAAGAACTTAAACTGGATCTTCCTCCTCATGTTCGTTATTTTTCATGGTTAAGCAATTTTATACGCGGTGATTTTGGAAATTCTCTTTCCAATGGCCGCCCTATTTCAGATCTTATTGGATGGCGCTTTGCAAACACACTTTTCCTGGCATCTGTTTCAGCACTAATTGCCATACCCCTGGCTATTTTCTTGGGGATTTTAGCAGCTCTTTACAGGAATACCTGGTTTGACCGCCTGATTTCCATTTGTACACTAAGTACAATATCATTTCCTGAATTTTTCGTGGCTTATATACTGATTGCCCTGCTTTCGGTTCAGCTTATATTATTTCCCAGTATATCAACAATTTCCAATCAAATGACTGTTTTTGAAAAACTCCATATAATTGCTTTGCCCTGCCTGACACTTACAATGGTTGTTGTAGCCCATATGATGCGAATGACCAGGGCAGCCATTATCAACATACTCAGCAGCCCTTTTATTGAAATGGCAAGGCTCAAGGGACTGACACAATTTAGAATTATCGTACATCATGCCCTTCCAAATGCACTTTCTCCAATTATTAACGTGATCGTGCTTAACCTGGCCTACCTGGTTGTAGGGGTTGTTGTGGTTGAAGTGGTTTTTGTTTATCCGGGAATGGGCCAGCTTTTAGTTGATTCAGTTTCAAAACGGGATTTGCCTGTTGTCCAGGCATGCGGCCTTATATTTGCAGCTACTTATGTATTTCTCAACCTTAGTGCTGATGTGCTGGCAATGCTCAGTAATCCCAAACTGAGAAACCCCAGGTAAAAAATAACAGGTAAAAAAAGACCAGGTAGAAAAAGACCAGGTAGAAAAAGATAAAAAAGGAGCAACATGACTGCTTTACAATTATTAAAAAAATCTCCTATCAGTGCAAAAATAGGGCTGGTGATTATCCTCATAAATTTAATTGCAATGATATTTGCTCCCATGATTGCCCCTTATGGCGAAACAGAAATTACCGGGGATGTCTGGCTTCCGTCCGGTGAGCAGCATTTACTGGGAACCGATCAACTGGGCAGGGATTTATTTTCCCGCCTTCTTTTTGGTGCGCGTAATACTATTACCATTGCCCTGCTTATTTCTCTTCTCTCCTTTGCAGTGGGAGTCACAGGAGGATTTCTTTCAGCAACATTAAAAGGCTGGGTAGATCAGGTAATCGGGCGCACAGTTGATATTATAATGGCCTTTCCGACTTTGATCTTTGCACTTATGGTGCTGTCGGTTCTTGGAACATCCATCCCGGTTTTAATTGTTGTTATTGCCCTGCTGGACTCAACACGGGTATTTCGTCTGGCCAGGGCAGTGGCTATGGATATTGAAGTAATGGATTTTGTTGAAGTGGCAAGGCTGCGTGGAGAAGGAACATGGTGGGTTATGCGACATGAAATACTGCCAAACACACTGCCCCCTCTTATTGCTGAATTCGGGCTTCGTTTCTGCTTTGTATTTTTATTTATCAGCGCATTAAGCTTTCTTGGTCTGGGACTTCAGCCTCCTGCTGCTGACTGGGGCGGAATGGTAAGGGAAAATGCAGGAGCCATAACATTTGGAATTCTCATACCTCTCTGGCCTGCCGGGGCTATTGCATTTTTAACCATTGGAGTAAATCTGGTGGTTGACTGGTTTTTACAAAGAAGCAGTGAAATAAGAAACTAAAAAGTAACAGGTAAATATTATGAATAATGAATTACTGAGAATGAAAAACATTGAGATTGAAGGGCTTGAGGGAGATAAATGGAAACCCATTATAAAAGATATTGACTTGAGCCTGAACAGGGGCGAAGTGTTGGGACTTATAGGTGAATCCGGAGCCGGAAAATCCACCCTGGGCATTGCCTCAATGGGATATACCAGGACAGGGTGCAGAATTGTAGGAGGCTCAATAATCTTTGATAATATTGATCTTACTAATGCCCCCAAAGATGAAAAAAGAAAAATTCGCGGTTCACGCATTGCATATGTTGCTCAAAGTGCAGCAGCTTCTTTTAACCCTGCCCATAAATTAATCCATCAATTTGCAGAACTTGCAGTGCAGCATGGGGTTCTGTCTTATTCTGATGCTGAAGAAAAAGCCAAAGAACTCTATGGTCAGCTTGACCTGCCTGACCCTGAAAATATAGGATACCGCTATCCTCACCAGGTTTCAGGAGGACAGCTTCAAAGAGTTATGGTAGCCATGTCTATGGCTGCTGATCCTGACATTATAATCTTTGACGAACCCACAACAGCCCTGGATGTTACAACCCAGATAGAGGTTCTGGCAGCCATTAAAAATGTTATAAACGAGCAAAATACAGCAGGTATTTATATTACCCATGATCTTGCTGTTGTTGCACAGGTTGCTGACAGGATTATGGTACTCCGTCACGGTCATATGGTGGAAGAAGGCCAGGCCAGAGAACTTCTGGACAATCCAAAAGAGGAATATACCCGCGACCTTTTATCTGTACGCACCTTAAGAAAAAAAAGCAATACTGCTATTAAAAATCATGATGCGATTTTGGAAATTAAAGATGTATCAGCAGCTTATGCAAACAACGATCCGGTGGTTCAAGATATTGATCTGACAATTTCCAGAAAGCAGACCATTGCAGTTGTTGGTGAATCCGGCAGCGGCAAAACAACACTTGCAAGGATTATCACAGGTCTTCTTCCCCCGTTTAAAGGTAAAATAATATTTGACGGAAAAGAATTGTCCCCTGATCTGAAATCAAGGGATATTGATCTTCTCAGGCGTATGCAGATGATCTATCAAATGCCAGATGTTGCATTAAATCCCAGGCAGAAGATAAAAAAGATTATTGGACGTCCCCTTTCCTTTTACTTTGATATGAGCGGTAAAAAGCAGAAAAATCGAATAGCCGAACTTCTGCAAATGGTTGAACTGCCTGAAAAATATATGAACCGCTTTCCTTCAGAACTCTCAGGCGGAGAAAAACAAAGAATCTGCATTGCACGCGCCCTGGCAGCAGAACCGGATTTGATAATCTGCGATGAGGTTACATCTGCCCTGGATCAACTGGTTGCTGAAGAAGTTCTGCAACTCCTCCAAAGACTTCAAAATGAACTTGAAGTATCCTACCTTTTTATTACCCATGACCTGGCAACAGTTAAAGCAATTGCTGATGAAATAATAGTCATGCTCAAAGGCAGGATTGTTGAACAGGGAGTTAAAAAAGAAATACTCAGGCCCCCGCACCATGAATATACTGAACTGCTTTTATCTTCAGTACCGGAAATGGACCCTGACTGGCTGGATAATCTGCTGGCAAAACGGGAAGCTGCTTTAAATATTTAAATCAGGATATCCAGGATATTTTGTAAGGATGGTCAGGATTATTCTGGGTATCCTTTGTAATCTTGACCATCCTGATTCAAAGCTGCTTTAAATATTAACCAAAAACAAGGAAGGACATGATGTTTATTAAAAAAATGCGTTGTTTTCTGGCAATCTTTATCATTATGACAATAATACCGGCTGCAATTTATGCAAAAGAATCAAAAACATGTAATCAGGTTCGGTTTTCCGATGTAGGCTGGACAGATATTACTGCCACAACCGCCCTGACTTCATTTGTATTAAAAGGGCTGGGATATGATGTAAAAACCAATGTTATTGCTGTACCTGTCACTTTTGCCGCTCTTAAAAACAAGGATATTGACGTATTCCTTGGCCTGTGGATGCCGACCATGACAGGAGATATTGAATCCTTTAAGAAAGAAGGTTCTGTTGAAGTCCTCCGTGCAAATCTTACAGATGCAAAATATACCCTGTGTGTACCCAAATATGTTTATGATGCAGGAGTAAAAACTTTTGCTGATATTGCAAAATTCAAATCAAAATTTAAAGGCAGGATTTACGGTATTGAACCTGGAAATGACGGCAACCGTCTTATTCAGACCATGATGGATAAAAACGCATTTAACCTCAAGGGATGGAAACTGGTTGAATCCAGTGAACAGGGAATGCTGGGACAGGTTCGCAGATTTGTACGCAAAAAAGAATGGATTGTATTCCTGGGCTGGGAACCCCATCCTATGAATACCAATTTTGAACTTGCCTATCTTGACGGAGGGGATGAATTTTTTGGTCCCAACCTGGGCGGAGCAACTGTTTATACCGTAGTACGAAAAGATTATGTAAAGCAATGCCCAAATGTGGGCCTTTTGCTGAAAAATCTGGAATTTACCCTGTCAATGGAAAATCAGGTCATGGGCATGATTCTTGATGAGAGCATGATGCCTGAAAAAGCAGCTGAAAAATGGCTTAAAACCAATCCTGATGTTTTAAAAATATGGTTAAAAGATGTTAAAACCATTGAGGGAAACCCTGGACTGGCTGCTGTTGAAAATCTTATAAAATAATTTTTGTATCAATATAGAATATGCAGGGCGAATATTTATTCGCCCTTTTTTAATATTGGTTAATTCTGGAGGAATCTAATGACACAGCCAATTGTCGCTTTATGGACACACCCCCGCTCAATATCAACCGCATTTGAAAGAGTAATGATGGAACGGGGAGATTTTAATATTTTACACGAACCTTTTTCATATCTTTATTATGTTCATAAACAGGCTTCAGCAATAGATCAGGAATATAAAGATCCAAATCATCCGACAACATATCCTGAGATAAAAGAACATATCCTGAAACAAGGAGAATCATCTCCGGTTTTTTTCAAAGATATGTGCGCCCATTGTTTTGAAGAGCTTATAAATGATGACGAATTGCTCTCCAGACTGGTAAACACCTTTCTTATCAGACATCCTGACAAAGCCATTCCCTCTTTTTATGCCATGAATAATCAAGTAAAACTGGATGAAATCGGTTATGAACAATTAATCAAAGTGTTCCAAAAATCATTTGACTTAAACGGCAATCCACCTGTTGTTGTAGATGCCACAGACCTTGAAGACAATCCTGAAGGAATCATGAAAGCCTATTGCAAGGCTATTAATATTAAATTTATCCCTGAAGCCCTTTCCTGGGATTCAGGCCATAAAAAAGAATGGGACATCTGGGAAAAATGGCACTCAGATGCAGCAAAAAGCTGCGGCATACAAAAAAATATGGAAAAATTCGAGGTGACAATAGAAAACAGCAAACATTTAAAATCATACTATGATTATCATATAGAATTTTATGACAATGTTTACGCCCATCGAATAAAAGCTATTGATTAAAGAAAAGCTATTACATCATTTTACAAGTTGTACACATTTTATGATGGGTATGCTTATTTAAGAGACAAGGCATGCCTTGTCTCTACAACTGTGTTCGAACTTATGATATTTGATGTACTGCTCATAGGGAGACATAATGCAATATACCCCGGATTTTCTTTTAGAGAAAATTCCTATTGGAACATGGATTAAATTTTTTGTTGAATATCTGACAGACAATTTTGACGATCAGTTTCGTTTTTTTTCTGATGGAGTTGAATGGATGATTATACAGACCATCAATCTGCTCAACTCAGCGCCACCGCTTTTTCTCATAGCAGGAATTGCATTAATAAGTTATTTTCTGCATCGAAGCTGGAAAATGGCTCTTGGCATAATTCTCGGATTAATTCTTATTCTAAATCTCGGATATTGGGAACAAACTGTTGAAACTGTTGCTTTGGTAATCTTTGCAACCTCCATATCCGTTATATTTGGTGTGCCTGTGGGTATTGTTGCGGCACATAACAGATGGTTTTTTACCCTGATTCGGCCTGTATTAGATCTGATGCAGACAATTCCCACTTTTGTTTATCTCATTCCCACATTAATGCTTTTCGGCCTGGGCATGGTTCCAGGTCTGATTTCAACAGTAATTTTTTCTATTCCGGCTCCAATACGGCTTACATATCTTGGCATAACAAGCGTACCTGGCAGACTTATAGATGCTGGAAAAGCATTTGGCGCATCCCGTATGCAGCTTCTTATGAAAGTTGAACTGCCCCATGCCCTGCCAACCATTATGGCAGGATTGACACAGTGTATCATGCTTTCATTATCAATGGTAGTTATTGCTGCACTGGTAGGTGCTGACGGACTTGGAAAACCGGTTATCCGAGCCCTGAATTCCGTAAATATTTCCCAGGGTTTTGAAGCAGGACTTGCCATTGTGATTGTTGCCATTGTTCTTGATCGAATGCTGAAACAACCTGAAACTGTCAAAACCGGTCAAAAATAAAAAAGGAGTGCAAAAATTATTTTTTTGCTTTGCCCGAAAAATAATTTTCAGACTCCAATATTTATAATTTCCTATATATAAAAAATATGAAAACGAGTATTAAATTCAATAACGTAGATGTTATTTTCGGTCCAAGCCCTGATAAAGCAGTTAAAATGCTTGACCAGGGCGCAGGCCGGGATGAAATTTTTTCAAAAACCCAAAATCTTGTAGCTGTTCATAATGCTTGTCTGGAAATGACAGAAGGTCAGATTTGTGTTCTCATGGGGCTTTCAGGTTCAGGAAAATCCTCTTTACTGAGATGTGTAAACGGTCTGAATAAAGTAACCCGGGGACAGGTTCTTGTTGAACATAATGGAGATATAATTGACGTGGCAGCGTGTAACCGCAGCCATTTACACCGTTTACAAACGGAACGTATTTCAATGGTTTTTCAGCAATTTGCACTTATGCCCTGGCGAACTGTCCGGGATAATGTCGGATTCGGGCTTGAACTCAGCGGTGTATCCAAAGCAAAGCGATATAAGATTGTAGATGAAAAACTTGCCCTGGTGCGTCTTGAGCAGTGGGCAGATAAATTCCCCAGGGAACTTTCAGGAGGAATGCAGCAGCGAGTAGGGCTGGCAAGAGCGTTGGCAACAGACGCCGATATTCTGCTCATGGATGAACCCTTTTCAGCTCTTGATCCCCTGATTCGTGAACATTTACAGGATGAACTGATCCAGCTTCAAAATGATCTGAAAAAAACCATATTGTTTGTCAGCCACGATCTTGACGAAGCCTTAAAGCTCGGTTCACTTATTGCAATTATGGAACATGGACTAATTGTTCAGGCAGGCACACCTGAAGAAATCATCTCCAATCCTAAAAATGATTATGTCCGTCAGTTTGTTGCTTCAATGAATCCTTTAAAGGTGTTAAGCTGCTCATCTCTCATGCGTCCGGTAAAAGAACTGCCGGATGTTTCAGGAACAGATAATGCAAAATTCCTGGATGAAGAAAAAAAGGTGGTCTGCGTATTTGATTCAAAAGGCCGTCTGAAAAAAATTGTAAATGAAGATTCGGACATTCCCCTGGTTCCGTTCAGAGATGACCTTGATCTGGATAAGCTTTCAGACAAGGTAATTGTTGCAGGGGATACGGAAACCCCCATGCGTACAGCAGTTGAAATCAATCATGTCTTTGGGCTTCCAATGCCGGTAATTGACAAGGTGGGAAGGTTAATCGGTGTGGTTGGTAAAACAGAAATTTTTGATGGTATTCTGCGTAATAACTAATCTACGGGATAGTCACTTTATTAAAAATACATTAATCTATTAAGGAGGTTAAATGCCAGACTTGAAAAAACTTGAAAAACTGCTCAGTCAGGGTAAAATTACAAGAAGAGAATTTATAGGCCAAACTGCTGCATTAGGGCTGACAGCTGCAATCAGTCCCATGTTCTTCTCAACACAGGCAAAGGCCGCGGACGTACCCAAAAAAGGCGGGACATTCAAGCAGGCATTAAGCGGCGGCGCTACTTCTGACTCCCTTGATCCGGCAACACTGACAGCCAGCCACCCAATTAATGTCAGCAGCCAGTTAAGCAATTGTCTTGTTGAAATTGACCATAATTTTCAACCTGTTCCTGAACTGGCAGAATCCTGGGATGCTTCACCGGAAGCAAAAACCTGGACATTTAAACTGCAAAAAGGCGTAGAATTCCACAATGGAAAAACCATGACTGCTGAAGATGTTATTTTTTCCATCAATCATCACAGAGGTGACAAATCCAAATCTGCTGCCAAAGCATTCCTGAAAAGCGTTGAAGATATAAAATCGGACGGGAAATATACTGTTGTATTTACTCTTTCTGAAGGCAGTGCTGATTTTCCTTTTATTATGGGAGATTATCACTTGAGAATTTATCCAGACGGCACTCAAGGCAAAGACTGGGAAAAAGGGATCGGTACAGGCGGATATATTATGAAAGAGTGGGAGCCTGGGGTACGTGCTTTGACCAAACGAAATCCCAATTTCTGGAAAGAAAACAGGGCTCATTTTGATGAAGTTGAAACCCTTTCCATCATGGATGTCAATGCCAGGACAAATGCACTAAAAACAAAGCGTCTGGATGCCATAGAACGAGCTGATGTAAAAACCGCGCATATGTTAAAAAAAGTACCCGGCATCAATGTGACTGCTGTCACCGGGACCATGCATTATACAGCTCCCATGCTGGTGGACAAAAAACCATATACTGACAACAATGTCCGCATGGCATTAAAACATGCAGTTAACCGTGAAGAAATGGTTAAAACAATCCTAAAAGGTTACGGGACAGTGGGCAATGACCATCCCATTTCGTCTGTGAACCGTTACCATGCTGCCAATCTTGAACAACGGACATATGATCCTGACAAAGCAAAGTTTTACATGAAAAAAGCAGGAATGCTGGAACACACTTTTAATCTTCATGCCTCTGATGCTGCTTTTTCCGGTGCAGTTGATGCTGCCGTGCTTTACCAGGAGAGTGCAAAAAAGGCCGGCATAAAAATAAACGTAGTTCGTGAACCCAGTGACGGTTATTGGAAAAGTGTCTGGACAAAAAAGGAATGGTGTATGTGTTATTGGAGCGGCAGGCCGGTGGAAGATATGATGTTTTCCGTAGCTTATGCAACCGGTGCAGACTGGAATGACACCCATTGGAGCCATGATAAATTCAACAAAGTGCTCAAAGAAGCCAGGGCAGAGCTGGATACAAACAAACGAAAACAGCTTTATTTTGAAATGCAGAGTATTTGCAGGGATAATGGCGGTACTGTGGTTCCCATGTTTAATCAGATTGTAGAGGCTCACTCTCAAAAACTGGGGCATGGTCCTATTTCTGCCCATATGGAAATGGATGGCCACAAGAACATCGAACGCTGGTGGTTCAATTAAATACCTGTTTTACAATAACTTGCCTGTGCCTTTTCTGCAAAAGTAACGTTAAAATTCTCTTATTATCTCTCTTGTTCCCGCATTTTGTGTTATCATGGATTTTCGGATTATCCTGGAGTCATTTTCATGCAGAAGGCCGGAACAAGAGAAGGGGATAAGTGGAAACCCATTATAAAAAATATTGACACGAGCCTGAAAAAAAATACTCAGACCCCCGCACCATAAATATACGGAACTGCTTTTGTCTTCGGTATCGGAAATGGACCTGGACTGGCTGGATAATCTGCTCGCAAAGCGAAAATCTGCTTTAACTGTCTGAACATTAATTGAGTGAAAAATGACTTTGACTATTGAACAAGCTATTAATCTTATTGCGGAATGGCATGGAAAAACGATTTTAATCGAACCTGTATCAGGTGGGATTACAAACCAGACCTTCAAGGTTATCGTTGATAAAAAGCCATATATTGTCTCCATTGCAGGTAATACATCGCATTTACTGGGAATAAACCGAGTTCACAAATTCAACAACAACAAAATATGTGAGAAAAACGGACTGTCGCCCAAAGTTATTCATTTCCTGGAATCAGAGGGTGTTTTAATATCTGAATTTATTTCTTTTCCTATATTATCAATAAAAAAACTGCACCAGTCCGAGGTTCAAGAACGTCTTATCCGCATATTAAAAAAGCTGCATTCAGGAAACGATTTTTATAAGGAATTTGATATGTTTTGCTTGATAAAACATTACCAGGAAATAGTCAGGGAAAAAGAAATCAAACTTCCTGCTGATTATGAAAATTATCAGCCACAAATAAATACAATTGGAACAGTCTTAAACTCATACAGAACAGAGCTTGTACCATGCCACAATGATCTTACTCCTGAAAATATATTATATGACGGACAAGAGATGTTTATTATTGATTTTGATTACAGCGGTCAAAATGACCCCTGCTTTGAACTGGCGAATCTATGTATTGAGGCGAAATTCAATGATACCATGACCAAAAATCTGGTCAGAGCCTATTATGGCCATGACAGCAGGGAGATTATATCCAGGGTTTATCTTCATGGCATATTGTGTGATGTTGGCTGGTCATTATGGGCATTTATTCAGGCCCGGATTGCAAATGCAGACTTTGATTTCAAATCTTATGGCCTGAAGCGATGGAAAAAAGCTGTTAAAAAACTGGAAACAGGTGAGTATGTCAGGTATCTGCGCTATATATGAGATAATTTGGGTATTTCCAAATTAATTCCCATAAACTTGACGCTATTCACCTTGTAGAAGACCTGGTATTATGATAAAAGCGCCATTTTTAAATCTTTAATTTTACATAACTTTGAATATTGAGAGGTAATAAAATGGCACTGGCTGTTTTTGATCTTGACCATACCCTGTTAAACGGGGACAGTAACAAATCCTGGAATGATTTTATAGCTGAAGAAAACCTGGTGGACAGGGAAATCCACATAAAAACCAATACAGAATTCAGCAATGACTACCATGCAGGAAGGCTTGACATAGATGCATATATAGAATTTACCATGAAAATTCTGCCTGATTTTGATATGGATTTTCTTGAAAATCTGCGAACCCGTTTCATGGAAATAGTTATTGAACCCATGATAACAAAAAAATCACTGGATTTACTTGCCAGACACCGCAGCAAAGGAGATTTCCTCCTGCTTATGACTGCCACCAACCGCTTTGTTGCAGAGCCAATAGCAGCACGGTTAAAAATGGATGAAATACTCTGTTCTGAACCTTTAATAATAGATGGAAAATATACAGGTAAAATGGATGGAATCGCCTGTTTTTCAAAAGGTAAGGTTATCCATCTTGAAAAATGGCTTGAGAAAAATAAAAATATGAATTGGAAAGATTCATATTTTTATAGTGATTCTCATAATGATTTGCCTTTGCTAGAAAAGGTGGATAACCCTGTTGCGGTCAATCCTGATCCCATATTACTTAAAGCTGCTGAAACCAGAGGCTGGCCTGTTATAGATTTGAAAAAGTAATTTTTTTAAAAGCACGATATATAAGGTGGTCCCCTGCAAGAAATGTCTGAAGATAAAAAATATTGACAAAGTACCATTTTTAGGTACATATATTATGCATGCCTTGGAACGTCAAAATAAAAAAGAAAGCTGTGAAGGTTTTACAAAAACTACCTGTTTCAGTTCAGGAACAATTTAAATCCCTTGCAATGGAGATGCGTGTAACCGGCCCTGTTCAAGAAAGCTGGCCTAATTATGGAAAAATTAGAGGAGTATCAGATTGTCATCATTGTCACATTAAAAAGGGAAAACCAACCTATGTTGTGGTTTGGAAAGTAATTGAGAAAAATTCATTGGAGGTGATTTATATTGGCACTCACGAAAAAGCAAAGTATCAGCGATTATGCTGACATATATCTTCGTATTCCAAAAGAAAAAATAACAGGTGTCAAAAATGCAATTGAAAATATGCTTACCCTGGCAAATATTCGTTTTTCTATGCAAACCGAATTTGAAGAACAAAGGGATTCCATTGACTTGAATGAATTATTCCCTGATCTTCACAGCGGTAGTGCTATAAAAGGGCTTCGCTATCGAGAGGGATTAACACAAGAACAACTCGCACGAAAAATAAATGTGAAAAGACATCATATTTCAGAAATGGAAAACGGAAAAAGAGCTATTGGAAAAGAAATGGCTAAACGCCTTTCCAATGCTTTGGAAACGGATTATAAAGTATTTTTATAATTTATTAAAAATACAGGAGCAGGTTACAAACCTGCCCTGCAATTATTTTCAAATAAACCTTTTCATAATCTCATCAACAACCTTATCAACATTTTCAGGAGTTATATTATTCTCCTTGCAGACATTTTCAGCTTTTTTCAACCTGTGAGGAGAATTCATATCTTCCATTCGATGAAAAATTCCCAGCCTGCGGCCTACCTGGTAAATACACTGTTTTTCCGGTTCCATATCCAAAAATGAATCCAGGATATTCAACAGACTTGGCTTATCCTGTGGAAATTTTCCTTCAATCTCCTGGAATAGATTTAAAATATGATCGCTTTTTATTGTGCTTGTTATCCCTTCAAGTTTATCAATAAACAGCCTGATTTCTTTTGCCATCATTAAATCAGTACATTTTTCAAAAGTTCCTGTTTGATAATCTTCATAAAGAGGAATCCGGTTTGGTATGGCAAGGGTTCGGAGCCTGATAAAATCCGGGTTAATCCGGTTTAAAGCATCAGCAGTTTCAATTGCATGAACATCAGACAGCTTCTGCCCGCCCAAACCCGGCATTACATATTCGGATAATTCCATGCCTGCGTTTTTTACCTTCTGCCCGGCTTTAATTTGCATGGCCTTGTCCGAACCTTTTCTTACCATTTTCAGTACTTCATCAGAACCGGATTCAAGCCCTATATGTATCCGGTTTAAGCCTGCATTTTTTATTGAAGCCAGATTTTCATCACTGATACGTGCAAGGCTGTGAGACCGGGCATAGGAGGTTATACGTTTGACCCAGGGAAAGCATTTACGCAAATGGATTAATATTTCAATTAAATCAGCAGGCTTAATAATCAGGCTGTTTGCATCCTGGATAAATACGGATTCCAGCCCTCCGGCAAACCAGCTTAAGACTGCATGAAAAGCATCAGCTTCATTGGGATCAACCATGTTTGAAACATCCTGGGCTACCATTTGGGTAATACGCCCTTTATTGTCGGTTCGCTGCTTAAGCATTTCAACATATTTACAAACCGTGTCAATATCATGTATAACATGGTCTTTTGGTCTCAGTGAAAATTTTCTGCCTTTATAAACAGGGCAGAAGGTGCAGAAATTCCAGGGGCAGTTTCTGGAAACTCTTATCAAAAGACTGTTGGCCTCGCTTGGAGGCCGGATAGGGCCTTGTTCAAATCCTTTATATACTTCAGGGGCTTTCTTACTCATTTTATTCTCCTTTTTTATTATTGTACGGAAAAAGATACCCCATGCCTCAAAGCCAGTTTCTCAAACATCTGCGTCAGTCCTGCTCCAAGTGTAAATAAGGAGCCTGAGTCAAGATTTTCCTCTGCTGTTTTATCAAAAAAAATATTCAAATCCGATTCAAGACCGTCATCCGGCAGCCAGTAACATATTATTATCGGTATTTTAGGCAGGGGATGCAAAACAACGGAAACATCAGACTCAAACTGTTCTTCAACCTGGGTTCCGCTGAAAAGATGAATCACATCTTTAAAAAGGTCAGTATATATATCAGCTATGCGTTTCATGGCCTGTTCGCATCTTTTTTGAAAAAGCGGGTATCTTTCCTGACCGTCTTTGAGTTCCCTGTACGAAGCCCAGTTTCCTGACACTGGCAGCCCTTTATAAAGCACATAGTTTAAAAGCGGAGAAACTACCCAGGGGTTTATATGAATATCAGTAAAAAGATTTCCCTCTTGGCTGATAAAGAATTCTTTTCCAAGCACCCTTATCACAAGCCTGCCATCTGAAAAACGCTCACCGAGCATCTCAGCCCTTGCATTAATATCTGTCTTTTTTATTTCATTTTTAAGCATTTCCAGGTATTCATCCCTGTTTTGTCTTTCACCATTGTTTTCAGATTCAGGTTCATTTTCAGAATTCGGGGAAAACCGTTTTATTACCTCCAGATCAAGCCTGGGGCATTTATTGATTTCTTTCTGGTCTTTGAAAACTGCTCCAGCAAATGCAAGACATGTCTTGCTGCCGCATTCCCGGCAGTTTGATTTATCAAGATATTTGAATACTTCCATAACATTTTCAGGCTGGGGCATCTTATTTCTCCTTTAAATGTTTCATACTTTTCGTGTTTAAACCTGCATGATTCAAAAGGCATAAATTCGAAAAGTATTTATTAAATCAGACCGTCTCACCAAAGAAGGCATTATATCATATATTTTTCAAATATGTTAATTAAAATATGAAATGAATAAAATCAAGGATAAAGGCAGATTTGCAAGAACAATGCCCCTGTGCCTGCCCTGGTTCGGGGGCAGGCACAGGAATATTTAAAGGTAACATAATAAACTTATATTTGGATGCTTATATCTGATAAAGCTTCAAGGGTCTGTCTTTCATCTTCTCATTAGCCGTTTTTAATTGCACCTCACCTGAAATAACTGCAACTGCCTATCTGTTGCTGTCTTGTTCAAAATATTTTCCGGCAGCAAAAATTTATAAACAGCCATCTTCATTCCAGTTTCAAATTAATTTGATATTGCACTTAAATTGTATAATACTGCTTTTAGATAATTTTCTTTTGCACCATCCTTATCCCCCTGAAAACTTAATATATCTCCTTTTGCGACGTAAAGGATTCCTAAAGCTTGCTTATATTTAATCCTGTCTTTGTTATCCTGTATATAACGAAGACATGTCTTAATATCACTGATTCCGCCATCAATATAACCGTTCATCCCCTTATAAGCGCCTCTATCCCCATATGACTTTCCCAGCAATTTTTCATAGACAGTTTTTTTAGATGCAGATACAAGTTGTACGGTTTTAGTGAGATCACTGATGGCATTGTCATAGCTTCCATTCTTATAATAAAAGATGCCGCGGGTTCCATATGCGAGTCCAAGCAGATTTTCATAATCAGTTTTTTCAGATGCAGGAGCTACGCTCACACACTTTTTAAGATCGATGATTGCATTATTAAAGTCACCATTTTTCACATATTGCGCTGCTCGTATTGCATAGAATGCTGCATGAACTTCAGGTGAAACAGTATCCTGCCCAGTGTTACCTGCAACCGGTTTTGTACCGGCACAGGAAATCAGAAACAAAAGACAGAAAAGGATTGCGGTTGTTAATGTTCTTGTTACAAAAGCTGATTTACGATTTAATTTTTCTTTCATAATAATACCTCCATTTGTTATTGAATTCCGGTTTTAAGTATTAAGTTTTTTGCCCTCTTACTTACTTAAGAGGCCGAAAAAGCATTTTGAGGACAAAAATTATGAAAATTTTTATTTTTATTTTTATTTTTCCAATTTCGGAAAATCATAATTGGAGGAGAATAAAAAAAGACCCAAATCAACTGTCAGGGATTATGATGAATCACCTTATTATTAATTTGGGCTTATTTGACAGGGACGATCTTTTAATAAAATCGCCCCTGATGGAAAACATTGATTATGAATACATTCTCAACTGTCGGTCTTTATGCTTTCTTTTGACAAAACCTATACCCGTAAGACCAAAACCAAGCAGAAACATTGTTGCAGGTTCAGGTATTGGCTGTACTGGCTTAACAGAGACATCAGCGCCTTTATAAGTTGCGTCAAGCGAATCACCATAAACACCGCTAAGGATAGCATCTGAAAAACCCAAAAAACCTGTTCCTTCACCTGCTCCGGTAAAGTAAAGTGTTGCAAGTTTAAAAGTATCTGCCTGGAAACTAAGGTCAAATAGCCATGAAAGTTCCGCAAGATTGATTGTTCCGTTTCCCATATTTCCCATGCTCCAGTCTTCTGCTTCTCCTGCTGCAATATTTCCGAGTCCGTCTCCGAGAGTGTAATAGGCAAAGTCAATTACAGAGGGATTGTGGACAATATTGAGATCAAACCCTGCAATATCCTCATTTCCAAGATCGGACACAACAAGATCAACTTCCGCGAGACTTCCGACTTCGAAAAATGAAGTTAAAGGCTTAAGAGATAAAGATACAGCGTATGCCTGACTGATAAAGAATGTGCTGACAGCGAGAATGATAATTGCTATTGTACTGATTTTTTTCATGATAAATTCCTCCTATTATAAATTTTATAATTTTTATGTAAGGGACGGTTACAATACCGCCCCTCATTGTTGCATGGCTAAAAAACTTATCGATTTTAACGACATTCACAACCAGGGTAACTGCATGAAATAATGATTTTTCTTGCATCCAAAATATTGATTACTCCATCATTATTTAAATCAGCAGAAGGGAAATCGCTTGCCGGTTGATTAAGGTATAATCGTAATATTGCTAAATCTTCTTTATCAATATCACCATCTTTATCTAAGTCACCAGGAACAAAAAGATCATAAATGACTGCCGACCCATCAAAGCCGTCTATTTGATCTCCTGGATTACCTACAAGCAAATGATTTTCTGACAAAGCAACTGACCAGCCATATCTTCCAAAAAACTGCGGTGTGGGTGCAATATATTTGTTTACCTTTTCATAAACTTCATCTTCTTTATTTAGTTTCTTTAGCTTATATAAGAATGCAGCTCCACAAGGACCCAATTCATTAGTTCTAAAAGCGAGGGACCCAACGACTGCAAATTCTTTGGTAATGTCAACAGATAGTCCATAATATAGTGCATCTTCGGATTCATTTAACTTTTTTGGTTTCTTATTATTAACCCAAGTATCTGTGTCTCCATCATACTTGAATATGTATGCGCTGCGTGTACCATTATCTCCAACTATGGCTATATCCTCTGATATGGCGACATCCCTACCAAAAAACTTCGTTGCCTCCGTAACATTAGTAATAAGTTTAGCATTGAATACCCATTTTCCGTTTTCTTTTTTATAGACTAGTGCTCCGCATTTTTCAGAACCTATTATTAAAAAATCATCGAATACATCTATGCGGCTTCCATAATTTCCTTCACAGCGTTCATAATTTTCTCCATGAATTCCATAATTTTCAGAACTGATTGTATCTGTTAATATCCAATTATTTCCGGTATAATTATATATAAGTACCGGTCTTATAATTTCATTCTGATAATTAGCAGAATAGCATACAGCAAGTGTATTTCCATGAATTGACAAATCGTTAATTGCTATAGCTTCATATCCGGGTTGATATAATTGAATTTTATTAGTTTCAGTCATATCTTGCCAGCCGCTTTCCGGTTTTTGAAACATATAAACATTTTCACCATAGTTTGCTGCAACAGCAAAAGACTGGCTGATGGCAACTTTTGAACCGAAACCTGATGCATTATCGCTTGCGGTAAGAATGGCTTTCTCAACCCATCCGTTATTGTCATTTTCATACACAAAAGCAGCTCCATTTTCATTGGTAAGAGTACCGACAATGGCAACATTATCTGCCATATCAACGCTGTTACCAAATTCATCTCCCGGAAAACTGATGCTGGGTGTGATGATAGTTTCCGCTCCGGCCTGTATACCGGAGACACTGAAAATGATAAATGCCGTCATAATGATTGTTACCAGTTTTTTCATACTTAACTCCTTTCATGCTGATTAATTATTTTTAAAAATTAAAAGTTGTTTGACAGTTCAATTTCCTTTATAGTTTCTTCCCAAAGGTTAGAAAAAAAGGAATGATAATAAAAAATGTTCTTGATACAAAAGTTGATTTCTGATTTAAATTTTTCCCATGATTGCCTCCTTTTGTTTTGTGTTTTGATTGTAAGTATATTGTTTTTCCCTTTTACTTACTTAGGATGCTGGAAAAGTATTTTTGAGGATAAAAATTTTTTAAATATTTTAATTTTAATTTTTAACAATCTTAAATTTAAGTAAATAATCTTATGGAAAAGAAACAAACAGATTTGACTGAAGTATATTGCAAAGGCTTTGGGGAAAGATTCAAAAAAACTCTCTGTTCATATTTTAACCGTACTGATGAGGAATGCCTGTTACTCAAAAAAAATGAAATGGATGAGATATGGGAAAAGTGCAGGTATATGAATTTTGAAAGATTCTATAATAAAATAGATAAAAGTATTAAAAGAACTGTAAAAATATATGGCAATCAAAATATTGACGATATGGGGAATTTTGATTTTAAGACCATTTATGACCGCTTAAAGAAAATAATACTTAAACAGCCAACACTGCCAGTTTGGGTTGGCTATATTAACAAAACAATATATAATGAGATTAGGAAGATATTAGATAAACAAGGCATTATAAAAAAAGAAAAAAAATGTGGCGGTTGTACACATCTTTCAGAATCAAAGTTTTGCAATAAGAAACAAATAATAAGAAACAAAACTGATGATGCCTGTGAAGATTATGAATTATTTACCCCAAATATTAAGACAACTGCCGGGGAAGATGGCGAAAGTCAAACTACAACTGATAATACTCAAGAAATTTTGGAATATAAATCTTTGATTTTGTTTATGAAAAAAATGTTAAATCAGCGTATTGAAAGTACAGCACCAGGAAGTAAACAAAGACAGAAATTCAAGCGACAGTATGAACTTTTTCTTAATCTTATGATTTTGTTGGATGACGATATTGAAGAGAGTGAAGCAAAAAAAATACTTTCAGGTGGGCATGAAAAAAAATATAGAATGATCAACAATGACATTACTGAAATCAGAAATTTTTTCAAAAAAAATTGTCCTGAACTGACAAAATAGGACTCTTATATATATGGAAGAGGAAAAAAAATATGACAACAAATGAAAAAATACATTTAAAACAGGCTCTGGACAATGATGATGATTTTCTGTCATTTTTGAAGCAGGAAGTCCGTTCAGAAGGTTATTCTCCTGAAAAGCAGGCTGAAATAATATCCCACTCTGAAAGGGAAATGCTTTACGATTATGTTACAGAGCAGTTAAATGACAGTGATGACAGAAAGGTAAGAGATCATATTTCAGACTGTAAAATCTGTGCCAGAGAGGTTTTTAATATCAGAATATTTGAAGATAACATGGAAAAAGAAGATATGGAATGGGCAGATCGGATGCCAGTTAAAGGATGGATCATACAATTTTTATCTGATCTTAAGGAAAGTCTTTTTGGCCGACCTATATACTGGGCATCAGGGTTTGGTATGGCAGCAGCCTGCCTCATGCTCTTTTTTCTGATACCCGGTCAGAAACAGTCAGATCTTTCTAAACTGATTGCACAATCATATGACACAGCTATTATGGAAAAAATTCCCTTTGAGACTGGCTTTCCAGGTTCCGGGTCACTTGCATTCAATTCTTCGGAAAAAAACGTATCAGCACGAGCGTTTAGAGCCGGATTATGGACAGGCAGACAGACATTGAGCAAAGATATATCTGTTAAAAAGCCTGATTTTCTTTCACCCAAATGGCAGGGAGATACACAAATAACAGCAGATAAATGGACAGACACCCCCTGGGCTGTTTATTTTCAGATGGGCAGATGGTGCTTTTTGATGCAGTCAGTCTGTATGTCTGAAAACAGGGGTACTGAAAGTTACTGGGATAAGCAGACCGATATTTTGAACGCCATACAGATCGCATTTAAGGAAACTTCAGAAAAAAATCAGGAAGATGCCCGGTTTATTAATCTGCGATTAAACAATATCAGTGCTGTTCTGGAAAAGTCGGGACAGAAAATTCCGGGCATATTTCAATGCCGGAGTATAAACAAGGAAATCAGCACCTTTATTGAATATATGGTACCCGGTATTAGCTAGCGAATATTCTTACGTTTTGCCATTAAATAATTGAGCAAATAGACTCACGCAGGCTGAATAGTTATATGTCTGAATTAATATCATATTATTCAATATTTTATCAATAAATGAAAATTT
>JAUCGD010000311.1 GCA_030377945.1 Desulfobacterales bacterium HSG17 | reverse complement strand
CTTATGCCTATTGAAGATGTATTCAGTATTTCAGGAAGAGGAACTGTTGTTACCGGACGAGTTGACCGCGGGATTATTCATGTCAACGACCAGGTTGAAATCGTGGGTATTCGCCCCACAGCCAAGAATACGGCCGATTTTTCCAACAGTTCCCATCATATCGGGTGTGGCAACGGCCTTATCAAAATCAAACCAGCCTTCTTTGATTTTTTCAACAAATTCATCACTTCCGGCATAATCTGCTCCGGCATCCAAAGCTTCTTTTTCTTTTTCACCTTTGGCAAAAACAAGAACCCGAACCTTTTTTCCGATTCCATTGGGCAGAACAACTGTTCCGCGAACCATCTGATCTGCATGTCTTGGATCAACACCAAGACGAACAGCAATATCAAATGTTTCATCAAATTTGGCATAAGACGAATCTATTGCTTTTTGAACAGCTTCTGTAAATCCGAGTATATTTTCAGAATTCACTTTTTTTTTCGCTTCTAAATATTTTTTACCCCGCTTAGGCATCTTTTCCTCTCTGCGCCCTTACCAACTCCCATTGGTCATTGATCATTTTTCATTGAATACCTGCATTAGGCAACAACTTCGATTCCCATGCTCCTTGCAGTGCCTTGTATGATTTTACAGGCTGCATCCAGATCATTTGCATTCAAGTCCGTCATTTTCAGGTTTGCAATTTCTTCCACTTGATTACGGGTTACCTTGCCAACCCTGTCACGTTTGGGATCTCCGGCTCCTTTGGCAATTTTTGCTGCTTTTTTCAAAAGAACGGATGCAGGAGGCGTTTTAGTAATAAAGGTAAATGTCCGATCCTGATATACTGTAATAACAACGGGAATAATCATTCCTTCTTCATTTGCAGTCCTGGCGTTAAAAGCTTTACAAAAATCCATTATATTAACACCATGCTGCCCCAAGGCAGGACCAATGGGAGGAGATGGATTTGCTTTTCCAGCCACAACCTGCAATTTTATTTGCGCAATTACTTTTTTTGCCATTTTTTTATTTACTCCTGATAACTAATAGCTTTAAGTTTTTATAGCATTTTAAACTTAAACCCTGGCATATGTGATATTCATTATAGTTTTGTAACCTGTACGAACTCAAGTTCCACAGGAGTTGAACGTCCGAATATGCTAACCAAAACTTTAATTTTGCCTTTTTCCGGATTCACATCTTCCACAGTACCGTTAAAGTTTGTAAACGGTCCGTCAATAACCCGAACATCATCTCCGGCTTCAAAAAAGTACTTGGGTTTAGGTGCGAGCTTTCCAGCCTCCATCCGGTTCAATATTTGAGCTGCTTCTTCATCGGAAATTGGTGTCGGTTTCTCTCTTCCGCCTAGGAAGCCGCTGACCTTATCAGTATTATTTACAATGTGCCATGTTTCATCATTTAATTCCATCTGAACCAATATATAGCCCGGATAAAATTTTCGTAACGATGTTTTTCTTTTTCCTTTTACAAGTTCGACAATCTGCTCGGTTGGCACAAGTATTTCACCAAATTTATCAGCTTGAGAAAAAGAAATAATCCGTTCTTCCAGGGCCATCTTCACTTTATCTTCAAACCCTGAATAAACATGGACTATGTACCAGTTTAGTGCCATATTTTTATGCTCCTGTTATTGAAAAACCAGACGAATCAAACCGGAAAGGCTCATATCTGCAATCCCCAGAAAAACCGATATAATCATGACTATAACAATAACGACTAGTGTAGAGCCGGCAGTCTGCTGACGGGACGGCCAGGTAACCTTCTTCAACTCCACCTTTACTTCCCTTAAATACTGCAAGGTTTTTTCTACATAACCATCTTTGTTAAAACTGACAGATGGTTTTTTGCGAGACTGATTTTGCTGTTTGTAAACATCAGCAGGTGGACTTGGGCGGACATCTCCGCCATCAGCATCTTTAACAATTAAAGGGGTTTCAGCGCCCTGCTTCTTTTTTTTTACTGTTTTTCTTTTTCTGAGTAACCGTCCCATTGTGCTCCTAAAAATATGGAAAGCTCAAAGCTTAAACAGATACTTACGCTGTTTTCCCCCTGAGCTTACCCATGAATTCAACTTTAGTACAATTTGGCAGGCCAGAAGGGACTCGAATCCCGACTGAGATTCGGCGTCCTATTTTCAGAAATGGCGGCCTGCATCAGCTTCAAAGCGTTATATAAGTGCGGTTCTGCGGCAGAGCAGCTATTTACTCTCTTTATGAGGTGTATGCTTTTGGCAAAATCTGCAATATTTTTTAAACTCCAGCTTATCAGGCGTTGTCCGCTTGTTCTTTTTTGTTGTATAGTTTTTCTGCTTGCACTCAGTACAAGATAGAATGATATTTACTCTCAAAAGACTCTCCCTTACTCAATAATCTCACTTACAACACCAGCCCCAACAGTTCTTCCACCTTCACGAATTGCAAATCGCAGCTCTTTTTCCATAGCAATAGGAGTAATTAGATCAGCACTGATCTTGACATTATCGCCAGGCATAATCATTTCAACGCCTTCAGGCAGATTTAAAATACCGGTAACATCTGTAGTTCTGAAATAAAACTGGGGCCGATACCCGTTAAAGAAAGGAGTGTGTCGACCACCTTCCTCTTTGCTTAAGATATACACTTCAGCTTCAAACTTGGTATGTGGTGTTATGCTGCCAGGAATAGCAACCACCTGACCGCGCTCAACTTCATCCCTTTTGGTTCCTCGAAGCAGCAACCCAACATTGTCACCAGCTCTACCTTCATCCAGAAGCTTGCGAAACATTTCGACACCGGTACAAACAGTTTTGGCAGTAGGACGAATACCAACAATTTCCACAGGATCATTAACATGGATAATACCGCGATCAACCCTGCCTGTAACAACTGTTCCTCTTCCTGAAATGCTGAACACATCTTCAATAGGCATTAGAAAGGGTTTATCAATATCACGTTCCGGTTCAGGAATAAAACTGTCAATAGAATCCATAAGCTCAAAAATGCATTTGGCTTCCTCTGACTCAGGGTCATCACTTTCCAGAGCTTTAAGGGCACTGCCACGAATGATAGGTGTATCATCTCCCGGAAATTCATATTTATCCAGAAGCTCTCTCAGTTCCAGCTCAACCAACTCAATAAGTTCTTCATCATCTACCATATCGCACTTATTAAGAAACACAACAATACGAGGAACTCCAACCTGGCGGGCCAAAAGGATATGTTCACGGGTCTGAGGCATGGGACCGTCATCAGCACCCACAACCAAAATAGCACCGTCCATCTGGGCTGCGCCTGTAATCATATTTTTAATGTAGTCAGCATGACCTGGGCAATCCACATGGGCATAGTGGCGATTTTCCGTTTCATACTCCACATGGGCTGTGGCAATGGTAATTCCACGCTCTTTTTCTTCAGGAGCTTTATCAATTTGATCAAACGGAATAAAATCAGCACGCCCTCTCAAACCGTTCAATTTTGTAATCGCTGCTGTAAGAGTGGTCTTGCCGTGGTCAATGTGACCAATGGTCCCAACATTAACATGAGGTTTGCTTCGCTCAAACTTTTGCTTCGCCATTTTATCATCCTCCTAAGCTTAACTAATCTTTTTTCGATATTTCGCACCTCAGGCCGAACGACCACAAAATAACCGGTGCATACAAATAAATGGAGCCCATGATCAGAATTGAACTGATGAACCTCTTCCTTACCAAGGAAGCGCTCTACCGACTGAGCTACATGGGCATTGATTCTTGAAATTTTACAGGCATAAGTATTTGGAGCGGGAGACGAGATTCGAACTCGCGACATTCAGCTTGGAAGGCTGAAGCTCTACCAGCTGAGCTACTCCCGCTTAAAAATTATAAATACAGCATATGCACAAAAAATTATAAAACAGGAAGTTGTGTAGTTATAATGATTTCTTTCAAAATCTCC
>JAUCGD010000031.1 GCA_030377945.1 Desulfobacterales bacterium HSG17 | reverse complement strand
GCTGATAATGGAAAAAAAGCTCTTGATATTATTAAAAATATACAGCCGGATCTGGTATTAAGCGATCTTCGAATGCCGGAAATGGACGGTTTTTCCCTGATTAAAATCATGCAGGAAAAATATCCTGAAATACCGGTTATAGTAATTTCAGGAGCAGGCACATTAAAAGATGCAGTTGAAGCTGTGCGCAAAGGAGCATGGGACTATATTACAAAACCGTTTGAAGATATTAATGATCTTGAAAGAATAATTAATCGTGTGCTTGAACGTGCAAGACTTATTTCTGAAAACCGCCTTTACCGGACAAATCTTGAAGAAATGGTTAAGGAAAAGACTGCTGAGCTTGAAACAAAGGTAAATGAATTAAAAGAAAGTGAAGAAAAATTCCGCCAGGTGACAGAATCTATTAATGAGGTTTTCTGGCTTAGTTCACCTGACTGGAAAAAGATATATTACTTAAGCCCTGCTTTTGAAAAAATATGGAAACGGCCATGTGATGAAGTTTATAAATCACCCACAATCTGGCTTGAATCAATTATTGAAGATGACAGAGCAACAATAAAAGCCTGTATTTCCAATTGCAGTTTGCAGAATACAAATGAGATTAGATTCCCATATCATAGAATAAACAGGCCGGATGGCTCAATACGCTGGATTTCTGCAAAAGCCTTTCCCATTATTAATAAGCAGGGTAAGATTTATAGAATTGCAGGTATTGCAGAAGATATTACAGAGCAGATAGAGGCAGAACAGGAATGCAAAAACCTGGAAAATCAGTTAAGACATGCCCAGAAAATGGAAGCTGTGGGACAACTGGCAGGGGGGATAGCTCATGATTTTAATAATATCTTGTATATTATCATAGGTTATAGTGAGATGGTAATTGAAGAACTGTCTGATGAAAGCCCTCTTAAGAATGATATACAGCAGATTTTCAATGCAGCACAACGGGCTGCTAAACTTGTAAGACAACTTTTGTTATTCAGCAGAAAAGAAATAATGCAGTGTAAGAATCTTGATTTGAACGATCTCATAAGAAATTTTATGAAAATGCTTAAAAGAGTAATTGGTGAAAATATAATACTCAAGTTTGTACCTGGGCTTGAACTGAATAATATTTGCGGAGATCCTGTACAGATTGAGCAGATCATTATGAACCTGTGTGTTAATTCAAAAGACGCTGTTTCCAACAAGGGCACTATTCTTATTGAAACAAATAATATCACCTTTGATAAAAACTTTTGTGAACGACATCCCTGGGCAAGACCAGGTAATTATGTTGTTATGATCGTATCTGATAATGGAACCGGGATTGCACATGAAGTTCAGGAGCATGTTTTTGAACCCTTTTTTACCACAAAAGATGTTGGCAGGGGAACAGGTCTTGGACTTGCTGCTGTTTACGGCATTGTAAGATCTCACCAGGGAATGATTAATCTGTATAGTGATCCTGGTTATGGCACAGCTTTTAAAATATATCTGCCCGCACAAGAGGCCCGACTGGGACAATTAGTTGAAAAATTAGATGGTAAAGAGGATTTACAATCATTAGCAGGAGGCACTGAAACTATTCTGCTTGCTGAAGATGAAAACCAGGTAATGGATATGCTGAAAATAATTCTTGAAAAATCAGGTTACAAGATCATAAGTGCCAGTGACGGCAAAGAGGCAATCCGGGTTTTTAATGAAAATTCAGCCAGGATAGATATGGCACTTTTAGATATTGTTATGCCCAAAGCCAATGGAAAAGAAGTACTTAAACATATCAGGTCTGTCAGGCCCAATATGCCGGTACTTTTTATGACAGGATACAGCAAAGGGATTTTATCTCCTGATATATCACCTGAAAAATATAACAAGCATTATGAAATAATTCAAAAACCGATTTCCCCTTCTCTTTTAAAACATAAAATCAGGGCTATTCTTGATTTTACTCCTTTAAATTAATAGGAAGTCTGATTAAAAATTCAACATAATCCGTTTGCTTTATATTTATCATTGAAACTGCCTGTCCCTTGGGAAATTGAAAATTTTTTGACCAGTTGTTTAATCAGGTATTTAAAAGGACGAAAAATGAAAAAACTCGAACAGGAAGGGCTTTTTGGCGGCGGGCTTGTGCCTGTCAACACCCTGGAAATGGTTAACAGGTACAATGCCTGTCTTCAAGATATTGGCATTGAACCAACTGGGCTTGATAGTTTTTCCATAGACGGAATAGGCTGGAGTCCTGAGATTGCAGCAGAAAAAAAGGATAATTTCTTTCTGTCTCATGGAGGTGCCAACCAGTTTGCCGTAATACTTTCACCTGCACAGCATAACAAACCGATTTATTTTCCTTTTTATTCTTTTTCCCGTGATCTCATGAATGCTGTTTTTGAGCGTCATTTAAGGCAGATTGCAGATATAACAAGGGAAACCGCCATATGGCTTGACATAGATCAGGAAATTTCCCATTATCTCAGCCCCCTGGACCTGCTTTTGCTGGATTCCATCTGCATCCGTGTTTATACGGTAAATAAAATAATGGATGCAGCAAAAAAACAGAAGGCCCTGATCCGAAAATTTACCAATGATGAAAATGCGTGGTTTGACTTGAAACTAAGGCAGGAAATTATAAAAAGTGCAAAAAAACACGGAGATTTAAGATTTAGAAGTGTGCAGATTCCTGATATTTCATTTAATGATACCCGAAGCTTTTACACAATGGCTTTTGACGGGATTTATGTATTCAGAGATGTTCTGAAAACTGAAAAAAATATGCTGATTCTGGAAAATGAAGAACTGGTAAAAGAACTTGGCCAGGATATTAAAGGGGTGTTTTCCCTTTCAGACAGATATTTATTTTCAAGCCTTTTTCGTGAAGGATTGTTGACTTATAATCTTTCATATTATTATGATAATCCTGAATCCCTGAATATAAAAAAAGAGTGCATTTTTGTTAATTTAATGGCCAAACATTTTTTTGAAGTTGACTGCACCCAGCTTAATCCTGGACAAAAAAGAGGGTATGTCAGACAGCTTCAAAAACATCTTCCAAAGGAATTTTTTGATCTGGAAAGACTTGCAAAACAAATTGCAAATAAAGAAGCAAATTATTTTATGAACCTTTCCTATGATATGTCGAGCATACTCATGTACCCAAACCAAAGTCTGCCCCAGCCGGTTCAAAATATGCTCTGGCAGCTGATAACGGAAACCGTTCCCCTGGATATTATTTTATTATACACTTATAATAAAAGTAAATTTTTTGAACTTTACCAGACCTGGGGACAGAATAAAAAAAACTGGGCTTTTAAAATGCTGAAAGAGCATTACGGCCCTTTAAACGGAAAATCAAGAAGAGAGGATGACTGGCGTGAGTGATAATTATGCAAAACTGGTACAGAATAACCTGAAAGAGCTGTATGAAAATCGTTCTAATGAAGAACTGGCACAATGCCTGCCCGGAACTCTTGACAGAGACAATGTTGTATTTGAAGCCTTTGGCAATACCTGCCGAATTTCATCTGACAGCATTATCCTGGGAAATGAAAAACAAGAAGGGATAATCGGAATCCTGATCTCTTTATATGCTCTTCATTCAGGCACAGACTCTTGTATTGAAACCCCGTTTAAAGCATTTAAAGATTTTCCCAACAGCGCACCCTATGCTGGAGCCTTTGCCACCCATACACAAAATACCCTGATTGACCATGTTGAAAAAATTGAGGATAACATGAACAGGATAAAGACAAAGCTCAAAGGACATGACGCACCTGCTGACATAAGCGGTGATTTCGCCTTTGTGGTATGGCCCCTTCCCAAGATTGCCCTGTGTTATATATTTTACGAAGCTGACGAGGACTTCCCTGCATCTGTTACCTGCCTTTATTCCAATAATGCAATAGATTTTATCCCCATTGACGGGCTGGCTGATATTGGGGAATATACTTCTAAGGAGATTGTGGGAATCATTTTCTGAACCGCAGATAATCGTGATTTATTATGATAATCATGATGGATATGATGAGCATCATCATGATTATCTTAAACCATCATGGTTATCTGCGGTTCAAATATTTCCCCATCAACTCAGCCATTTCTTCAAACAGAAAATCTTTAAACAATGGCTGCAAATTATTTACAAAAGCTTTGTATTTTTTATCTGACTGCTCCAGTTCTTCAAGCAGTTTTTGAACTTCGAAAACTGCGCCGACCTGGGCAAAATCATGCAAAGTTTCTATAATTTCCACAGAAGGCAGGATAAGCTCTTCTGCTTTTTCATCACAGGTATTTTCATCAACTTTATCATATGTCCATTCCAGGTTTAAAAACTGCTGTAACTGATCTAAAATATAGTCTGCGTCTATTGGTTTGGAGAAAAAGCTGTCAGCACCGGCATTAATGCTGTTTTTCTGATCTTCGCTATAAACACTGGCTGATGTGGCAAAGATGATAATATCCTTTAAATCACGAGATTTGCGAATCTGTTGGATAAGTTCAATCCCGTTCATTTTAGGCATGACAAGATCGGTGATAATTACTTCAGGTTTAAATTCCAGTACTCTTTCCAGTCCTTCTACGCCGTTTTCAGCCTGGATAATTATAAAACCCAGCGGAGTAAGCAAGTCCTTAAAAACAGACAGATTAAATTTATTATCGTCAACCATCAGTATTTTTACAGCCTTTCCTTTAAAACCTTTAACTTTTTGTTTTTCTGAGGTTTGGCATTCTTTTTCACAGTGTACTTCAGGCAGGTTCAGTTTAAAACTGAAAGTGCTGCCCACACCCGGCTGACTGCTTACTTCCAGTTTTCCTCCCATGAGTTCTATCAGATTCCTTGTAATGGAAAGCCCAAGTCCGGTTCCCTGTACCTGGTATTTCTGATCCCCGGTCTGATGAAAGGGATCAAAAATTTTCTGTATATCTTCGGATGAAATTCCTGTTCCAGTATCTATAATGGAAAAATTAACATCCTGTTCCTGTTTCTCAACTTTTAGTGTTATCGTTCCTTTATCTGTAAACTTCACAGAATTTCCCAGGAGATTAATGAGTATCTGGCGCAGCCGTCTTTCATCTGCATGAATATATAAATTAATATCATTGTTTTCATTAATAAACAGGAGATTTTTCTTTTCTGTCCGAATGCGGATATTGTTGCTGATGTTTTGAATAAAATTTGGAAGATTGAAATCTGTTTCATACAGCTCAATTTTATTGGATTCAACTTTTGCCAGATCAAGAATATCGCTAAGAAGCGACAGCAGGTGCTTTCCGCTTTTTTCAATAACATCAATCCCGTCAAGCTGCCTTTCGTTCATTTCAGGATCGCCTTTTAAAATCTGAGCATATCCTAAAATACCGTTTAAAGGTGTACGGAGTTCGTGGCTCATGCTGGCAAGAAAGGTACTTTTAGCCCGGTTGGCGGTTTCTGCGTCGTCTTTTGCCTTGCGGACTTCTTTTTCCATCTGTCTGCGTTCAGTTATATCATGAACAACAGAAAACAGCAGGTTTTTCCCTTTAAAAGGAATTGGCGAAGAATGAATTTCTACATCCCTGATTTCACCGTTTGCAAGGCGGTGAGGGAGTATCATGGATTTATAACGACCGGTTTTAACATCTTCCAGTTTTGCTGCAATTTCTTCTCTGGATAACTGATTGATCTGATAAATTAGCATTTGTTCCAATACATCTTTGGAATATCCGTAAAATTTTTCAGCAGACCGGTTTGCAAGGACGATTTTTCCGTTTTCAGGGTCAAGCAGATACATAACAGCCTGATGCCTTTCAAACATTGCTCGAAATTGTTTTTCGCTTTGTTTTAGAGAATTCTCTGCTTTTTTACGGTCAAAAATTTCCTTTGCCAGTCTCCGGTTCCATAAAAATGATAATAAGATAATGGAAATAAAAATGCCTGCGACTGCTATAATCCAGGGCAGGATCTCAGACCAGTTTGCTTTGAACTCCACATTAAGAGTGTACCATTTCTGAAGAATGGCATCATGCTCTTCTTTTGAAATGGAAGCAATAGCTTTGTTAAGAATGCCGGTCAGTTCCGGAAAATCCTTACGCACAACAAACACAAGCTCTTCATCAGGCAAATCTGCCAGTCCTGCAATTTTCAGATTGTTGAAGCCATTTTTCCAAATCAGGTATGATGTAAGGAGCATTCCGCTGACCAGTGCATCTGCTTTTGACTGGGAAACCGCCTTTAATGCTTCTGTTATGCTGTTTACCTCATATTTTTTTATTTCAGGATATTTGCCCAAGATTAAATCAGCAAGTTTTCCTCCCCGTGCCATTGCTACTGTTTTTCCCTTTAATGTAGAAATTCCGCTGGTAAACGGCGTATCATTTCGAGTGATAATCACCAATTTATAATCCATGAAAGGCTGTGTTATATTCAGGTTTAATTTCCGCTTCATGGTTTTAATATTCGGAAACATGTCAATCTCACCTGCTTTGGCTTTTGCATCCCATAGAGAAGGATGTTCCGAAACCAATTCAAATTTTATGCCGGTGCGTTCCCCGATTAAGCGGAAGTAATCGGTATGAGTACCTTTCCATGTATTTTTTTCTTTAAAAATAAAAGGCGGGTACTCAGGTGAGACTCCAATTTTGACTGACTTGTGGGTATTTATCCAGTCCTGTTCCCTGGCATTCAAGCGGATTTTTACCTGATCCGGCCTGAAATATCTGGTTTTTGGATCAGGCATCCAGCGTTTTTCTATTTCAGCAGGCTCCTCATTGCCGATAGAGCCAAATCCCTTATCTAACAATTCCGGATTCTGAGCAGATATTCCGTGAACTGCACCTGTAAAGATTATTATAAAAATGAGTTGTATTATCTTTTTCAAGAAATTAAGCCTATGCTATTCTAATATATTCATGAAAATCATTAAATCCTGGTCCAGTAACTCCTGCAAAACATCAAAACGAAATTCCCTGAGCAGTTCATCCAGAGCTTGTGCAAGAACATTATCACTTTTTCTGATTTTTTCAACTATTACTTCTGCTGCACCAGGGTCTATTATTTTTGAAGCAGAGATAAGGCCGTTCATTAATTCCTTTGGCTGTTTTCAAGTCTGGCAGGGCTAAGCGGATTTTCTTTTTCTGTATCTTTTTTTATATCTGGGTATGATTCCAGGTAATTTTCTATTAATTGACCAAGTTCATCAAGCAGGAAATCATTAAGCAATGGCAGCAATTTGTTTGTAAAGGCTTTGAATTTTTTATTATCTGATTGTTCCAAATTTTCAAGCTGCTCTTTTATTTCAAAAACAGCGCCAAGCTCTACAAGATTCAGCAATTTTTTCAGAATTTCCGCAGACGGCAGAATTAACTGCCCCGCCTCTTTATTATCAGTTTCATTATCATCAGCCCCTTTATCACAGGCATTATCATCAGAGTTATCATATATCCATTCCAGATTTAAAAATTGCTGAAGCTGCTCCAGGATATGATCTGCTTCTATTGGTTTGGATAAAAAGCTGTCTGCACCTGCCCTGAAGCTGTTTTTCTGATCTTCCCGGTAAACACTGGCTGATGCTGCAAAAATGATTATGTGCTTTAAATCAGGAGATTTGCGAATCTTTTTTATAAATTTTATCCCGTTCATCTCAGGCATTACAAGATCCGTGATAATTACGTCCGGTTTAAATTCCAGTGCTTTTTCCAGTCCTTGTCTGCCATTTTCAGCTTCAATAATTTCAAATCCCACAGGAGCTAACAAATCCTTAAAAACAGAACGATTAAATCGGTCGTCGTCAATAATAAGAATCTTGGGAGCAAAAAAACTGGAAGCATTTCCTTTTATCCCCCTTATCTTTTGGTTTGTCTGGGGTTTATGTTCTTTTTCATAATTTACTTCAGGCAGGTTCAGTTGAAAACTGAAAGTGCTGCCCAAACCCTGCTGACTGCTTACTTCCAGTTTCCCGCCCATCAATTCTATCAGGTTTCGGGTAATGGAAAGGCCAAGCCCTGTTCCCTGTGCTTGATATTTTTGTTCCCCGGTCTGGTGAAAAGGGTCAAAAATCTTTTGCAAATCCTCTGGAGAAATCCCTTTACCTGTATCTTCAATGGAAAAATTAATCCCCAGGTGCGGCTGTCTGGATGTCTCTGCTTTTAAAGTTATTTTCCCCCTGTCTGTAAATTTTACAGAGTTTCCCAGCAGGTTGATGAGTACCTGTCGCAGCCGTCTTTCATCTGCATGAACATAAAGAGGAAGTTCATTGTTTTCATGGACAAAAACAAGACCTTTTTTTTCTGTTCGAATGCGGATATTATTACACACGTTTTTAATTAAATTCTGGAGATTGAAATCTATCTCATACAGTTCAATTTTACCGGATTCAATTTTAGCCAGATCAAGAATATCATTAAGAAGTGACAACAGGTGATTTCCGCTTTTTTCAATGATTTCAAGACCGTTTTGCTGTTCCTTTGTTAATTTGGAATTGTTTTTCAGGATTTGTGCGTATCCCAGAACCCCGTTAAGGGGAGTGCGGAGTTCGTGGCTCATATTGGTCAGAAAGATGCTCTTGGCGCGGTTCGCGGCATCAGCATGTTCTTTGGCAAACTGCAACTGGATTTCAGCCAGTTTCCGCTCGGTGATGTCGTGAAAGGTGACAACTATGGCGATGATCTTTTTGCTGTCGTCATACACAGGTGAAGCATCTGCCTCAACAAAAATTTCCGTTCCGTCAGGATGCCGGAAGAGGAATTCCTCGTTAGTGACAACTTCTCCCTGGAACGCTCGCGGCCCAGGCATGTCTGCCAGTGGAACTTCCTGGGTTCCGTCCACCGTAAAAAATCGGCTGATAAGTGTTTCCGGGATATCCGAATCAATATCATCTCGTTCTGTAACAGATTCTCCCATAATACGTTTTGATTCGCCGTTTTCAATAATTACGCGAATATGGTTGATATCTCCCTCAAGAACATGTGCTGCAAACGGGGCTTGTTTTATCACGGATTCAAGCAGTCTTTTTGACTTGTCCAATGCCTGTTCATTGATTTTTTGCTCAGTAATATCTCTCATAATTCCTTCAATGCCGATAATCTGACCGTGTTCATCACATACTGCGATTTCAGACAAATTTACCGTATGAATCGTTCCATCATGATGTTTATAGTCAACTTCATAGTTCACGGCATTTTTATTACCGCTTGCAAGGATTGTATCGAATTTGGAAATCCTGTTTTGTGCGGCCTGGCTTACCGAAAAAAAATCTCTCCAGTTTCGGCCCACAGCTTGAGACCCGGAAATACCGATAAAATTTTCTGCGGATGGGCTCATGTAGTTCATCGTACCGTCAATACTTTGGCTGTAAAAAAGATAATCTTGACAACTTTCAATCAATTGCCGGTAGTGCTGCTCGCTGGCTTGAATCGCTCTGGCTGTGCTGCGTTGTTTCAATGTCTGAACCAGCCAAAAGAAAATGCCAGCCCCAAGGCAGAATAAGCATAGGATCAGAAACAGATAATTAAGCATTAGACTTTTCTCCTTTTGGATCACATTAAATATAAATGCCCAGTTCCTTAGACAGTTTAACAATTTCCTCTTTTGCCCTGTCAAAATCAAACCTGCCAATTTCCTGTGCAATAGGGTCAAGCTTATTCAATGGAATCTTCTGACCCAGTTTTACAAGAAAGGGTTCTACATCAGCCGGATTACAATCTTCAAGGGAATTCAGCAGATTTTCAAACAAATCTTCAAGAATTTCTTGCTGATTATTGTTTTCGATTTCAGAGCAATCCTGGGAAGGGTTGTGCTGAGATAGTTTTTGGGCTTCGCGGGTCTGTCCGGGTTTAGGCAGCCGGTAAGAACATGCAGCAGTTTTTAATGCTGTTTCAGGTATTATATCTGTTGGTTCCAGGTAAACGGTAAAATGAAAGATGCTGCCTTTTCCCTGTTTGCTTTCTACCCATATTTTACCGCCCATAAGTTTTGTCAGCTTTTTTGCAATGGTGGTTCCCAGTCCGGTTCCGCCGAATCTCCGGGAAGCTGAAGCATCTGCCTGGGTAAAAGGATCAAATATTGTACTCAATCTGTCATCTGGAATACCTATTCCAGTATCAGCAACAGAGATATGTACCATATGACTGTTATCTGCCGGTTCTGCTGCCATAATTATTCTGCCTTTTTCAGTAAATTTTATTGCATTTTCCAGGAGATTGTTAAAAATCTGTTTCAGCTTTGGCAAATCTCCAAGAAAGATTTGCGGAAGATCAGGGTGGATATTGACGATTAAATCCAGTTCTTTTTGTCTGCATTTGTTTTCAAATGAACCCAGGGTTTCATGTATTAATTGATGCAGGTAAAAGGGATGTTTTTCCGGTTCAGGTTTTTCGTTTTCCAGCCTGCTGACATCAAGAACATCATTTATCAGGGAGAGCAGGTTTTTTGCGGAATTGTAGGCAGTAGTAAGATTTTTTTCCTGGAATTCCTGAAGTCCGGGGCTGTCTAATGTCAGTTTGAGAAAACCGAGTATTGAGTTCATGGGTGTCTTGATTTCATGGCTCATATTGGCAAGAAACTCATTTTTTGCCCTGCCTGCCTGTTCAGCAGCTTCTTTTGCCTGTTTAAGTTCCCTGTTTGTATTCAGAAGCTCTCTGGCATTCTGTTCCAGGAGTTTTTTCTGTTTGTGAATGGTCAGGAAAACATTGACTTTGTGTTTCAATATTTCCGGTTCAAGAGGTTTAAACAGGTAATCAACTGCACCTGAGCTATAACCTTTAAAAATATATTTCTGGGATTTGCTGATGGCTGTGACAAATATTATGGGGATGTGCATGGTTTCTTTATTGCTGCGCATGAGTTCTGCCAGCTCAAAACCGTCCATATCAGGCATTTGAACATCTAAAAGAGCCAGTGCGAATTCATGGCGCAGCAGCAGGGACAAAGCCTCATTGCCTGACAGGGCCTCGAAAATATCAGCGTCAATTTTCTTCAAATCTGGTTTCTTCAAATCTGGTTTCTTCAAATCTGGTTTCTTCAAATCCGGTTTCTTCAAATCTGCTTTTGTCAAATCTGGCTTTTTCAATATTGACCTGAGTGCAAAAAGATTTTCAGGTTTGTCATCAACAATCAAAATTTTAGATAATTGTGTCGGGTCTGAATTCATGATTTATTCCTGCTTTCATACAGCCATACTTTTAGCATGGAGATCATTTTGTCCTCATCAACAGGTTTGGTCAGATAATCATTGGCTCCTGCATCTATACATCTTGCCCTGTCTTCAGGCATTGCCTTGGCAGTCAGGGCAATAATGGGAATTTTATAAATCTGCCTGTTGGCACGGATTTTTTTCATGGCTTCGTATCCGTCCATTACCGGCATCATGATGTCCATGAGAATCAGGTCAATATGTTTTTCAGTTTCCAGTTTTTCCAGGGCTAGCTGCCCGTTATCTGCAAGGATAATTTCAAGACCGTAATTCCCCAAAACCCTGGACAGGGCAAATGTGTTTCTCAGATCATCATCTACCAGGAGAATTCTTTTGCTTTTTAGAATCCGTTCCGGGTCGTGCAGCATGCGAATAATCTTTTTCTGTTCATCTGGCAGGGATGATTCAACAGTATGGAGAAACAGGGAGACCTCGTCAATGAGTCGTTCATGAGAGGTTATACCTTTTATGACAATGGTTTTTGCGTATTTGACAAGCTCATTGTGTTCTTCTTTGCTCAATTCCCTGCCTGTGTATATAATGATGGGAGGCAAATCAAAAGTTTTGTCTTTTCCAGGACTGCATTTTTCAAGCTCCAGTTTTTCAAGAAGCTCAAATCCTGTCATATCCGGGAGTCCCAGATCAAGGATTACACAATCAAATATCTGGGTTGAGATTTTATTAAAAGCATCTGTGCCGGTTTCAGCAGTACTGATTCTGACATCTTTATTTTTGAGCAGATTGATAATGCCTTTGCGGCTGCCTGGATCATCTTCTATAATGAGCAGTTCTTTTAATGTCCGGTTTAAGCGGGTTTCAAGACCGGATAATACATCCCTGATTTCATCAGGTCCCGCAGGTTTGGTCAGATACCCCACAGCTCCTTTTTTCATGGGTTCTGCGGTCATATCACCGGCTGAAATAATATGCACCGGAATATGGCGGGTTTTTAGATCTTCTTTCAGATGATCCAGAACTCTGAGCCCGCTGAAATCAGGCAGTCCTATATCCAGAATAATTGCTGAAGGTTTATATTTGAATGCAAGTTCCAAACCGGTTTTACCGTTTTCAGCCCAGAGGAATTTATATTCTTTTTTACAAATAAAGTCCTTTAGTATTTGTGCAAAACGAACATCATCCTCAATCACCAGTATGGATTTATCGCCTTCATCAATTGTGTTTCGATCATCTGCCAGACGGGTATCTGAAGGACGGGTATCTGGCACATATTCCCCCCTTGAGGGGGGCAAGGGGGGTGTTTTTATGGAGTTAGTGCTTTTGTCACTGCTTATGGAGTCACTGCTTTTTTTATTCAACTCAGACACCCCCCTGCCCCCCTCAAGGGGGGATTTTTCACTAACTGTCCCCTCTTGTTTTTCCAGGGGCAGATACAATGTAAAACAGCTTCCCTGTTTTTCCCTGCTCTGCATCTGGATTTCTCCTCCCAGCTTTTTTGCCAGTTCCCTGGAAATGGTCAGGCCCAGGCCGGTTCCCCCGAATTTACGGCTGGTGGATCCGTCAGCCTGCTGAAAGGCTTCAAATATGGCTTTCTGCCTGTTTTTGGAAATACCAATGCCTGTGTCAATAACAGAAAAGGAAATGGCAGTACCAGGAGTCAGATCACTGAAAATGAACTGCGAACCGGGTTCGGGAAAAGAGATATTCAATGTAACAGAACCGTTTCTGGTAAATTTAAAGGCATTGGAGAGCAGGTTCCTGAGAATCTGCTCAATTCTCTGGATGTCAGTGTTTATGGTCTGGGGAATATTGTCTGCTTTTTCAATTATAAATTCAAGTTTCTTCTGGTTTGCCACAGGCATAAACTGATTTCTGATATCCCTGAGAAGACCGGCAATTGCTATTTCCTGGACTATAATATCCATTTTCCCGGCCTCTATTTTTGAAAGGTCAAGAATATCATTGATGAGATTGAGCAGATCATTGCCCCCGCTTTGAATTATTTTTGCCGATTCAATCTGATCTTTTGTTAGATTGCCTTGTTCATTATCTGCAAGCATTTTTGCAAGAATAAGAAGGCTGTTTAGCGGGGTTCTTAGTTCATGGGACATATTAGCAAGAAATTCCGATTTATATTTGCTTGCAAGTTCAAGTTCTTCTGCCTTGGCCTGAATTTCCTGCCTGGAAATATTAATATTTTTATTTTTCTTCTCTATTTCAGCTTTTTGATGCTCAAGCATCTCTGATTTTTCTTCAAGCTCTTCATTTGTGGCCTGAAGCTCTTCTCGCTGGATTTTCAGGCTTTCCTCAGATTTTTTGAGCATATGGGTCTGTTCTTCCAGTTCTTCATTGGATGCTTTTAATTCTTCCTGCTGAATCTGGAGTTCCTCTGACTGGATACGGGTTTTTTCCAGGAGTTCCTTCATCCGCACACGGGCTGTTGCAGAATGGATGCTGATGGCAATGGTTTCTGCAATCCCTTCAAGCAGTTGGGTTTCAGTTTGGGTAAAAGTCCCGGAGCTTCCCAATGCCAGCACTCCTGAAACAGTATCTTCATAAGCCTGATTATGAACCAGGGGAAGCACAAAAATACTGAGAGGGTCAGATTCTCCCATGCCGGAATTGATCCTGATATTGACATGATCCTGGGGTACATTACTAAAGAGAATGCTCTTCTTTTCCAGGGCAGCCTGGCCAATCAACCCCTGACCAGGTCTGAAGGTATTGTGATTATTACTTCGCTCATGATATGCATAGCTGCTTACCAGCCTGAAGTGCTGCTCATTTTCAGATTCCTTATCCTTCTCATCTGCCAGATAACATACCCCTACCTGAAGGTTCATATATTCGGCAAGGAAATTAAGAACATTCCGGGTCAGTGCAGTCACCTCCTGATCCCCCCGGACTTGCTGATTCAGCTCATTTTGTCCGGTTTTCAGCCAGTCTTCCCTTTTGCTTTTCTCTGTCATTTTCTGAAGGTT
Organism: Desulfobacterales bacterium HSG17; assembly: GCA_030377945.1. The sequence goes on along the minus strand of JAUCGD010000031.1, from coordinate 9,973 downwards.
TACAGTCATCCGGTTAACAGCTTTTCCCAGCAGATCCTTTTCACCTTTTATTTCAGGTGTGCGGCTGTAATCTCCTGATGCAACAGCTTCGGTCACTGCTGTTATTTCATTCAGAGTTCCAATCATTTGGAGAAGGGCTGCACTTAAACGATCTTTATCAGAACGGGTTTCAATTTCAACGGAAAAATCCCCCCTGGAAATCTTCTCAGCCACATCCACGGTTTCACTGATATTGGATATGAGCATGTTGAGATTGTCCTTGATCTCATTAAAATCCCCTTTATAATCTTCTGTCATTTGTTCAGGAATATCTCCTTTGGATATCCGGTCAATATAACCTGCGCTTACATGAATCGGCATTGTAACAGTATCAATGAGATTGTTAATGCGGATAAGCAGGCTGCGCCAGCCCCCGGTAAATGCATCTGCATTGCCCCTGATACTTAGATTTCCTTCCTGAACCCCTTGAATCAATTCTTCAATCTCTTTAAATACCTCGGTTATATTGTGTTTCATCTCCTGTAAGGCATCTGCCAGGATGCCCACTTCATCCTTCTGATTCACATCCATATCTGCATCAAAGTTTCCTTTTGCCACTGAACCAGCAAAATCAGCCCCTCTTATAATGGGAACAGCAATCTTTGATGCAATGAAAAATGCAATAAATATAATGATAAGAACAGCTGTGCCTCCGCCTTTCAAAATATTCCATACCATATGAGTTATAGCCTTTTTCACTTCAGCTTCATCTATCTCTGCAATCAACGCCCATGTAACATTGCTGCTCCCCAGTTTAACAGGTGCATAAGCTGAAAGCACCTGTACCCCCCGATAGTCTTCGATAGTCTCCCTGCCTGTTTTTCCTGACAGGGCAGCCCTTACAGAACGGGTATCAACTTTTCCTTTGTCATGATCGGCAAAAGAAGCTTGGACCGAATGATTTAAAGGGTCCATATATGAATCGGAACGCATGAGATAATCAGGACCTACAAGGTAAACTTCTCCTGATTCACCCATTTTATTCAATCCATGCATAATATTATTAATAGGCTTTATGGAAACCTGGATGGCTGCTATCAGCTCTATTTTATCATTATACAACAGGGGTTTGGCTATAAAAGCAGCTGGTTTGTTATTATCCGGTGCATAAGGCTTAAAATCGGCAAACTCAATCTTTTTTGTGTTTAATACCTTTTTTACCAGCCTGCCCAGTCCTGAACCTGAGTATTCCCCTTTAAGCATATTTGTTCCATGTTCTTTACCTTTAGCAACCGAATAAAAAACCTCACCCTGGGGATGAATAAGATAAAAGTCATAATATTCGTGCATCATAATATATTGGGAAAAGATATTTTTTTCTCCTGTTTCAGGTGCAATTGCTTCTTCAATATCAATCTTTGATATACATGCCCAGTTCAATCCTTTGATATCCAGGGGATCATAAGCTGCAATAACCAGCTGCCCCTCACTGTCTGTAAAAAGGGCCTCACCTGACTCATTTGCAAGGGCTTTTTCAATATATGGAGTTGATATTTCCTGACCGATAAAATACTTTCCATTCCTGAGATTGCTCCGAAATGCAATTTTGCTTCTGTTTTCCCCAACCAGATATGTTTCCCCGGTATTACCCATACCCACAAGGTTTTGAACAATGTCATGAATCGGCTCAATAGGCAGTTGTAATGCGATCAGTCCAAGAAGTTCATTTGAGTTGTTAAAAACCGGGGTGCCGATAAAGGCTGCCTGATTCCCATTATCAGGCAAATAAGAAGAAAAATCTTCAACAGCTGTGGTCTTTGTTTCAATTATTTTGTTCCAGAGTCTTGCAATTCCCTGATTTTTATATTTACCATGCCTCAGATTTGTGCCCAGATCTATTTTTTTCCCGGTACTGAACATTATATGTCCATGAGAGGCACAGATAAGAAATATATCATCATACCCGTGTTTTGCTGCATAGTCAGTCAGGTATCTCCCGTAATTTTTATGAATTTCTTTATATGTATCTGTGGAAATGTCATAGGGACCGTCAGGAGCAAAGGCCATATCATCATGATATTTTTTGATATGTGTGTAAACTTTTAACACATCTTCACTTTTGGAAAATGTCTGTATATCGCTTTGTACCTCTGAAAAAAATGCCTCAAGTTGAGCTTTTTTAAGCTCCTGGCTGATTTTTAATTTTTCAAATGCATCATGCTGAAGCCTTGAAGCCACTTCAACAAGAGTGTCCATATCTTTTCCTCGCTCCTTTACAAAGGAATCCATCTCAGCCTTTTTAATGTCCCTCACTGCTTCAAGCTCTTCAAAAGATTTGTGCATCAATGCCTGGGTTGCATTTTTCCACCCGATTGCCCCTGCAACAACCAGGGGAACAATTCCTGCAACCAGGAATAATAATATTAACTTTGGTTTCATCTTTATGTCTGAAAGTCTGAACATATGTTTCTCCTGTTAATGTTTTTCCTAGTATAAATTAATATCCAAATCCACAGCCGGTTTTACATTTATATTTCTTCAAGGGTTTATTCATGATGTTCCTTCAATTCGATATTCAGTTTTGCTTCCAGCTTTTTGGTTTCCTCCCTTGCACCGTCAAAGTCAAATCTGTCCAGGCACTGCTGTATCTGCTTAATTTCCTGCGGAGCAATAAACTGACCCAGTTGTTCAAGAAAAGGCTCTGCGGCTGAGGGATTGTATTCATCAAAAGATGCCAATAGATTACGGAAAAGCTCCCCAGTGGTTCGCTGCTCCATGCTCCCGCACTGTTCACCCTGCTTTTTCTTTTTTTCAAGCTGCTGTATGGAATGAACTGCTTTGTTCATGTCAACTTCAAGGGATTGGGTCATTGGAAACAGTTCATCTGCTGCCTGATCTGCCGGTTCTGTGCAGACCGTGAAATGAAACGTACTGCCCTTTCCCTTTTCGCTTTTAACCCGGATTTTTCCGCCCATTAGCTCGGCAAGCCTTTTGGAGATAGTTGTTCCCAGACCCGTGCCCCCATAGCATCGGGCATCAGAGCTGTCCACCTGGGTAAACGGGTCGAAGATTTTATTCAGGCTGTCCGCCGGAATGCCGATTCCCGTGTCTTCAATTGAAAAATGAAGGGTAACAGATGAAGAGGGATACATATCTTTTTTGACCTGTTCTTCACATGCCGCTCTGATGACAACCCCGCCTTTTTCGGTAAATTTGACGGCATTGCCGATCAGATTGATGAGTATCTGCCGCAGTCTTACGGGATCACCGATATAGCACCGGGAAAGATTCGGATGAATATTAAAAGACAAATCCAGCCCTTTTTCCCTGCATTTGTTTTCAAAAGTGAGCAGGGTTTCTTGAATCAGCAGCACAGGATCAAAGGGCTGTTTTTCAAGTTTCATTTTATTATTTTCCAGTTTGCTGATGTCGATAATGTCATTCATCAGCACCATCAGTGATTTTGCGGAATAAAACGCGGTTTCGAGGTTTTTCCTATGGGATTCGGGCAAAGCAGGAAACCCCAGGGTCAGTTCCAGAAAACCGAGAACTGAATTCATGGGAGTACGAATTTCATGGCTCATGTTTGCCAAAAATTCACTTTTAGCTTTGTTGGCCGCATCAGCCTCATTTTTTGCTTCAAAGAGAGCTGTCTCAGCCTTTTTTCTGTCTGTCAAATCGTGCATCATTACAAGAGAACAGGGAATCCCTTTTTCTGTTATGATTGCTGATGTGGAGATTGATAAAAAGCGATTTTTCCCGTCTTTCCTTATGATTTCCACTTCTTCCTGTTCGAGTTGAAATCCCTGTTTAATCCTTCTGTTCCGCTCTTTTGCTTTTTCCTGGGCAGCGTCATCAGGATACATTGTCTGATACCACCCCAAGCTGTTGATCTCGTCTTTGGTATAACCGGTTATCTCGGTCATCCGATCATTCCACTCAATATAGTTCAGATAGGGAAAAGCCTCTGTTTTGTGGCAGATGCAAATTCCCTCTGCTGCTGATTTTATGATGCCTGCCCGAAACTCGCTTTCTGCTTCAAGACGATCCTTTGTTATCTTTAAATCTGTTATTTCCTGAACTATTCCGGTTAGTTTTACAACCCGGTTGTTTTCTATATGCGGTTCACCCATGGTTCTGATCCATATCCGCTTTCCCAGGGCTGTAATGTTTTCCAGTTCCATGTCCCACGGTTCCGCATTTTCCATTGCCTGCTCAATTGCCTGTCTGATAATGGGCTGGTGAAAAGGAACGTAAAAACCGATGCCGCCTTCCAGAGTCGGTATATAGTCCGGGGACAATTCACGCATCCTGAAAACTTCCCTGGTCCAGAAAAACTCCTTTGTTTCAGTGTTAAATTCCCACCCGCCGATTTTAGCAATCTTCTGGCTGTTATTCAAAATAGATTCGCTCTTCCGCAGTTCATTCTCCATTTGTATCCGCTGGGCAATATCTGTAATGATTCCCACCAGAATTTTTTCTCCTGAATCTCCGGTTAAGGAGGATTTCTGTGTCAGGATCGTATGGGTTTTTCCTGCTGAATCTGTAAAATTTTCCTCATTTGCATGTGTGCTGCCGCTTTCAAAAACTATATTGTCTATTTCCCAGAAAACATCAGCTTCCTTTTCAGGAAAAAAATCATAATCCGATTTGCCGATCAGTACTTCACGATTAACGCCAATAAACCGGCAAAACTCATCATTCACAAGAATCCATTGATGCTGTTCGTCTTTTACAAAAACAGGATTCGGCATCTTATTTATTAAATTATCCAAAAACCTTTTGGTCCTGACAAGCTCTGCCTCAGTCTTTTTCCGCGATTCAATTTCCCGAGACAACTGAGTATTCTTGGTTTCAAGCTGTTTTTTCAGATTATTAAAGGACAGATGGGTCTTGACGCGTGATATGACCTCTTTTTCATGAAACGGCTTTGTGATATAATCAACACCACCCATAGAAAAGGCTTTTACTTTGTTTTCAGATTCATTCAGAGCGCTTATGAAAACTATGGGAATGTCACTGGTTTTTTCATGAGCTTTTAGCTGCCGGCAGACTTCGTACCCGTTCATTTCAGGCATCATGATATCCAGCAGAATAATATCCGGGGGAGCGCTTAGAACAGCAGATAATACCATCTGCCCTTTTCTTAGGGTTCTGACTACATAGCCGTTTTTTTTGAGCATTTCCGTTAAAAGCCTGAGATTTGCAGGCTTGTCATCAACAATGAGAATGTTTGATAAAGAGTTGCTGTCTGTTTTGTTCATATGCTTATGCTCCTGATACCGGTTCCTGGACATATTCTATAATTTTGTCAAAATCAAATTCAACTGCCATTATCCGGTTTAATACCTAAAGACAAAGCAAGTTTTAAAGTTTCCTCCCCTGCCCTGTCAAAATCAAATTTGTCAATTTCCTGTACAATGGGGTCAATCTGATGCAAAGAAAGTACCTGGCCCATTTTTTCAAGAAAAGGTTCAACATCGGCCGGATTATAATCTTTTAGAGATTCCAGCAGATTGTTAAATAATTCTTCAAGAGGTTCATGCTGACTTTCTTTTCCGGCCTCTATATTATGTTCCGGCTCTATTTGTTCAGGCTTTAGGGGTTCAAACTGCCTGACAGATTCAGCAGCAGTATTCAATGCTGTTTTCAGGGATTCAATCAAAGGCAGGGAAACTTCCGGGTCCTCATTCATGATACACACATTGAGCTTTGCCGTAATACGATAAACCTCTGTGACTGATAGATTGCCTGAGACACCTTTGAGTGCATGGGCAATGCTGTATGCCCTTTCTCTGTCACCGGTCTGAACAGAATTCAGCATCTCATGGGCTGCATTTCTGTAATCACGGCAGAAGCCAGTCAATGCCTTCTGATACTTTTGGGGATTTTTCCATGTGCGCAGCCCTTTTTCATAATCAATACCTTTTAAGGGACCGGGTATAAGGGAAGTGCGTTTGGGTTCAGGATGAGAATTTGTTTTAGGTATCCGGTTTTTAAATATTTTAGGTTTGCCCGCACTCTGGGGAACAAGATTTTCCATTATGTTAAAAAGTTTTTCAAAATCAACCGGTTTTTCAGCAACAGCATCCATTCCAGCTTCAATACATATTTTCTGTTCTTCTATCATAACACTTGCAGTGAGAGCTACAATGGGGATATGGGTGCCTGAACCGGCTTCAAGTTCACGGATCATCCGGGCAGCTTCCAGACCGTCTGTTTCAGGCATGTGAACATCCATAAGAATGATGTCAGGTGCTTTTCTCCGAAATGCATCAACTGCCTCCTGTCCGTTTCTTGCAATAATAACTGTATGGCCCTGTTCTTCCAGACGAATCTTTGCCAGCATAATATTTTCCTCAATATCTTCAGCAACAAGGATTCTGAAATTTCTGCATGAATTGGAAAGCCGACATTCAAGTTTGGGTTCGTACACTGTATCGGTCGGTTCCATGCGCACGGTAAAATGAAATGTGCTGCCTTTTCCCTGCTCGCTTTCCGCCCATATTTCTCCGCCCATCAGTTCAGCCAGTTGTCTGGAAATCGTGGTTCCAAGACCGGTTCCGCCGAATTTACGGGTGGTTGAAGTATCAGCCTGGATGAACGGGTCGAAAATATTATCCAGTCTGTCTGTGGGGATTCCAATGCCGGTATCCCTGATTTCAAAATGAAACATACCGGGTGCTGTGGGGCTGTCAGCTTTTACATTTACGGTTACACTTCCTTTTTCAGTAAATTTGATGGAATTGCCTGTCAGATTGATCAGAATCTGCCGGAGCCTGGCCGGATCGCCGATAACATTTTCAGGAACATCCCCGGTTGTTTTCAGTTCCAGGGAAAGTCCCTTTTTTTGGGCCGCAATATCGAAGGTCATAAGGGTTTCCTGTATCATTTTATTCAGATTGAAGGGGATGTTTTCCAGTTCCAGCCTGTTGTTTTCCAGCTTGCTGACATCTAAAATATCATTAATCAGACCAAGCAGGAATTTTGATGATTTATATGCGGTTGAAAGGTAGTTCTTGTGTTTTTCCGTACTTGCCGGATCATCTAAAGCCAGGGACAGAAAACCGATGACCGAGTTCATGGGAGTTCTGATCTCATGGCTCATATTTGCCAGAAATTCGGATTTTGCCTGGTTAGCGCTTTCTGCGGCTTCCTTGGCTTTGCGAAGCTTTTCTTCGGATCTTTTTCTCTGAAAAATTTCCCACATACTTCTCATAAAAAGCATGAGTTGCTTCTCGTCAGTTTCATCATAGGGGGCTTCCTTGTTTCCGACGCCTGCAATAGCAACAATATTACCTTTGTCGAAAATCGGAACGCTCATGTGACGCCAAACAGGAAAATGTCCGTCCGGGAGTCCTTTTTTGTCAGTCAGATCAGCATAGTTATTGTGAATCACAGGCTTCCGCTTTCTTACACAATCAGCCCAAACTCCGGCAGCGTCCAGCGGATAATGAGAATCTTTAATAGCTGTGCAGTTTTCCAATGTACGTTCTGACCATGAAAAAAGGGAAATGGATTTTTGGTCAGGATTGACAAAATGCAGATAACCAACCTTGCTGAAGGTCAGACCTATCATCTGCTCCAGGGACTGTTTTGCCACTTCCTGGTGAGAAATATTCATCTGGCTGAGCTTAAACAGAATATTCAGCCGTTCCTCGTCCCGCCGGAATTTTTTTTCAGCCTGAGCAAGCTGCGCATTTTTTTCCTCCAGGCGTTTCATTATTTCCCGAGTTAACAAATGATTCTTTACTCTTGAAAGGACTTCTTTCTCCTGAAACGGCTTTGTTATATAATCAATGCCGCCCACAGAAAAGGCTTTAACTTTATCTTTGGTTTCATTCAGGGCGCTGAAAAAAATTATGGGAATGTCACGAGTTTTATCATGATCTTTTAGCTGACGGCAGACTTCGTACCCGTTCATTTCAGGCATCATGATATCCAGCAGAATCATATCCGGCGGACTACTCAAAACAGAGGGTAATACCATTTGGCCTTTTCGAAGCGTTCTGACCATATAACCGTTTTTTTTGAGTATTGTTGATAACAAACGAAGATTTTCGGGATTGTCATCAACAATGAGAATATTTGATGAAAAATTGCTGTCTGTTTTGTTCATATGTTTATTCTCCTGATTCAGGTTCCTGAACAAATTCCAGGATTTTATCAAATTCAAATTCATCTGCTATTATCGCCAAAGTATCGGCAAGGGCTGTATTGTGGGAGCGGATGCGGGTTCTAAGGCTTTCAACTCGTTCAGCGTCTCCTAATATTATTGGCATCCGCATATCCATCCAGATCAGGTGAGGTTCCCATTGTTCACATATTTCAACTGCCTGCTGTCTGTTTTCTGCCTCTTGCAGCTCAAATCCAAGGGAAGGTCTTTATCCTTTTTTTTGAATGCCCAGCCAACCTGGGTAACCGGCCCAGCAAAAAAAGCGGTTCCCGAGTTTTTTATCTTGTTCGGGTCCAGTTTAAGGCCCCGTCTGCCCCGATAACGCTAAAATCAACAGAATTTCTGTCAACCGCTTTCATGGAATGAAAAATACTACAATAATAAGATAACATTGTGTAAGTTTATAATTAATCATTTTCTTGTTCCTTTTCCGTTTTATTGTTTAAAATATTTTCAGGTACTTTTTCCACGAATAAGTTGCAAAATCTTATCAAATTCAAAATTGTCAGCCATTTTTTTTATTGCGCTGGCTGCCTGGGCATCATAAGAACGAATTCCATGAATCAGGGTTTCAATTTCGGAAAGATCGCCTTCCTGCAAGGGGGGAATCATCCGGGTGAGCAGTTCGGTCGGCAAAGCATCAAGAGAGATCAAGGGATATATTTCCTCCTCATTATCTCTGGTTTTGTGAGTCGGAATACGGATTGTTACAGAGGTGTATTCTTGTTCGGATACGTCAAGATAAATACTTCCTCCCTGAGTTTCGGCAATAAGTCTGGCAGAATAAGTTCCAAGCCCTGTACCTGAAGCTTTACCGGATGTAACATATTTATCAAAAAAATTGTTTTGAATATCTTTCGGCACTTCGCCTTTATTACGAATTAGAACAACTCCCATCTTTTTTTCATGGTAAAGCCTGATTGTTATCGTCTCCTCTTTTGGTGAAGCTTCAACAGCGTTTTTTATCAGATTTGAAAGCATTGAGTAACAAAGCAGGTTTTCACCAAGGACTGAAAAATTTTCATCATTGATGTCTGAATTATATTCTGAGTTTTTGCTTACCTCAATATCCCATGAGAGTTTCTTTCTTTCCACAGTATAATTATTCTCATCTATGATTTTCCTTACCAGCTTTATGATATTTACATCAACAGCCTGAAGTTCGTATACACCCCGTTCCATTTTAATAATATCTAAGGATAGATTAATCATGCCCAGCATTCTAAGACCTGCGTCCTCAATTGATTTTAGCTGATCTATAATTTCCTCGGAAAGATTTTCATTTTCCATTATGATTTCCGGCATTACAATAACTGCATTCAACGGAGCTTTAAGATCATGGCGCATAATATGTTCCACATCTTCACGAAGGCTGGATGATTCAAGCACTACCCTGTTTTGTTCTTCAAGTATTTTTTTCTGCCTTTCTATTTTTTCACGGGCAAGTTTTAATTCCAGGTGATTTTTTATCCTCGCCTTGACAATTGAGGGGCTGATGGGTTTGCCAATGTAATCAATTGCTCCAAGCTCAAGTCCTTTTGCTTCATCTTCTATTTCCATTTTAGCTGTTATGAAAATTACAGGAATAAGGCGTGTTTTTTCATCATTTTTTAATTTTCTGCAAACTTCATAGCCGTCCATTTCAGGCATCATAATATCAAGCAGTATCAAATCAGGCATTATTTTTTTGGCAACCTCAAGTGCCTTGATACCGTTTGGAGCAAATGATAATTGATATCTATCCTCTAAAACCTGGCGCATTAATTGGAGATTATAAGGTTCATCATCCACAATAAGCAGTCTCCATCTTTTATCTGT
>JAUCGD010000310.1 GCA_030377945.1 Desulfobacterales bacterium HSG17 | reverse complement strand
AGCTTATGGCCCATGATTGTATGGCCTTTAACAATTATGAAGTATGTTTTATATCCTTTTATCATGATAATTCAAAAATTTTCCAGGGTATTTACTCATACAGCAACTGTTCCTCCCCTGGTGACAGAAGCCGATATTCTTGGAACCATAAAACTGGGAGCCAGGGGCGGTGAAATATCACAATGGGAAAGCCTTATGCTTCATAATATTATTAATCTTGAAACCAAGATGGTTGAAGATGTTATGACTCCCAGAACAGTTATGTTTACCCTGAATGAAAACATGAGCGTTCAGGAAGCATTTAAAAAAGCCGGGGAAAAAGGATTTACCCGGATCCCTGTTTACAAGGGAGACCGTGAAAATATTGTTGGCTATGTAATGATAAATGATTTGAGTTCAGCACAGATTATAAGCAGGCCTGATGAAAAGCTAAGCAGCATTGTAAAACCTATCATGTTTGTAAGGGAAGAAGAAAACTGCCTGGTACTGCTTACCAATTTTCTTAAAAAAAGGCTTCATATAGCCATGATAGGAGATGAATACGGCGGGGTTGCCGGGCTGGTGACCCTTGAAGATCTTCTGGAAACTATCCTGGGAACAGAGATTGTGGATGAAACCGATTCTGTGGTTGATCTCCAGAAAATGGCAAGAACAAGGATGCAGAAACGTTTTTTCATAAAAAAGGAGATGGAAATTAATGAAGAAACTAAAGCTGAGTCCGGGGGTGCAGAAACGGAAATTGAGGTGCCTCTTCAAAAAGGGGAACAGAAGAAGCCCGAACCTGAAAAGAATTGACTCAGGGTTAAGCCCTTCTGGATTCCATGGCAGCTATTTCAGGGTCAATTTTCCATGTGACCAGGGGGGAAAGCATGTATATAAAAAGATATAAAAAAGCAACATGCCCCAGATAGGGGGTAAATACTACTGATACCAGCAATAAAAGACTGAAACGGCCAAACCAGGGGCTTCTGCTCATATATCTTCCCAGGTGAAGGTAGCGAATGGGGTAGAGATTCATTAATATTGACGCAAGGATCATAAGGCTAAAGCAAAATATTCCCCAGAATTGTACCCATTCAGGTGCTTCATGAACAGCCTGGTCAAACATTATTAAAGGTGCAGTAACAAACATGGCTGCCGCAGGTGTGGGCATACCTTTAAAAAATCCTGGAATGGGATTTTTATCCAGGGTAAAATAAATCAGTCTTACAATTCCAAGAAGAACATACATCAAGGCAATAGGGCCAACAGCCAGTTTCTGAATAACAGGATCCTGAACATCTGAAAAGGTAATATAAAATATCCAGGCAGGAACAATGCAGAAACTTACTCCGTCTGCCAGATCATCCATAATACTTCCCAGGTTAAAACGATGTGAAGAAGCAGAAACATTGGGCAGGGGTTCTGTCAGTCCTAACTTCCTGGCAACAGCCCCGTCCAATTTGTCAAATATTGCTGCTCCGATAAGCAGAAGATAGGCTTCCCTGATTCGTCCCTGGTAGGCAAAAAATACAGCCATCAATCCCATCATGGCATTCATTACAGTCAGGGCATTGGGAAAAATTGACAAAATTTTTCGCCTGAGAAGCTCATCATCCAGACATAATTCGTCAAGACAATAGGTTCCGTATTTCCTGCAATATGCGGCAATAGAACCAAAGTTGATAATTAAAAATATAATTTCAATAAAAAACAGGCCTCTTATGGGCAGATTCCCCAGCCATGAAATCCAGTAATACAGCTGGGAAGGCGGCCCTTCAGGTACATAAAAAGCATGGGCATATAAAAGTGCGCCAACTGGAGCGGCCACAATGGTTCTGAGTCTTGTAAATTCGCTTGCTTCAGGTTCATGTCCCTGTCTTATGGCAAAATTTCTCATAAAACTTGCAAAATTATCCCTAACCAGCACGGCAATACAAAGCAGCATAACAAAAATTGCATGTAATAACTCAATACGGGTATGGCCTGATGAAATGAAAATAAGACGCCACATTATACCAACAGCAACAAGGGGAAAAATAATGGAATATACAATTTTATCCATGATCCTGTCTGCAAGGCGTGCCATAATAGGATGAGGACGGAACCGGGCTGAAAACCATCCGTCAACAAGATCAAAGGTCATGGACAGAAATAAAAGGGATACTCCCAGGGTATATAATATTGGATTGCGGTTCCACATAACTCCAATGGCGCAGAGCATACCGCTAAAAACAAGAAAAGGACGAAGATAAACCAGGATTGCAGTAACTTTTTTGGGAATAAACATTTTTCCGGGCATGATTAATGAGCTTTCTTTTAAAAAGGATTCAAATTGTTTTTCAGATCCGATACAATAATAAAACATCCGCCGCCGCTGTCACCTGCCCCGCTATCTGTTATTGCGGAAGGCTTTCCAAGGCCGGATGTATCATTTATAATACTATTTTCTGGTATATTACCATTTTCAGGATAATCACTTATATATAATGTTATATGGCGGTTATCTTCGCTGAATACGGAATTGTCGCCATGGTCAGACCACCCTGAGTTTTCATAAAATCCAAAGCATCTGAATTCATTGCTGACAGGTTCGGAAAAATATATTTCAGCAATTGCTCCCATTGTTGGATTCAAAATCCTGATCTGCATATTTATCAGGCCGTAAATCAGATTTTCAGGTTTGTTTTCAAAGACTTCAATTTCATCAGGATTAATACCCCTGATGCTTATAAGTTCACCCTCTATAATTTTTATACCCATTTCAGTTGTGGTGTTAGGCCTGAATGTCAGAACATCTTCAGGAAAACCGATAATTCCATTATCATTTATCTGAATAACAATCCGGGTTGTAAATTTTGCACCTTCCTGATTTTCGGATTTAAGCTCAAATATAAGTATGGCTTCCTGTGAGATGACTATGGGAGCAACAAAGGATGGACTGGCAATGGTATTGTCCGATAAATAAACCCCTGGTCCTGAAATTTGTGACCATTCATAGTTTTTCATTTCACCGATTGAAGTGAAAGCATCCAGAATAACGGTTTCCCCTTCATTAAATACTGCATCAGGTTCTTCACTTGGACCGGTTGTAACTCCCACTGTTATTTCAATAATATCAAGGTCAGTCAAAGGCCCAGGGATACCGGAATATCCCAGATCACTGGTTTCAATATTAAGATAAACCTTTCCAAACCAGTCAGTTTCAGGCTCATATTTTAATCCGTCAAGTTCTGAATTTACCTGTGCAATAGTGCCGGTAAGAACAATACCGGCTGTGTTGTTTCCGCTTATCCGGGAACCTGAATCTCCGGTCAGACTTAAGCTGCCCCTGTTAATGGTCAAAGATACCTGGATCTCTCCGGCTTCTGCTTCTTCATCACTTACAGATATTCTGTTTCCATTATTGCTGTTAAATATCAGGTTAACATTTTTAGGAGTCATCTGTACACTTGGTATTGTGTTAACAGGAGAGGAATTAACCGATATAATTGTCAGAAAGCATCTAACTGTATTGCTGGCTGTATTATTGGCAGTATCACCTTGGTTTTGTCCTGAAAATGCTGTAAACTCTATGATTCTCCGGGTGGTATCAGGATTTGTTCCGGGATTGCTGAATTGTATTGTCTGTAATACCTGCTGATAATTTTGTGCTGCTTCCAGTCCTCCGGGATTCATACCTGTTAAAGTAAGGCGGGTTTGATCGTATTGGAAAATAATATTAGTTCCACTGGTGTCGGCCGTTAATATGTCACCGGGTTGTGGATTTGTGATGGTAACGGTTAGATAATTAATACCAATACCTTCATTATCTTCAATAACAGCAGTATCAGTGATGCTAACAGGCTGATTTCCTTCAGTAAAGGTTGTTATATAATCAGGGCTGGCTCCGCCAATATTTTCAGGATCAAGATTTATCAGTAGAGAGCTGCTTTCCGCTTCAAGAACCTGACCTGTTA
>JAUCGD010000309.1 GCA_030377945.1 Desulfobacterales bacterium HSG17 | reverse complement strand
AACTATCTTAGTTTATTTAAAATATCAATTCTAAATGAGCAGCCCAACGCTAAGCTAACCGGCGCAAAAGGGTGGAGGGAGCGATAGCGACCGGAACCCTTTTGCGTCCGAGTTCAGCGCCGGGTTATGTGGTTTTAATAACTACTAATTCAATTTTGCAATATATTATTTAGGATAGATATTTTTCTGACAGGATGGAATAATACGAGAAAATATTTTTCTATATTCATAGAAAATGATATTTACTGTTTTTGTTTATTCAATTACTTGTATTTCGATATCTTTCATAGACTCTTTTATTAACCCCGGAATGTTTATCAAAGGGAAAATAAATGTCCCTAAACCAGCGTTAGCTATCAATCCTGTAAGCGCACTTCTCAAATATGGAAACAACAACGCTGGAAAGTGAATTAAAACAATATTTTTTTCACTACCCTCTAAAAATCTATCATTTTTTACTTTAAATAAGCCAGATATCCCAGCTTCAATATTTATTAGGGAATTTGATTCCTTTTCATCTTCGCTATCACCTAAAACATTCAGCACAATATTTAAACCGCTAATATATGAGGATTTACTCTTCAAATATTGAGGTGTTCTAATTCGTATATCTATTTCCCATTTTTCTGTCGGAATATTTCCATTAAAATTCAATAATTCTACTGTCTTAGCAGTATTTAATTTTAAAGTGTCAATTTTATATGACTCAAATTTAAATTCAGATTTCATGCTGCTTCCAACCAACTCATATCTGTTTCTGTTATAATATAATCATCTGATTCTTGGTAAGCTTGCCAAGAACGGATTATTCTGTGCGGCTTAATATCTTCTGTTATATCTAAATAGTAATATTTTTCTTCATATACTTGATATTTATACAGAAAATCTATGGTACCCGTATCACGCATTAAATAACCAATCGTACCTGTCTCTCTTTTTTTAAGCCTGTCCCTCAATTCTTGAGGGTCCAATGCTAACAATTCTTTAAAAGCTTTTTGCATTGCTTTATGTACTTCTTGGCTATGTCTCATTTTTAATTTTCTCCAATATTTTCTTTGTTTCCTCAATATTGCTAACATTGAAATCTTCAATTTCTTCGCATGACAAATCAATAATACATGCTGAGTCTCTAACAATATAGCATGGGGCCATTCCAATGGTTTGTGTAGGGTAAACTTTTACCCCTTTTGAACTTGGAGGGTGAACTGTTGCAATAACTAATTTTATTTTGCGTCCTAAAATATCTTCAACTCTATCATAAAGTTCATCATACAACTTATGTGCTTCTTCTCTGCTGTCAGAATAGTCTGCCATTTTTAATAATTCATATAAATAACTGCGATATTCAGAGGCAGCAAGATCAATAATATCATTTTCATTAACTCTTATTTTAGCCCAAACTATTGCACAGCTTTGGTTTTTATCCTTACTATATTCACCCCTTCTTTTCGCTGTAACATACCAAGCAACAGCTAAAGATCTTGCATAAATATTATTTTCCCAAAAATATGCTCCCGTGCCACGTTCACCTTCACCTAAATCAAAAGTATTTTTTTCTTTTATTGATAACCATCTTTCAATTGTAGTACCATGATAACCAGCATATTCATCAAAATCAGTATCAATCATTTCAAAACATAAACCACTTAGCATAAATTTTGGGTGTAAATAGTATCATATATTAATCAATAACTCATTACATAAATATAAAAATCAGATTAATAATAATTTAACCTATTAAAATTATTAAATCCCGCAAACTCAATATGCTGAAAAAAATTGGGTTACTCCAAAGCTATTATTTGTCATATGTAACGCTATTACCCATTATTAAATTTATAATATATTGATTGTTAATATTTTTGAGCAATCATTATATTTAACATTTTAATTAAATCAATTAGTTAAATTTGATTTAGTCAAATAACAGGACTTTCGTTACCTCTTCTTGACAAGATTTATAACACTTAGAATATGAAAGCAATAGAAAAATGAAGCAAAACTCCCAAATAATTGTTGGGCTAAGATGCTATATTGAAATTTGATGTTCATATCATCTTAAATTTGTAGTAGATATACTAAATGGCGGAATATTCTATTTAATTATCAAAATACCACATAACGCTAAGCTAACCGGCGCAAAAGGGTGTAGGGAGCGATAGCGACCGGAACCCTTTTGCGTCCGAGTTCAGCGCCGGGTTATATGGTGTTTCTACTTGCCATATCTTCAGAATAGTCCAAGATCATGATAGAATTCTTATTTTGGATATCCAACACTTTGAGCAAGGATGATCCTCTGGTCTTCTCTGAGATTAATTTTTACTGCAAGTGATGATCTGTCAATCCAGTCTCGCACGACTGTTCCCAACCCAAAAGCAGCACAGAAAAGATATACGTTCTGGCTTATGAATCCTGTATCGGCGGCTGAATAAAACATTTTCTTGTCATCATTCTTGTTTCCTAATTTTGAAAAATCAGCAACATAGATCAGATTAAGTGGAGCGTGCGCTACGAAGCCCTGTGTTCCACAATAGCTACGGATATCTTCAGTTGAAAGTTGTACCAGCTGATGGAACCGGGCATCATACAGATATAGTCCTTTAGCTGTAACCACATATATTTCTATTTCCTGACTGCTCATAGGTGATGGTGCTGTGCGATCTCCTGTTTCCGGTCGGTTGACTCCAAAAGCTGCCCAGAGAAGATCAGACAAAACCTGTTGAGGTAATGGTTTGTTGCTGAATGAGCGTGTGGATTTGCGGTTTTTCAACGCAGACATCAATGATTTACTTCCATCTGTTGAAGGTGACGGTAATATTTCAAATTTTTTTTGTGCTGCAAAAAGCCCTGATGGTTTTAATACAACCAGGGCTGTACTGCCCGCCGCCGCACTGAGAAATTTTCTTCTGGTTACATCAGACATTGTGTTACCTTATTTGTGGTCTTGTTGACCTGTGAAATAATTGATACTTTTATTATTCATAAGTCATAGCAATATCAATAGTATTTATAGTGTTTTATAATTTCAAACCATATAACGTTAAGCTAACCGGCGTAAAAGGGTGTAGGGAGCGCTAGCGACCGGAACCCTTTTGCGTCCGAGTTCAGCGCCGGGTTAGGTGTTGTTTTAACGCAATACTATTCTTTAGTCCAATGAGATGAAGCATAAAAAACTGTTTCCTTAGCATTTAATTGTTGTGTTGAATTACCTGTTCTTAGGAAAAATTTTTCTTCATTTCCATCCTTTACATATACTGGTTTTGAGCTTGATTCAATACTTATTAAACACACATCTTTTCCATTAAAATCGTGAAAAGTAATATGAATGTACTGATAAAATTCTTTGCCGATATTTTGAGAATAAAGTTGAGTTAAGAATAATTCATATCCGTCTCGATTCATTTTTTTCAAGGTTTTATAATCATTATCTAAGCCAATAATGTTACCATTATCATCTACACCAATGATTAATTTACCTCCATTCGCATTTAAAAAGCCTGCAAGTGTTTTTACAATTACTTTCCCAAGTAATTTATTTATATTTTTTTGTTGGGAATCCCATCTTAAAGAAGACTTAAATTCTACTGTTTCACTTTCACCATTTTTAATTAGATTATTGACATTTTCAACTATAATTTTAGACTTTTCCTCCTGCAAAAGGTTGTCCATAAAGTCGTTTATTGCTGAAGCAAGTTTTTTCCTGCGCTCTTTAATAAAATCTTCGTAATTTTCAATATTCCAAAGATCAGAATTATCAGGTATAAATTGAGATTTAAGTGCTTGGGGATAATTTTCCAATACTTTAGGTAAATATTTCTCGGGGTAAGCATTTGAAGCTCGCAAGTTAGCTTTTTTAGTCAGAAATGCTCTATTTGCGATTTCATTGACAATTCTTTTATGTTCTTGATTATTACTCTTATAATTTTCGCTTTTATAAAG
>JAUCGD010000308.1 GCA_030377945.1 Desulfobacterales bacterium HSG17 | reverse complement strand
TTAAAGGTTCAAACGAATTTGATACTCTTCAGAGCTATTTTGCTGAAGCCGGGCAGTATAAACTTCTTTCAAGAGAAAAAGAAAAAGAGCTTGCTGTTAGAATTCAGGAAAATAATGACAAGGATGCTGTGCATATTCTAATTACTTCCAATCTCAGGCTTGTTGTAAAAATTGCTGCGAAATTTCAGAAAGACTGGAAATTAAATAATTTATTTGATTTGATCCAGGAAGGAAATATCGGCCTTATTCTGGCTGTCAGAAAATTTGATCACTCAAAAAATGTAAAATTTTCCTATTATGCGGCATTTTGGATAAAATCTTATATTTTCAGTTATATAATTAAGAATCAGAGTATGGTGAAAATCGGGACTACCCAGGTCCAAAAAAAACTTTTCTTTAATCTTAACAAAGAAAAACAAAAACTTGTAAAAATGGGTATTGCTCCCCAATCAAACCTCATTTCTGAAAATATGGGAATTCCTGAACAGGAAATACTGAATATGGACCAGCGGCTTAATAGTCCTGATGTTTCTTTAAACGACTTTATAAATAATGATTCAGATACGGAAAAGATTGATTTTTTTGGTGATGGATCTATCGCTGTTGAGGATCAGGTATTCAAAAAAGAAATTGAAAATCTTCTTCATAAAAAAATTAATGTCTTAAAAAAGGAGTTAAACAAAAGAGAACTTGATATTCTTGAATTACGGATCTTTACAGACAGCCCCGTTACCCTGCAAAACCTGGCTGATCGTCATGGAATTTCAAGGGAGCGTATTCGTCAGTTAGAAAGGGATATTATTGAGAAAGCAAAGGATATTATTCTTGAAGATACAGGGAATAAATTAAATGAATTTACTTATAATATAGGTAATTATTTAAACTAAGTCATATGAACCGAAACCAAGATAAAAAATATCAGGAAAAGGATAAAACTTTAATGACTAAAGAAAAAAAGAACAGCGGCTTTGGAGCTGTTTTACAAATTTTTTTTGCATCAATCAAATTGACCGTAGTGATTTTGGTACTGCTTGCCGCCACTTCTATTATTGGCACTTTGATCCCTCAAAACGCAGAACCGTCTGCATATGTGAATGCCTATGGTGAGTTTGTGTACCGCCTGTTATTTGTTTTTGACCTGTTCAACATGTACTATTCCTGGTGGTTTAAAACACTCATAGTGCTGTTAGCAGTAAATATTATTGTCTGTACCCTGAATCGCTGGCCCGGAACCTGGAAAATTATTTCTTCGCAGAATCTTAAGTTCAGCCTGGCTGGAAAAAAACAGTCAATTGCAGAATTTTCAGATCATCGGGAATACGGGGAACTTGATTCAGATTACAGGGCATACATCAAACAAAAATTTAAAAAATTCAGGGTTGAATCCCTTGAAAACGGATTTCGAATAATTGCTGAAAAAGGGCGATGGACCCGGCTTGGCGTTCCCATTGTCCATTTAAGCATAGTTTTTGTATTGTCAGGTGCCTTGTTAGGATCATTTGTTGGGTTTGAAGGTTTTGTTAATATTCCTGAAGGCGGCAGTGTGGATCGTATCCGGTTGATGAACGGTAAATCTGTAAAAGAACTCGGATTTGAAATTCGATGCGACGACTTTGATGTCAGTTTTTACGAAACAGGCGCTCCAAAAGAATACCGTTCCAGTCTTGTTATTCTGGAAAAAAACCAAAATGTTCTTGAAAAAGATATTATTGTCAATGATCCCCTGAGATACAAGGGCATCAATTTTTTCCAATCCAGTTACGGTTCAATGCCGCCAAACAATGTAAATTTATCCTTCACAAATAAAGACACGGGAGTATCTGTTCAGCATAATTTAACTGTGGGACAATCTGTGGAACTGCCTGATAAAGGAGGAAAATTTACCTTGGGCCAGTATAATCAGGATTATCATTTCAAGAATAGCGAATTAGGTGAAGCGGTTATGGGTGTTCTGACAAAACCTGGGAAAGCATCTGTTGAAATAGCCCTGCCCTTCGATTTCCCTCTTTTGATAAGATGCGAAAAGGTGAATGGGTAATTTTGGTGAAAGAGCTTGAAAAAGAATTTTATACAGGTCTTCAAGTCACCAGCGATCCCGGAGTACCGATTGTTTATGCCGGGTTTATTTTGTTGATTGCCGGCTGCTGGGTGACTTTTCTTATACCTCACCAGAAAATTATGATAGATGTACAGGCTGCTTCCAACAGCAGCCGTATTCAAATATTCGGTACTACAAGCCGTAATCCCATCGGTTTTGAAATTATGATTGGTAAAATGAGTGCGAATCTTCAGCAGCTTGGAAAATAATTTTTTTTAAATTGAAAGGAAAAATCAAAGATGAACAGTTCACAAATACTCTCAATAACGACATTTATATACGGCCTTTCAGCCTGTATTTATATTGCGGCACTGATTTTTCAAAAAGCCCGGCCTAACCGTCTGGCATCATGGGTTGCATCAATTGGAATTGTCGGAAATATCATAGGGTTTGGAATGCGCTGGATTGAATCTTACCAGCTGGGCATCGGGCATGTTCCCCTTTCCAACCTGTATGAATCCCTGGTTTTTTTCGCACTGGCTATTGCAGTTCTTTATCTTTTTATGGAACATTACTACGATCAGCAGGCCATTGGCGCTTTTGCAATGCCCCTTGCTTTCCTGGCAATGGCGTATGCGTCATTATCACCAGACATAAGTGACCGTATCCAGCCGCTGCTGCCCGCTCTGAAAAGCAACTGGCTGATAGCCCATGTAATGACCTGCTTTATCGGTTATGCTGCCTTTGCTATTGCTTCAGGGTTAAGCCTGATGTTCATGATTAAGCCAAAATCCGATAAAGGGCATTTATTATCAAGAATTCCTGAGAATCGTGTACTGGACAGTCTGATTCACCAGATGGTAATGTTTGGTTTTTTGTTTCTATCAGCAGGGATTATTACAGGCGCAGTATGGGCCAATTCTGCATGGGGCCGTTATTGGGGCTGGGACCCCAAGGAAACATGGTCGCTGATTACCTGGTTGATTTACGCTGCATTATTACATCTGCGTTTTATGAGAGGATGGAGGGGAAAGCGGGTTGCTGTTTTTTCCATGCTAGGCTTTGCAGCAGTCCTGTTTACCTATTTCGGTGTTAACCTGTTACCAGGACTGCACAGTTATGGTTCATAAATAAGTCAAAAGTTTTTCATTTCAATAATTTTAAGGTATAGCTCGTTTAGCTCGTTCCCAAGCTCCTGACTTCGGCGTGAGCTCAGTCGAACGCTTGGGAACGCACGATAGCAAGCTCTGCTTGCTATTATAGGAAGCGGAGCTTCCAAGACCTCGTTCCCAAACTGGAGTTTGGGAACGAGCAGCCTGGAAATGAAAAACTTTTATTAATGCTCCAAATTTTAGAAGTCCGGTTTGCCAACGACTTTATCTAAAGGTGTCGCAGCTTAAGTGGATAGCCTTTTTATCAAATTTGGTTTTCTGTGTTCAATCTGTTTTTTGCCGACATCCTGCCATCCTGGCCTGTAAATCATCAAATGAAGAATTATCTTTTAATTTACCAAAATTATCTGTCCAGGGATTGGCCTTATGAGAAGACAAAGGAACAGGAACTTCAATCTGAACAATCTCCGTATCTTCTGCCAGATATTCTGTGAGTTGTTTTTTTACCTGGTCAATGGCTTGATCCCGCGTGCTTTCTCTAACTGTGATATCAGGCCAGTCTTTAGGCTTTGCAATATATTTGTCTTTTTGCCGGGTTAGAATTATATCACATTTCATAATTTTTTTCTCCTAGGAATTATTGGAAAATATTAAAAATAATCTCAAGTTTCACCCGGCAGTAAACTGCCGGGCTATTCTCTTTCGTCCCTCTGGGACTTTTTCATATTTTAATCAACTATTTAAGTCCCAGAGGGACGAAAGAAAATAGCGCGGGAATTTATTCCCGTGCTA
>JAUCGD010000307.1 GCA_030377945.1 Desulfobacterales bacterium HSG17 | reverse complement strand
ATGATGAAACCTGTATCTATAAATTTTCATAAGAATATATAGAAGTAAATCAAGTAAATACAAAGTATCGTTATTATATTAATTTATTTTTTTGAAGTAAAAGCGTAAGAATATTCACTAGCTAACAATCGCCTAACGCACCCTACAAATTTGTAATCAGGTAATTTGTTTGTTAGAAATTCCCTTATCAACATAATCCCTCTCTCAAGGGCAGGCACGGGGGCACTGCCCCTACATGAGATGTAACGGTTTACGCTGCTTTTGGTTGAAAAAATCCGGCTTTTTCTTGTTCTGCTTCTTCCACACGGTTTTCCCAATCCATAAAAGATTTAACATTTTGCAGGGTATGATCCGTTGATCTGGGATTTCCCTTTTCTGCCATATCTCTTATGGCTTCAAATGCCTGGAGGTCAGCCGGAAGTTCAATAGGTAGAATGCCGGTTTCCGGGCGCTGATTTCTGGCAAATTCTTTTCTTGCACTTGCTTCTCTTTCGCAGTCTTCGTTGAATTTCTCCAGGCTGAAAAAGTTGAGGCTGCCCATTGCTCCCAGGGCATGGCGTACTATATGGGTTCCATACTGACGCATCATATTTCTGCTGGCTTCAGATTCTTCCACTGCCTTTTCAAGATCATCTGTCTGGCTGGTGCTTCCACCTGATTGTGCTGAAGGAAATTTTGTTATCCACTGGTTCAGGCGAGCCATTGCCGTGTTGGTCAGAGGTTGTGAAAGAGATGTATATGACAGATCGCCTCCGCTTTCGGTTACTCCGGGAATTCCTCCGTGTACACAGGTGATCCCCGGATTTATGGTCTGAGCCAGAACCATCATAAACATTTCCTGTGCATGAATCAGGGTCAGCAGGGATTCAGGGCTGTGTGGTGCTGAAAAACCTGCAATGGACAGATCCAGAAGTAAAAGGTTGTTTCCTGCTTCTGCGCTGCGGATAAATGAGTTCACCATAGTATTCATTGGGCTGAGAGAGGATATCAGGGTTGTACCGTCCAGCCAGTCTCCTCTTCCACTGAATGACCTTATCTCTTCATCTTTCATATTTTTGGTTGAGATCATTTTTAAACCGGAAAAACCGTGATCCATTATCCGGGCGCATTCAAAATCTGAAGTGCTTTTGTCAGTCTGAACAGGAACACTGAATATATCCACAATATCAGACTGCTCTCCAACTGCCCTTACAATATCCTCAAATTCCTTTTGGTTTGCAGGGCGAAGTTCGTCATCATTTACCCTTTTAAGAAAAGGAGGAGTTGCACCTGTTCCAAAACTGTTAACCCCGGGATCTCCTGCAAATTCCCTGGGAACCATTTCAAGGCAGCGTTCCACATAATCGGGTTTTAAAGGAATAAACAAGGCTTTTTCATTATCAAAGTCAATGGCATCAGCACCCATGAGAATTTCCATGAGTTTTTCATTTTCAGCAATATTCATCCCTATATCGCTTAAAACCTTTTTTGCAGTCCAATCAATTCTCTGGTAAATCTTTTTTTCTTCAATCAATGTTTCAACAGCCGGTATTCTCCAGGATGCTTTATCAGCCTGAACAGAACCTGGAAAACCTGAAACTATTTTTTCATAAGCTTTTTTTGCTGCTTTAAAATTATATTCTCTTTCAATATTTACTGCTGCCTCAAACATTTCCTGTGCTTTTGTATTCATGATATTACTCCTTTATATAATTGAAATTTTTTAATAATTTAATAATTCTAATCCCAGGCCGCTGGCCTGGGCTGTATTAATTTGCCCTTTCAGGGCTAAGTGTCGTTCTAGGGCTATTTACTATTATTTGTTCGCTGTCTTCCACTGTTTTCCTGCTTTGTACCAGGTCTTTAATAACTGCTGCAATTAGCAGGTACATGATAAACATAAAGGGAAAAGCTCCTACTATTGAAGCTGTCTGCAAGGCTTTTAATCCGCCAGAGTAGATCAGTACTATGGCCAGACCTCCCAATACCACGCCCCAGAATATTATCAGGCGGTTAGCTGCTTTGGGATCTTTTGTTTCAAGACCTCCGCTGGAAAATCTGCTTATTACAAATGTTGCGGAATCTGCTGAAGTTATGAAAAAGGATGCAATAAGAATATTTGTAAATGTTACCAGGAGAAGGTAAAAAGGCAGATTGCTCAGGGTTTCAAATAATGCACCTTCCATGTTTGTTTTAACCATTTCACCTATGGCTCCGTTGGCAAAAAGATCCAGATGAACTGCTGTTCCACCAAGCCCTGTACAGAAGATATATGAGAAAAGAGGAGGAGCGATCATAACAACCAGGATAAATTCGCGAATTGTCCGGCCCCGTGAAATTCTGGCGATAAATGCACCGACAAAAGGTGCCCATGCAACCCACCATGCCCAGTAAAATACAGTCCAGCTTTTGGTCCATCCGGGATTGTCAAAAAGTTCCAGGCTTGTTGACATGGGAATAAGGTTTACAACATAGTCAGACAGAGCAGTAAAAAATGTCGCTGCCAGGAATTTAAATGGCCCGAATGAGAAAAAGAAAATAAGCAGCACGGTCATCAAGGCGACATTAATCAAAGACAGGGTTTTTATTCCTTTGCTCACTCCTGTAAGAGCTGAAATAATAAATAACAGGGTAATTACAGCAATTATTATTGCAGAGGTTGTGGGGCCTGATGGAATGCCCATTGCATGTGAAAGACCGCTGTTAATCTGAAGTGCGCCCATTCCCAGGGATGTAACAACACCCATTATAGTTGCCCAGATAGCAAGTATGTTAATGAGTTTTAAACCTGCTCCGTTTCCATTGTTAAAAAAAGGTTTGAATATTTTAGAAAGAATTCCGTTTCCTGACGGTTCCAGGCATTGCAGACATGCTGAAATAGTGGCTGGCTGCCCTTTGCGAAACTGGAAATATGCCATTGGAAGCCCGACAATAATATAGGTAGCCCAGGCATGAAAACCCCAGTGAAAGAAAAAAATATTAAAAGCTGTGCGTGCTGCCTCAGGTGTTCCTCCTGTACCTGTTGGCGGGCCCATAAAATGATACATTGGCTCAGCAACGCCCCAGAAAACCAGACCGATTCCCATTCCTGCGGAAAAGAGCATGGCAAACCAACTCAGAAAACTGAATTCAGGTTTTTCATCATCCTTACCCAGACGCACCTTGCCAAAAGGAGACAGAGCAATGCCAAAGCATATAACCACAAAAGCAGAACATGTTATCAGGTAAAGCCAGCTCCATGATCCAGTAATATATTTAAAAGCTGTATTACTGAATTCTCCCAACAGTTCAGGAAAAAGACCTCCGAGAAGCAGAAAAGGCATGGCAAGGGCAGCAGCTCCCAGGAATACTTTTTTATCCAGTTGCTCCCCAAGCAGTTTGTGGATTTTTGATTGACTTGATTTATTCATTTTAATTCTCCTTTGTTTTTTTCTGCATATTGCAGATGTTTTAATCTATTTATAAACTTATGCTGTTTCTAATTTATGCTGTTTCTATTTTTGCTGTTCTTGGTGCCTGCTCAAAGGCATTGGAATCAGGGCTTTTCCTTTGAGGACGGATGAGATCAAGAGATCCTATCAAAGCTCCTGCAACAATAAGAACCATTGCAACACCTGTTATCCATTTAAATTCATGCCCGCCCAGAACAACCAGGACAAGAGTGGAAGTCAGGGGAGTGAGATAAGAAAGAGAGCCTATTATCCTGGGATCGCCTTTTTTCATGGCAGCATCCCATGTAAAAAATGCAGCACCAAGAGGGCCTGTGCCTAAAAGAATGAGATACATCCAGTCGCGCTGTGTCGGTATATATGCAGGCTCCATTATAAAATGAATACCTAATGATAATATCCCGGAGATAAGACAGAATGCACCAACAGCAGCAGTTGAAAAGGGCGGTACCTTTTTTGTAAAAAGTGAATAGCATGACCAGGTGAGAGCAGCCCCTGCTGCAAACAAATATCC
>JAUCGD010000306.1 GCA_030377945.1 Desulfobacterales bacterium HSG17 | reverse complement strand
TCCTTTGATTCCTTATTTATATTATTTTTTAATAAATACGTCATAATCGTTTCTCCAGGTTCTCTGGCAACCAGTGTTGTTTCAGTTATCTCCAGGTGCGGCAATACAGGAGTAATATATTTTGTTGGAAATAAATCATATATCGGCAGAAACAGAATTAACAGAAAGTTTGTAATTGCGATAAAACACATGATAGTCTTGAAAATAAAAGGATAATTGGTTTTTTGGACAGAATAATTGACCAGCAATATTCCTGATGACATTTTTTTACATAATTGCTTACAGTTTGCTTTCGGTGTTTTAGATTTAGTATAGATCCATAAAAAGAATTTCCAAACTGGTAAAAGTAACAGGGCTTTCCAAATAACTGTCCAGGCTCTTTTTATAAAATGTTGAGATTTAATAACCTCCCATTCCTTCAAAATCAGGAACAAATATGCAAGGAATGCAAGCAGGGGATATGCAAGGAATGCAAGCAGGAAATAGGGATACAGGGGATTCAAAAACAACAGAACACTAATGTAGCCAAATAGTTTGGGATCTGTAATAAAAATTAAAGGAGAAAGCGAGATAACAAACGGCAGTGAAAACAACAGAAACTTCCATATACAAGTCCAAAGTATATTGATATGTCCTTTATGCTGCCAGTTCCGCAAAATTACAATTATATACGGTGGATATATGCATAGAAGCCATATTATTACTATTGCCGGTAAAACAAAACCACCAAATACAGAGAGTCTCTCAGCTATATAGAAAGAAAAAATTAATAAAGATGGTAAAAATATCAGATTTTTCCATGTGATTATCCAAATAATTTTAAAAAACCTCTGACATTTAAGTTCTTTCCAGTCCCAAAAAACTATTGTCAGATATACCGGTAAAGTAAACAGTAGAAGTAATGTAAAGGTATTACTTAATTTCAAGCTATCAGGTTCTGATTGAATTATCCAAAATACGGCAGCACTCAAAACCAAAAATGGAACCGAAGCTGTAAATATCTTCCAGGCTGTGGGAAAAAAAGATACGATAAATTTGAAAAATTCGGCAGGATCTTCATGTTCGTCATCTATTGTACCAGGATTTAAAATTCGCGGCCAGTAAAACAGGAGATAAAAAAGATCAAGTATTACTGTAAATAAATGCCATAAGGTCATACAGGGATCATGGTATCTTGAAAATTTGTACTGAGTATATGTCAGTAAAGCCAAAGGTCCAAAATATACCAGGGTATAAAGGATAACCCGGAGCACATAGAAATTAATCTGGCCCGGCTCAAAGCGGATAAGGTAATTAAACAAAAAAGGCTGAAGCAGCGATCTCTTTTCTGCGGGTCCAACCAGTTCGCCCCAACTGAAAAGTTTCTGACTGTGAAGAAATAGATTGAACAGCAGGTTGAAATGGACAGCCAAAAGAAACATGGGGGCAATGATAAAAAAACCGAACAGGGGAATATTCATATTAATCAGGGGCAGATGGATTTCACTTCCAGGAACAAGCAACTGCAAGTCACTGACTGCCCCGATAGTGATAAACATGTACACCTCAAATACCATAAAAGAAACGAACATTGCCCTGTTTTTACCGGATGAATCATCCAGTGCAGCCTTAATATCCTGAATGCTGACAGTTTCGATGGGATCTTTTTTCTTAATCTCTTCACTGCTCATAAATAATCTCCTGTGTTACCGGTTACATTTTTAGAACTATTCAAAATGCAGGAGGATTTGGATAGTTGGGTTCATTTTATCTGACAGTTCTGTAAAAAATCTTGAACCGGTTTTAATAACAGCCAAGACATTATTCTCTGGATTTCACCCCCGGAAAACTCGCGAAGCATGGCTGAAAAATGTTAAAAAACTTTTGTTTAGGTGCTTACAATTCAATTTTTTTCCATTTCATCAAATGCATGGTAACAATTCCAACAAAAAAGGCAATGCCCATATTAGTAGTCGCAAATCCGATACCGGCAATAAGAAATGATATAAAAAGATCATTTTTTTCTTTTACATCTTTTACAAGAAGTGCCAGCTCAAGACCTGCAAATATTAAAAGTACGCCTAAAATAGAATTAGGAATGGCAGTAAGCAGGGAAATTCCGATTTTGCCCAGAACAAGTGCAATAAACAAAAATACAGCCCCGATCATGATATTGGAACCGCCAGTTCTTGCACCAAACCTGTAATGGGCTGCAAGTCCCCCTGCACCGTGGCACATGGGCATGGCTCCAAGTATTCCTGTAAATAAATTCATCAGACCCATACTTGTTGCAAAGGCTTTGTAACTTGCTCTTTCTGTTATTTTTCCTTTGCCAAAAAGCGAATAGCATGTATCTGTTGTTCCCATAACAGCATTGCCCAGGGTTAAAGGTATCTGGGGTATGACAAGAAGTATAAAGGCATTGATAAAATCCTGGTACCCTGGGGTGTATATCTTTATAGGTGTGGGGCCTAAAGCGATTTTCATGTTTTCAAATGCCCCGAATAAAATGCCACTCAATGCACCTGCACACACAAGTACAAGAGCTGAAGGAAAACGTTTACTTGACAGCAGCATAAGGGCAGTTGCAAATCCTGCTATGCCGATAATAAGATTTAAGGGCATTCCGGCAATAGAGATTAATGAACCTGAATCCTGAATAAATAATTCCGGTTTCATAACAAGTGCAATGCCTTTATTCATAAGAACAAAGCCAAGCCCCAGCTGTATGCCTCTCATTATGGGTTTTGTAAAAAATCTGGCAAGCCGGTCAATAATACCTGTTACAGCCAAAACCAGCAGGATAATACCAAAAATTATTCCTGAAGCTGCAATAACAGGCAGGGTAATCTGCTCAGGAAATGCAATGGCAATGGCAGATACAACCTTTAACGGCTGCACAGGAACAGGGAGTTTAAAATAAAGACCGCTGAGAATATAAAAAATTCCAACCATCATCAAAACAGGTGTAACACCTAACCCAGTGATAACCATAAGAGCTACCGAAAGGGGGATTAAGGTTCCCAGATCTCCAAGAGAGCCTGCAAATTCAAGTCTGTCAAATTTATACATTTTAAAGTCCATGTTGTATTTTTATTATACCGGTTCCAGGCACGTACCGGAACCGGCAAATCCGTATTAGAAAAAACTGAGAAAACAACCCATCCATGAACCGGCAGCAGAGATAAAACAACCGCCTCCACTACCGCCGTCACCGGCATCATCTTCAGTGGTATTCTCCTCAGGTGTGGCTGCATCAGTATTGTCAACAGGTACGGAATTATCAGGCACTCCATTGTCAGATATTGTTACTGCAATAACATCAGTATCCTGGAGTCCGTCTTCGTTTTCTATCATGAATTCAAAAATAAGTTCAGCACCATCAGCATCAACCGGCAATGCAGTAAATGTCGGATTAGGCTCCTTGGAATCTGACAGACTGACCAAAGGACCATTTGTTTGAGTCCATTGGTAGGTATTGATTTCAGAATAGGGTACAAATGAATTTGAAGTGTCCAGTTGAACCATTTCCCCTTCCAATACAGTTTGATCGTCACCAGCGTCAGCCATAGGAAAATACTCAACAGGTTCCTGACAGGCTTGGGTTTCCCATTTCCATTCACCCATCCCGCCAATCATATCATATACAAAAACAAATCCTTGTTCATCCAGAAATCGTGCAGCCAGATTACTGCGTATACCGCTTCCACAAATAATTAAAATATCTCTGTTTTCAGGCAGTTCATCAAAGCGCTGTTCAAGAATACCGGAATTATAAGGATAATTAACTGAGCCAGGAATATAACCTTGCTCGCTGCAATATTCATCATATTCACATACATTCAGTATTATCAATTCTTCATCATCAGCAATCATATCCTTTGCTTCAAGGACTGTAACATCAATGTGAAGATCTTCTATTGGTCCGGGTTCGGGTTCAGGTTCAGGTTCGGGTTCGGGTTCGGGTTCAGGTTCA
>JAUCGD010000305.1 GCA_030377945.1 Desulfobacterales bacterium HSG17 | reverse complement strand
GGATTTTGTAATTGTTGCCTCAATCTTTTTTGAAATTGTCATATATCCACCTATAATATTTTTTTGGTATATATTTTTGGTATATCTCTTTGGATTTAAGCTGATTCAACAGCTTTGATTTCCGGTATTTCCTGTTTTAATACCCGTTCAATACCGTTTTTTAAAGTCATTTGGGACATGGGACATCCTGCACAGGCTCCCTGGAGACGAACTTTTACAATATTGTTATCAGTGATTTCAACAAGTTCCACATTGCCTCCGTCTTTTTGAAGCATGGGTCTGATCTTATCCAAAGCTGCCTCTACTCTTTCTATCATGTTTTTCTCCTTATATATTGAAAAACCGTGAGAACGGGGCAGAATATGATGATAAAAATACCTATCAGACCGTATATGCTTCCCAGAAAGGAGCTGTTGCAGCGCCGACTGCGGGCCTGCATTTTACCCATGAACTCCTTGAAAAGATAAAAGCCAAAGGGGTAAAGGTTGTATATATTACCCTTCATGTTGGTTATGGAACATTTGTCCCGGTTCGTGTTCCAGATATTCGAGAGCATAAAATGCACTCGGAATGGTTTTCAATATCAGAAGAAACTGCCAAGGCTGTTAGTAATGCAAAAAATAATAATGCCCGTGTTGTTGCTGTGGGAACTACATCTGTCCGCACCTTGGAATATGCTTCAGATGAAAGTGGAAATCTTAAACCGGGAACAGGAAATTGCGATTTATTTATCTATCCTGGATATAAATTTAAAACAGTCAATGCCATGCTTACCAATTTTCATCTGCCTGAATCCACCCTGCTCATGCTGGTATCAGCCTTTGCAGGCCGGGAAAATATATTAAATGCCTATAATGAAGCTGTTAAGGCAGATTACAGGTTTTACAGTTATGGAGATGCAATGTTTATTGCATAGAAAAATAACTATGGATAACAGGCTAATCATAATATATCCTGATTATCCTGATAGGAGCAAATTTTTGTCACACCCATTTAAAATTACAGCAAAATCAAGCACAACAAAGGCAAGAGCCGGAGAACTGGAACTTGTTCACGGCAGGATAAAAACACCGGTTTTTATGCCTGTGGGAACCCTTGCAACTGTTAAATCCCTTTCCCCTGAAGAATTGACTGATGCAGGTGCCCAGGTAATCCTGGGTAATACCTATCATCTTTATCTCAGGCCGGGATGTGAGGTTATAGACCTGTTTTCAGGGCTTCATGACTTTATGCACTGGAAAGGCCCTATTCTAACGGACAGCGGAGGTTTTCAGGTTTTTTCCCTTGCAAAACTTTCAAAGATTACAGAACAAGGGTTTTCCTTTCAATCCCATATAGACGGTTCAAAACACCTTTTAACCCCTGAAAAATCCATTGAAGTACAGATAAGCCTGAACTCGGATATTATCATGTGCTTAGATCAGTGCATTCAATATCCGGCAGAGAAAAAAGAGGCTGAAGATGCCCTGGAACTGACCACGCGCTGGGCCAAAAGGTGCAGGCATACATGGCAGGAAAAGACCAATGGGAAAAATGCCCTGTTCGGGATTGTGCAGGGCGGGATGTTTGAAGACCTTAGAAAAAGGTCGGCAGATGCTCTTGTCGAGCTTGATTTCAGCGGATATGCCCTTGGGGGCTTAAGTGTGGGTGAACCCAATGAAATGATGTATGAGGTGGCCCAATATTCCCTTCCCATGCTGCCTGAAGATAAACCAAAATATATTATGGGCGTGGGAACTCCACAAGACCTTGTGGAACTGGTTTCTCGCGGTGCAGACATGTTTGACTGCGTTATGCCAAGCAGAAATGCAAGAAACGGTCAGTTGTTTACACAATACGGAACAATCAATATCAGCAATGCAGTACATAGAACAGATACAGAACCCATAGACAGCCAATGCCAGTGCTATACCTGCCAAAATTACTCAAGAGCTTATCTGCGGCATCTATATAAAACCAGTGCATTTTTCATGTATTTGACGGCCTTAAGGAAGGACTTTCGCATTTCTCACAGCCAAGCCGTGTGGCTCTTATTTATGCTGTTAAATCTGATGATCCGGTTCTGGTGTATGACCCGCAATATCTTCTTCAAGGTCATGAGCCCAAATTAAAAGAGTTGTACCTGGATTCCAATGAATGGAGAGACGATCATAGCAAGCTCAATAATATAAAACAATTTGAGGTGCTTAATCAAAAAGACCTTCAGCTTGCCGGATTAATTTCATATGGGGGCAGATCCCGTTCCATTGCCTACCAGATGTGGTTTACAGAGCATCACCCGGACATGTGTTCTGTGGGCCCCACTGAAAGATGGCTTGAACATGCTGTATGGCTGCTTTCCCAAGATATGGCAAATAAGGATATTCCGTGTATCGGTACATCAGGATATGTGCTCAGGGAATATTCAACCCATGCAGTCAGGGATTATATTGTTGATGAACGCAGCAGCATTATAGGCTGGGATACCCAGATTCGAGTTTATCCTACCCTGGATGCAGTGCTTGGCATTTCCGAAACATTTGAAGAAGGGTCATGGCCCAGGGGACAGCTTGTTTTTGCTGAACCTATTTATATTTCCGAAATTAATTTTATTGCCAGGTTTCCCAAATATGAGCAGCCTCATTTGAAAAATTTTAAACATGTAAGAAAGCTTCTTGCATCTGTTGAGCATTCGGAACGAAAGCTTATTTCCGATGCAAAAACAATAATCGGTATTGGTGTAGGTAAAATGCCTCAGGCATGTATTTTTGCAGATTTCAGGGGTGGACATGGTTTTCTCAGGCTAAACGGCCAGCTTGTTTGCAGTTTTTTTGACGGCAAGTTTCATTCTTCCACACGCAAAGCAAAGCTTGTTCAGGTTGAAGAAGCTCTGCTTGAATCTTTTGCTGATTCTTCAGAAGGAAATGCCCTGTTTAAAATAATTTCAGAGCTTGTACATAATGCACAGGAGCAGCGACACGGATGCACCCTGGTTATAGATCTTAATGAAACACCCATAAAAACATCAGGCCAACACCTGGAAAAATCCCTTGATCTGCGAATCATGCACCACCTGGATCTTTCCAAAGCCCTGTCAATGGTTGACGGAGCACTTCATATTGGAAAGGATCTCCATCTCCACGGTTTTGCATGTCTTCTTGACGGGGCCGCAGTTCCGGGGGAAGACCGTTCC
Organism: Desulfobacterales bacterium HSG17; assembly: GCA_030377945.1. The sequence continues at coordinate 787 of JAUCGD010000305.1, read as the reverse complement.
AGGGGAGCCAGGTTTAATTCAGCACTTCGCTTTACAGCACAGCATGACAATCTTCTTATTGTGGTGGTTTCATCTGATCGACCGGTGTCGGTAATTCAGGGAGGTGTGGAACTGACTGCACAGTGTGAATGGAAGCCCCTTTATGGGTATGTGGCAACACCGCCCAGGCTTGAAGATTATATAAAATAACCTGCTGTGTTTAGACAGTCCGGTTAAAGATGAAACACGGATTTCAGGAAAATCTCCAGACCATTATCTATGGCGACTAAAGCCTGTCAGTCCAGTAATCCTGTTTCCTGTGCATATTGGCAACAGATACTACAAGAATTTCATTTTCAATTATCTGATAGATAATCCCATAGGGAAATCGTCGTGTCTGGCAACGTCTTGTGTTTTTAGTAAATGGATGCCAGGCTTCAGGAAATTGGCTTATGCGGTCAATTGCTTTGAGAACTTCCACCAGGAATTGATCTCCGAGTCCGGGAGATTCAAAGTTGTAATATTCAACTGCTGCATCAAGTTCAGCTTGAGCCGGTTCAATAAATCGAATATTTGTTATCATCTTTGATATTTTGCCAAAACCTGTTCAAGGGAAACAGATTTAAGGTTACCTTTTTTATAAGCTTCAACTCTGTATTCAACTTCTTTTCGCAAGAAACTGTCAATCTTTTCATCAGGCATATCAAGACTGGATAGAAGATGGTCAATCAATCCTGCTCTTTCAAAAGATGGAAGAGAAAGAGCTTTTTTTAATATCTGATTAGTTTCAAAAATCATTTTTCAGTCC
>JAUCGD010000304.1 GCA_030377945.1 Desulfobacterales bacterium HSG17 | reverse complement strand
TCCTGTTGCAATACCTGTAATAATTTTTTCAGCTACATTGTTATCAAGGGAACCCATGGCAAGATAATCTAAAAAAAACAGGGGCTTTGCACCTTGAACAATTATATCGTTAACACACATGGCAACTAGGTCAATGCCGATGGTATCATGCTTATCCATCATAAAGGCTATTTTAAGTTTGGTTCCAACACCATCTGTTGAACTGACCAGCACAGGATTGTTAATATTGGCAATATTTAAAGAAAAAAGTCCTCCAAAGCCTCCTATATCTCCCATTACACCCTGTCGAGGTGTCTGCTTTGCAATATCCTTAATTACATTTACAAGTTTGTTTGCCTTATCAATAATATTTTGATGCTGTGCTATTATATCCATAAAAAAACGCGGGGGTCTGACAACCTTTCCTTCAGGGGTTATACAGGCGTGCTTGGTAAATCCTGTTACCAGGTTTTTCCCGTCTGATTCCCGTGTTATGGAGTAATCAAGTTTTATGCCTGCGCGCAGACCTGTATCAATAGATGCTTCTATGATTATCATATCATCATATTTTGCTGGATGAAGATATTTGCAGTATGCTTCTGCCACAGGCAGTAATATTCCCCTGGCTTCAATCTCTGTATAGGGCAGACCTAAATGCCTGAGCAATTCTGTTCTGCCCATTTCAAACCATCGCAGATAATTGGCATGATACACTATGCCCATTTTATCCGTATCACCGTATATAATCCTGTATTTTGTTTTGTGGGTCAGCATAAAATTCAGCTTTCATCCTGTGCAAGGATTTTTTCCAGTATGGGCTTTAATTCATCATATTTGCTAACAACCGGAAATTCAGGAAATTCAGCTATAACATTTTCAGGGGGCCTGAATAAAATCCCATGCTCTGCTTCCTTAATCATGGTAATATCATTATAGGAATCTCCCATTGCAATGATTTTGTAGTTCATGGTTTTTAATGCTTGAGCTACTTTTCGTTTTCCATCCTGCTGCCGAAGTTTGTAATCGGAAACAGTTCCGTCTTTTTCTATGACCAGTTCATTGCAGAATAATGTGGGCCAGCCCAGTTGTTTCATAAGAGGGCCTGCAAACTGCACAAAAGTATCTGAAACCACGATCAAAGGGATTTGAGACCTTACCCAGTCTATAAATTCAAGTGCGCCGTCCAGGGGCTTCATTGTAGCAATTACATCTGTAATATCCTTGATTTTAAGATTATTTTTCTCCAGAATTGAAAGACGTTTTTTCATAAGTACATTATAATCGGAAATATCCCTGGTTGTCAGGCGAAGTTCCTCAATTCCGGTTTTTTCAGCCACATTGATCCATATCTCAGGAACAAAAACTCCTTCCAGATCAGAACACACAATATACATAAGAACTCCTTTTCAGTTTAACACCCCCTGCCCCCCTCAAGGGGGGATTTATTATTATTTCACCCTCAAGGGGGATTCTATTATTTATTCCCCCCTTGAGGGGGGTAAGGGGGGTGTTTGTTATTCTTCTATTCGAATTAGAACCGGTTTGTCTGTCACTACCTCAAGATTTGTTATTTCTTCCAGGGCTTTTTTCACATCTGCTTCTTTAGCTGTATGGGTCAGCATTACAATGGGAACCGACCCTTCAATTTCCCGGCCTTTCTGGTGAACAGATGAAATACTGATATTAAACTTGCCTAAAACCCCTGCTATTTTGGATAAAACTCCGGGACGGTCTGCTGCTGCAAACCGGAAATAATAGTTGGTAGATATTTCATCCACAGGCATTACAGGAATCTTTTTAACAGAATCAGGCTGATATGAAAGAATTGGCACTTTTCCTTTAGCCCCTGTTACTATATTTCTTGCAATATCTGCAATATCTCCAACTACCGCACTTCCTGTGGGCATCATGCCTGCCCCGTGGCCGTAGAGCATCATATCTCCTATTGCATCAGCAGATATGGTTACTGCATTTAAACTGCCGTTTACATTGGATAAAGGGTTATCAAGAGAGATCATGGTAGGATGAATTCTGGCTTCAACACTATCTCCATTGTATTTACCGATTGCCAGCAGTTTCACCTTATATCCAAATTCCCAGGCAAAGGCTATATCCAGAGGGGTAATCTTTGAAATCCCTTCTATATATATATCATTCAGGTTGATTTCCATGCCATAGGCCAGGGAATTTAAAATAGCCAGTTTATGAGCTGTATCAAAACCTTCAATATCCAAAGTAGGATCTGCTTCAGCAAAACCTTTTTTTTGTGCCTGTTCAAGAGCATCTTCAAAAGGGCTGCCGTCATCTGTGATTTTGGATAAAATATAATTACATGTACCGTTTAATATTCCGGTCATGGAGTTAATTCTGTTACCCACAAGTGACTCACGAACAGATTTGATAATCGGCATACATCCGCCCACACTTGCTTCATAGGCAAGTTCCACCCCTTTTGTTTCAGCAGCCTTGACAATCTCATTTCCCTGGTCTGCTAAGAGCGCCTTATTGGCTGTTACCACATGTTTACCATTATCAATGGCTCTTAAAATAAACTCTTTTGCAATGCCCTGGCCCCCGATCATTTCAACGACTATATCAATTTCAGGATCATCAATAACCCTGGCAGCATCATTTATAAGAATGCCGGGGGCCAGTTGAATGCCCCTGTCAGTTTCTGTATCAATATCAGCAATATATTTAAGATTTAGATCAACTCCAAGCCTGGCATGGAGAACATCTTTATTTTCAATCAATATCTTTGCAACACCTGCGCCAACAGTACCAAATCCAAGCAAACCCACATTAATTTTTTTCATATGGATAACTCCTTTTTACATGACTTTTTTTATCCCACGGACAGCCTGATTGATACGCATATTATTTTCAATCAGGGCAAATCGGACATATTCATCTCCATATTCTCCAAATCCCAAACCTGGAGATACGGCTACCTGGGATTCACGTATCAGGAATTTGGAAAATTCAACAGAACCCATTTTCCTGAACTGTTCGGGAATTCTTGCCCAGACAAACATTGTTCCTTTGGGGCTTGGTATATCCCATCCAACACGGCTCAAACCTGAAATAAGAGCATCCCGCCGTGTTTTGTAAATCTGTCTGATGTCTTCAACACAGCTCTGATCTCCTTTTAAGGCAATAATTGAGGCTATCTGGATGGGCTGGAACACGCCATAATCCAGGTAGCTTTTAATCCGGCGCAGGGCTGCTATGGTTTCAGCATTGCCAACGCAAAACCCAACCCTCCATCCGGGCATACTATAACTTTTGGACAGGGAAAAAAATTCAACTCCCACATCCTTTGCTCCTTTGGCCTGAAGAAAACTGGGAGCTTTATAACCGTCAAATGTCAGGTCTGCATAAGCAAAGTCGTGAATTACCATTATATTATGTTCTTTGGCATAATCCACAATTTTTTGAAAAAAATCCAGATCAACAACTTCAGTAGTTGGATTATGGGGATAGCTTATTATAAGTATCTTGGGTCTTGGCCAGGTCTGTTTTGTTGCAGCCATGAGGTTTTTAAAAAAATCTTCATCAGGTCCCACAGGAATCCCCCTGACATCCCCTCCTGCAATAATAGTTGAATAAGGATGAATAGGATATGTTGGATTGGGAGCAAAAACAACATCTCCGGGCCTGATCGCTACCAGAATCAGGTGAGACATACCCTCTTTAACCCCAATGGTGACAATTGCCTCGTTTTCAGGATCAATATCCACATCATACCTGTTTTTATACCAGTCAGATATAGCCATTCTGAGTTTCCGTATTCCCATGGAAGCTGAATAGCGGTGATTATGTGGTTTTTGGGCTGCTTCAGTAAGTTTGTTAACAATATGCTCAGGAGTTCCAAGATCAGGATTTCCCATCCCCAGATCAATAATATCTTCCCCCGCATGCCTTGCCTCCATTTTTATTTCATTAACAGTAGCAAATACATATGGCGGCAGGCGGTCAAGCCGT
>JAUCGD010000303.1 GCA_030377945.1 Desulfobacterales bacterium HSG17 | reverse complement strand
CAAATTCTTTTCCACATTTGGCACATACCCCATTATTACAATCAGGATCAAGCAGGAACAAAGTTGAATACATAAGCATCATAATGCACATACACATTTTTATTACTTGATTTTTTGATTTTACTTCTTCGCCCTTTTTTTTCTTCCGACGTTTTGCTTCATCTTCAGCATGCTTTTTCTTATTTTTTTCTTTTGAAGAATATTTTTTTTGAGCTCTTCTATGATTTTCCAGATAACCTGCTTTTCGGCATTCATCACTACAATATTTTTGGTTTCTATAACAAGATTTACATATGCCAAATATTGTGCCGCAGCAACTGCAACCAATTTTGATTGCTGCTAAAACCATATTCAACATACTTATTTCTTTCATATTCCTGAAATTATCAATTTTTTTTTAGTTCCGTGTATGACACAACTATATTCACATAACAGTTTAATGAATATTTTATCTGGAATCAAATATTTTTTAATATGGAGGAACTCCAATGAGCAAAAAAATTCTTGTTCCGACTCGAATAAAAAAAATCAAAGGCAGCTTTGCGGCTTTTGAACATCGTTTTTTACGAGATGGTTTTTATGAAAGCCTCAGCAATAAAGAACGCGTTCTGTATTTTTTTCTCGGCCTGGCAGGCGACCGAAATGGTATTTCCTGGTACGGATATGACAGGATTTGCAGCATTTTGGGTTGGCTGTTGGATGAATATATTGAGGCACGTAATGGTCTGATTGATAAGCAATTGATTGCTTCTGACGGTTATGTGTTTCAAGTTCTTGATCTTCCGGATAAACCGATGATTGAGGAAAAACGTATTCTTAAAACCGGTGAAGACATGGAAAAACACGATCCGGCAACCATTACTAACATGATCGGCATGGCTTTGGGAGTTCGGAAATGAAACATTACGAAGATCAATTGGTCTGTCTTGAATCAGTTATCGAATCGAATCAGAGAAATTTTTATGCTGTGGGCAAGGCATTGAAGGAAATTCGAGATAACCGTTTATACCGAACCCTGGGATTCGATTTACTGGAAATGTATACCAGGAGCAGATGGGATATGGGAAAATCTCATACTTACCGGCTGATTGAAGCATCGGTGGTGATTGATAATCTTTCCCCAATTGGGGAATCGCTACCTCTTAATGAAGCTCAAGTAAGACCTTTTACAAATTTCGAACCTTTTGAGCAACGAAAAATTTGGCGTGAATTCTTGAAATCGAGTCATGATATGACAGCCCGGCATATTCGGAAATTTATTTCAAATTATTTGGGTAAGCAGAGACCGTTACCAGCTTCGGATCGGATTGAAGTAATCAGTGAAAATTATCGTTTGGCAGTTATGAAGATGCTCTACCAAATCCGTATGGCCCAAAGTGACGAATGGCAGTTGACTTCGCTGGAAGCGGCTGTTTACTGGAACAATATTATGAAAGAGAGGATATTGTGGGGAAAAAAATAGAGAAATCTGATATTTCATCATTACCGCTTGATGACCGTTTTTTGAGTTTGCTTCATAAAAAAATAATGAACAAAAAAGGTGCTGTTAAGCGCCAGTCAAGAAAGTATTATATTGATCAATATAAAAAGACCGGTGTGATACCAGAGCCCCTCATTTTGGCTGGAAAAGGTATTATGGAAGGTCGTCGGTGCAGCGGGCGAAAGCGTTCACTTTCCAAAGAAGTTAAGAAACATTTCATAGAGATGGTGAAAGCATCGGCTGATTCGGATGATACCCGCTTTATCTTTGTTACTCAAAAGGCCAGAACCATCACTAATTATCATAAATGGCTTGAAGAAGATTTTCAACAAAAAATATCCCAGCATGCTTTACGTTCATACGCAAAACGAGAAAATTTGGATATTTACCTTAAAAAACCGGATTTCAACGAAGATCAAAAAACAGACACCTATTTTAATCCGGAACCGGTATTTGATTTGGTGCAGGTTGACGGTTGTAAATTTCATTATTTGAAAATCCGGGATGAGAAGGGCCACTGGCGTAAACCTCAAGTTATCGAATTTTATGATACAGGATCACGCTATATGTTTGTTCTGGATATATATTTTTCGGAAAGCAGTCTGAACTCCGTAGATCTTTTTACTCAATTTTTACTGAGCACGCCCTTCCCGAATAAGAAAATCAGGATTAGACCGGATAATGCCAAAGGCTTTCTCAATTTGAAACGTCCGATCCGGGAATTAAATCTCAAATATTCGATGCCGAAAAAATTTTATATGGAACCGGATTTCTCAAGAGTAAATGCACCTAAAGACAAAGTTCACCTGGAATCTTCTCACCGTCATCTCCATAACTTCGAGATTAGTATCATAAGAAAATTTCAAGATAAAATTGTTAAAACCGAACCGGGTACAATCAGGAAAAATGGAAAGTTAATCGAAGTTACAATAACCTTTCTGGATATTAATATTCATGAATTAAAAAAAAGCAGAATAATCGAATCGTATCGTAATGAACATAATGATAATAGTCATCGTTTTCAGGAGGAAGGCAAGGTCATGAGCTGGATTCCAAAAGAAAAATTACTGAAATATATGTCCGATACAGAATATATCGAATTCAATCCTGAGAATGTAAAGGTATTTATGAGATACGGTTTCAAAAAAAGGAAAGCAACCGTATGGAAAGGAAGTATCACTTATAATAAGCAAAAATATATAGTAGTCCAAAAAGAAAAATTCAAATCGTATAAAAGCACACAGGTATATATTTCAGAATGTGATGGAAAACTTCTTATTTTTGAACATAAAGAAGATGGAATTTTTCTTGGTGAGGCTTTCTGCCAGGGCCCATCTGTAAAACTGCAAAATAAAAATGAAACTAAAACTCGCATAAAATTGAGCGAAATTGATTTGATAATTGAATTTCTCCAGGACAAAAATATGTCGATTAAGATAAATGATTTGATTCTCCGCTTCCAAAAAGGTCTTTCACTTAAAGCAGTTAAGGAAATATACGATAAAAACAAGGATAGATACGATCAATATACAACTCGTTTAGTTAACCGGAAAGATAAAGAAATTGCCCGTTTTAATGCGTTTATGATGGATTGTGACCGATATCAACGCAAAGACAGCATTGCGCCATATGCAAATTTACAAAGGGGGGGAATAAATGAAAAGAAAAGTTGATTTTATCAATGACAAACGGCGTATATCGTATCTGCGTGCCATCTACAACCGGATTTATCGGGGTAACAGTGTACTGATTGAAGGAAATTACGGAGCCGGTAAAACAAAGTTTTTAGAGTTGATAACTCCCAAAAAACGTAAACGAATATGTCTGGAATCTTTGGACAACATTCACGAAATACTTGCTTCAATCCTTCGGCAACTGGATTATGAAGCCATACCAACTTACAGACGAACCTCCAAACATCTTAAAATGATTAAAGAACTTTCCGGTTTTGTTATCATCATAGATGAAGCATCAGACCTGGATAAACGGGTATGGCCATACTTCAAGCGAATTATTGACGCCCGGATACCAATAATATTTACCGGTTTGCCCAAAGTAAGGACGTTTTTATTAAACGAACATCCGGATATTGTCAGTCGTCTAAAAATTTTGACTCTTTATCCGATTATTGTAGAAGACTTCATCATGGAATACAATGATTTTGAACCGGAAGCCATAGAACAAATTTACTCGAAAACCAGCGGAGACATGCGAAAATTCAGTGAAGTTTGTGAAGATTGCAGAGATAAGGCAAAGGAATTAGAACTTGATATGATTGAACTGGAAATGGCATTATCATTTTTATCAGAACTTGATTTAGATTAATTTGTAAAAAAAATGTGATTGTATTTTCATAAACTACAAAATTTTCATTTATTGATAAAATATTGAATAATATGATATTAATTCAGACATATAACTATTCAGCCTGCGTGAGTCTATTTGCTCAATTATTTAATGGCAAAACGTAAGAATATTCGCTAGCTAATA
>JAUCGD010000302.1 GCA_030377945.1 Desulfobacterales bacterium HSG17 | reverse complement strand
AAAATTGGTGCATGAGTGGCATGCACGGGTTACTTCATCCTGAAAAGATGTGGCTGATAGATGTAGCAAATGAAATTTTGGCTTTACGCATTCCACCTGGAAACCGATTGGAAGTATTGGAGCATGATCGAAAAGGTCAGTATAGTATCAGAATAAACGATCAATGGCGCATATGCTTTGATTGGAAAGATAATGATGCTTATAATGTTGAAATAGCAGATTATCATTAGTCAATAAGGAGGATTATATGGCTGAAAAAAAAATTTCTCCAATTCATCCTGGTGAAACCCTCTTTGAAGAATTTTTAAAGCCTATGGAAATAAGCAAACGTCAGTTGTCAGAATCTATAAATGTTACCGAGAATCTTATCGGTGATATTATTAAAGGTAAAATTTCAATAACAGCAACTATTGCCTTGCGACTCGGAAGATATTTTGGAATGTCTCCGCAATTCTGGCTGGGATTACAAAACCATTATGATCTGGCAATAGCTGAAGATGAATTTGAAGGGCAAATTGAACAAGAAGTGGTGCCTTATGCGGCTTAACTGTATTCTCAATATTAATAGACAAAAGAGATTAGTATGAAATATAAAATCCACCCCATAGTAATGGGAACAAAAGTCTTTGACAAAAGCATGATGACCTACCAGTTCAACAATGGTAAAGAATTCACCATCCCCATATACTGCTGGTACATAGAAGGCGGGGATAAAAAAATTCTTGTTGATACAGGTGAAATGAGTCCTGTAATTTCCGAAGAGCGGGAAAAGGCTATTGGGGGCAAGATCTACACCTTTGAACAAGGGCTTGAAAAATGGGGTATGAAACCCGAAGAAATTGATATTATCATCCACACCCATCTTCACAACGATCACTGCGAAAACGATTATAAATGCCCAAATGCCGAGATTTATGTACATGAAAAGGAAATGGAACATATTCACGATCCACATCCTTTGGACTACCGGTATCTGGAAGATTATATTGAAGATGTTGAAGAAAACGGTCAACTCAGAATAATGACAGGAGATATGGAAATCCTGCCGGGAATCCAGGCAATTTACACACCTGCCCACACCGAAGGCGGTATGAGTATACTTATTGACACACCAGCAGGAAAGGCTGCTATCACCGGTTTCTGTACCATCAACCAGAACTTCAATCCCCCTGTTGAAATACGTGGTATGGAGATGGAAGTAATCCCACCCGGCACTCATGTTAATGTCAATGATGCTTATGATATTATGATTAAGGTTAGGGATATGGCTGATATTTTGTTACCGCTTCATGAGCCGGAATTTGCAGGGATGGAGACCATAGGGTAGAGCATCATATCCGTTCAGTTGCTGTATTTTCATTAAATCTTAATGGGAAAAACAAGTCCTGTCAGATCCAAATTTTTCAAAAATATTCTGCTGACTAATAACTCTAAGAGTACCAATAATAACAATAGATTCCCAATGGTTAAGATGCTTGAGGTCACAGAGATGTGGTGAAGATATGATAATATTAGCGATACTTGAAGTTTGCTTGATTTTTTAACACGAATTACCAGAGAGCCAATAATTCTCCTTAAAATTTGAGATAATTTGAGCGTATTTTTTTACACGCTGATTTTAATTAACAAGCCGGTATAAAACTTTATACCGGCTGTATTTTATCGAATTATACTATATTTTTCAAACAAACAAGTGCATGGTTTCACAAGTTTGTACACAGGAGCTTATGGTTACTAGAGACAAGGCATGCCTTGTCTCTATGACTGTGTACGAATTGTACTTTGGTTGAGCTATTTTCTTGCTTTTGCAAGACCGATACCTTCCAGAGCTTCTTCCATTTCACCCAAAGTTGAAGGATCATCAATGGTTGCAGGTACGTTATAATCTGCGTTGTCAGCAATCTTCTGGATTGTTCCGCGCAGGATCTTACCTGAACGGGTTTTGGGAAGTCTTTTAACAACTGTTGCTGTTTTAAATGCTGCAACAGGCCCGATGCGGTCTCTAACCATCTGGATAACTTCTTTGATGATTTCGTCATTATCGCGGGTAACACCTGCATTAAGAACCAGGAAGCCAACCGGAACCTGCCCTTTAAGATTATCAGCAACACCAAGAACAGCACATTCGGCAACATCAGCATGGTCTGAAAGAACTTCTTCCATAGCACCGGTAGAAAGGCGGTGCCCTGCAACATTGATAATATCATCTGTTCTTGACATAACGTAGATATACCCGTCTTCATCAATAATACCCGCATCAGCAGTCTTGTAATATCCCGGATATTCGTCAAGATAGGATTCTTTATATCTTTCGTCATTCTGCCATAGTGTGGGCAGGGTTCCTGGAGGAAGTGGAAGTTTTACAGACAGGGCACCGATTTCACCGGCAGGAACCTGTGCGTTTGTTTCATCAAGTACCTGTACATCCCATCCAGGAACAGCTTTGGTAGGTGAGCCGTATTTAACAGGAAAGTGATTCAGGCCCATACAGTTGGCTGCAATAGCCCAGCCTGTTTCTGTCTGCCACCAATGGTCAATAACAGGAACATTCAGGTTATTTTCAGACCATTGAATTGTATCAGGATCAGAGCGTTCTCCTGCCAGGAAGAGAATTTTGAATTTTGAAAGATCATAATCTTTCATCATTTTGGCTTGAGGATCTTCACGTTTGATAGCGCGATAGGCAGTGGGAGCTGTAAACATGCACTTTACATTATGCTCGGAAATAATTCTCCAGAAAACACCGGCATCAGGTGTTCCAACAGGTTTTCCTTCAAAAAGAATTGTGGTACAGCCTTTGAAAAGAGGTGCGTAAACAATGTAGGAATGTCCAACAACCCAGCCAACATCAGATGCAGCCCACCATACATCATCTTCATCAACATCATAAACATTTTTCATGCTCCATTTAAGAGCTACCAGATGTCCGCCATTATCACGTACAACACCTTTTGGCTGTCCGGTTGTACCTGAAGTATAAAGAATATACAGGGGATCTGTTGCAGCAACACTAACACAGGCAGCAGGTTCGGCCTGGGCAGCAGCTTCGGCCCAGTCAATATCTCTGCCTTCTATCATTGATGCTGTTTCCTGGGGGCGCTGATAAACTATACATTTTTCAGGTTTTGAGGATGAAAGATTAATAGCTTCGTCCAGCAGGGGTTTATATTTGATAACCTTCTGACCTTCAATACCGCAGGAAGCGGTAATTATTACTTTGGGTTTTGCATCTTCAATACGGGTAGCAAGCTCTTTGGCAGCAAATCCTCCAAAAACAACTGAGTGGATAGCTCCTATTCTTGCACATGCAAGCATACCTACGGCAGCTTCGGGAATCATGGGCATATAAATAATTACCCGGTCGCCTTTAACAACACCCTGGGCAGCAAGAAGCCCTGCAAATTTGGCAACTTCATCTCTCAGCTCAGCATATGTATATTTTTTTATGGTATTTGTTACAGGGCTGTCATAAATTATTGCAATCTTGTCTCCCCGGCCTCTTTCGTCCACATGATAATCCAGCGCGTTGTAGCATGTATTAAGTTCTCCGCCAGTAAACCATCTGTAAAAAGGTTTATTGGAATCATCAAGAACCTTGTCCCATTTTTTATCCCATTTGCAGTCTTCTGCTGCTTTTGCCCAAAATGCTTCAGGATCTTTCATGGATTGCTGATACGCGTCATCGTATAAATTAGTCATTACTTTTACTCCCTTTTTTGTTAGGATTAATTATATGAACTGTTGTTATGGATTATGGCTGTTAAAAACTGTCAAAATCCGGGGCAACAAACTAAAACACTTGATTAAAGAGTTAATATACTTTTTTGAACGAGCGCTCAGTCATATCTTTAATGTATGATGCAATCTGTTTTAACAGGCTTGATATTTCATAAAAGCCAATTAAAACAGTTGACTATGCACTAAAATCGACATTTCACTATAAAGATTAACTACCAGTCTTAATATGAGCAGGTATTA
>JAUCGD010000030.1 GCA_030377945.1 Desulfobacterales bacterium HSG17 | reverse complement strand
CTTCTTTTAAAACAGCAGAAAATACCCCTGGTGATTTTCCTGGTAATTTAAAGGAAAATACCCCTGTTTCAACGGGGAATGCATTAAAAAGTGAGTTTAAAGGAGGGATTTTATTGCCTGTTAATAGTAAAGAGGATAAAAGAGAACTCCCTGAATACAGGCTCCTTATTGATATCTTGCGGTATCCATTTTCAAATATCACCCAGCGATACAAGAGGCTTAAACTACATTCAAAGCTTGGTAATAAATGCAGGAAAAATTTAATATTTAAAAAGTGTGTGATGCCTAGAAAAATTATTACCGGGAAAGGCTGGATTACGCTCTTTGAATTGACAAAAAAAGGCAAGATGGTTTTAGGTGATATGGGTTATGAATTTGAGAATAAAAGTGAGGGTGTTGTTCACAAGTTCTGGAAGCACAAGGTCAGTGAATACTATAAAGATATGGGTCTGGATGTTCTGGTTGAAGAGTATTATATCAATGGCAGGCCTGATATTATTGTTAACAAGGATGGCAAAAAGATTGCCATTGAGATTGAGACGGGCAAATCAGATTATGTGGGAAATATTGAGAGAGCTCTTGCAGCAGGATTTGATGAGGTTATGTGCATGGCTGTAAACCGGTTTGTTGAAGATAAAATTGCCCGGGCTTTAAAAAAGAAGAAAATTGATGATAACAGGGTTCGGATTGTTGGTGTAAGAGGGTTTGGGGATCTGTAATAAATATAATCAGGATTAGCAGGTCAAATGGAAACAAGCTGCTACAGTGGTATCTGCTTGCACACTCTTGTTAAATAGTGTCACAGCTGAAGAAGTGCGGCATACTTTGAGTTCAATTCCATGTTTTTTACAAAATGCCACAACGTTTTCTGATACTCTCATCATGCCACTGGCTCCTGTCCCGAGAATCAATTTGTGGGGAGCTGCTTCAAGCACCATTGTAATGTCATCCAGGGTGAGGCTGTGTCCTTTGGATCTTCGCCAGTTATCCTGAATACGTCCATCTGGATAAAGGATGAGGTCTGACGTGAACTCTCTTCCTCCAATAATCATCCTTCCAAATGAATAATCATCAATTCTAAGTTTCATTATTTTCACCGGTAGGCGAAACGTTTTGGAATTCATTATATCTCCTGATACTAAAAAATCACCGCATCTGTGGTAACATTTACGAGGGTTATTAACTGTATCTGGGGTTTATCTAAAACGGATCATATTTGCAATCTTAAATATCAAGATTTTTTTGATTAAACTAAAACGAACAATGTTCTGAATGTGGTAATATGACTTATGCAGGTTACGTAACGGAAGGTAAACCTTATGAGACAATGAGTTTTCTGGTTACTTAGATATGATCAATAAGACCTCCTGGTATGGGCATCCTCTTTGATTAGAGATGGTAATAGTACCTGTTGCAATGAAAGCAGACAAGGACTGTGAGCAAATGGAGGAGCAGAAGGTATTAAAAAAGGGAGAGTCTTATGTATTAACGATGGATTTTGACAATATGTGAAAACTGAAGACCGGGTCGAGGGGGAAATGACGTGATATTTGATATGATTATAGTACCTCAGATTTTTTGTCTGACATTTTGCAATACGCGGATAGTTGAATCCCTTTAAACATCACTTATACTAAAGTCTCAAAAAAGATTGTACTGCCACACAATACAACAAAAACAACCCTCCTCAATCTCTTTAGGGTTTCATGCTAAAGTCAGGAAGTGTGACAAGCATTGGAACAATAGTAGCAACCATTGGACCTGTGATAATACTCTTTTGCCTTTTGGACAGCAGGATAACAGCTGGAATAATCTCCCAAATACACTCTGTTATTTTGATTCGGCATATAGGAGCAACCTGCTTTGTGTACTTCATGGTCGCCGTTCTGTTGTTGATTTTTGTTTACGTAATAAAAAGCCATTTTTAAATTCCTTTCAAAATATAAGTTAAAAAGCAAAAATTGGAAAAATTTATTTTTCCTTTCGTACCCCTTTAAAAGGTTTGCCGTCCGATTTTTGATCCATCCATCGCCCAGTTTCCTTGTCTCTTTTCGTCCATTTATCATTTTTTGGGTTGTAAGCCTGGGACCTATTTCTTACTGCTCCTTGTCTTCTTCCATCTCCTGTCGGGGGATTTGTAGCCATTTTGTACCTCCTTTTTTTGAATTATTATTTTTTGATTCCTGAAAACCTATTGAGCATAAATGATGCCAAACATCCAAAAAAAACGAATACAATATTTACTTTGGTTTAACTTATTGTTTTTAATGCTATTTATGAACAAACAATTTTGTAACCTTACGACGCTATTTAAAAAGATATTAAAAGCAGGATAAATTTTCTTGTGTCTTAGTAAATTAATTTGTATTAATCATATTATGAATTCTATTTTGACATGCTGGATTGGTTTTACAGATTTAAAAGCTTCCGATGATGATTCTAAAGTTGGTTTAGGGCCGATAGCGCAAGCGGTAACATCCAGAAAATATGAAGAAGTATGTTTGATCAGCGACCTGAACCCTAAAGATACTGATTCCTATATAACATGGATAGAAACCAAAACCGATATTCCCATAAAAGTGTATTCAGAGAGATTGTCTGGCCCTACTGTTTTTTCGGAAATCTATGAATCAACGGTCAGGGTTGTTAATGATATTCGAAAAAAACACGGTGATGACATTGATCTTACATTCCATATAAGCCCAGGCACTCCTCACATGGCAGCCGTGTGGATTATTCTTTCAAAAACCCGCTTTCCAGCTGAAATAATCGAATCATCACAAAAATATGGTGTTCGTACTGCATCAGTTCCTTTTGACATTTCGGCTGATTTTATACCTGATTTATTAAGAAAATCAGATAAAACCCTTGAACGGCTTGCTGCTGGATTACCAGCCGAAGCACCTGAATTTGATGATATCATCCATCGAAGCAAAGTAATGCAAAAAGTTATACTCAAAGCAAGGCAAATTGCACCACGATCAATTCCTGTATTGATAGAAGGAGAATCCGGTACTGGTAAAGAACTGTTTGCGCGTGCAATTCATGATGCCAGTCCACGTAGAAACAAAGCGTTTGTTTCTATTAATTGTGGAGCCATCCCTTCAGAATTGGTTGAATCTGAATTATTTGGTCATGAAAAGGGAGCGTTTACTGGGGCAACATCTTCTCGTGTCGGTCATTTTGAAGCCGCTCATCGGGGAACTATTTTTTTAGATGAAATCGGTGAACTTCCCAAAGAGATGCAGGTTAAGATTCTGCGCACTGTACAAGAGGGAGAGGTTAAGAAAATTGGCTCGACCAAGGTGCAGAATATAGACATAAGAATTATTGCGGCAACCAATAGGAATCTTATCAATGAGGTTTCAAATGGATCTTTTCGAGAGGATCTTTTCTATCGGTTAGCCGTTGCAGTTATTAAGTTGCCACCTCTAAGGGATCGATTAGGGGATATCAGCCTATTGATTGATACGTTTTTAAAATTAATAAACAAAGAGAGTCGCAAAGAACCGAACTATAAACATAAAAAAATTTCTGTTTCCGCAAGAAATCTTTTGCTTCGACATCCATGGCCTGGCAATGTCAGAGAATTACAGAATACACTTACACGAGCTGCAGTCTGGGCATTAGATGAAGAGCTCAATGAAGAAGACATTAGGGAGGCCTTACTCCCTATTCCCGCTAATTCTGGAGATAAAGAATCTGTCCTTGATCTCTCAATAGAGGACGGTATCAATTTACCAGAGATTATGAAAAAAGTGGCTGTACATTATCTTCAAAGAGGTCTTACAAAAGAAAATAAAAACAAAACAAAAACGGCATCATTACTGGGGTTATCAAGTTATCAGACCTTAACTAATTGGTTGAAAAAATATGGTTTGGAGTGAGATTGGCACGATCGTTGCTTTTTAGGAGAACATGAACATCATGGATTCACATAATTTTGAGATACTAAGAAAAAGGTGGCCGGAGTTAGCAACCTTGGGTGGTTTTGCAGAACAGTATACTTACACAGATGCTCCAAGCGCCCTCATCAAACTTCGCACCTTTTCTGAGCAGCTTGTGGAAAGGATTTATCATGCTCATAGCCTTCCACTACCGTATCAGCGTACTCTTTTTGATTTGTTGGCAGAAGATTCCTTCAAAGAAACAGTACCAAAAGTTGTGTTGGATAAGTTTCATCAGATTCGTTTGGACGGCAACAAGGCGGCCCATGGCCAGAAGACAGACAACAAAACTGCCTTGTTCTGTTTACGCGAAGCTTGGGATCTTGGTCGTTGGTATTTCATCACCTATGGAAAAGGTAGTGCAGATCAATGCCCACCATATCAGGAGCCATCCCCAGAAGACACCAAAGCAAAACTGAAAAAAGAAAAAAAGGCTGCTCTGAAAAAGCTTGCGTTGCAAGAAGCTCAGTTGCAAGAACTACTTCAACAGTTTGAAACACTGCGTGTTCAGGCAAAAGCCGCCAAGAAAAATGAAACAGAATTGATGGCTTTGAAAACAGCTGGACAGGCTGCAGCTGACGTTTTAAAATTCGATGAAGCCACCACAAGAAAACGGCTTATTGATAAACAGTTAATTGAAACTGGGTGGACTATCGATCCGAACGGTGGCAACACTTCTGAAGTAACTATGGAGGAAAAAATTCCTCATCAACCCACTCCGTCCAGTATGGGATATGCTGATTACGTCCTATGGGATGATACTGGCAAACCCCTTGCTGTGATCGAGGCCAAGAAAACCAGTGTAAACCCTGAAAAAGGACGCACTCAGGCTAAGCTCTATGCTGATGGTTTGGAGAAAAAGCACGGCCAACGACCCGTAATTTTTTACACCAATGGTTTTGATATCTATATCTGGGATGACGTTCAAAATTATCCCCCTCGACGTCTTTTTGGTTTTTATTCAAAAGACAGTCTTCAATATCTGGTGCAGCAGCGCCAGACCAAACAACCTCTTGATAAGATCAAACCTAAAAAAGAGATCATTGGTAAACGACTCTACCAAATTGAAGCTATCCAGGCCGTGTGTGAGCGATTTAGTGCTAAACATCGAAAGGCACTCATTGTTCAAGCCACCGGCACAGGCAAAACCAGGGTGGCCACAGCCCTCACAGATGTGTTGGTCAGGGCTAACTGGGGAATTCGAATTCTTTTTTTATGTGATCGACTGGAACTTCGCAAACAGGCAAAAAACACTTTCACTGATTTTATGAGCGAGCCTTTGACTCTGGTGACCGCCAAAACTGCCCAAGACAGAAACAAACGAATTTATCTTGCTACCTATCCGGCAATGATGAAAACTTTTCAGACCTTTGATACTGGCTTTTTTGATCTCATCATTGCCGATGAGTCTCATCGTTCAATCTATAATCGTTATCAAGATCTATTCAAGTGGTTTGACTGCCTGCAGGTGGGTCTAACTGCAACACCCTTGGACAAAATCAATCGCAATACATTCAAGCTTTTTGACTGCCCAGATAAAAAACCCACTGTATACTACTCTCTGGAAAAAGCCGTAGAGGAAGAATATCTCGTTCCTTATGAGGTCTATTCCCACACTACAGCATTTCTGCGTGAAGGAATTAAATTCACCCAGCTCACAGATGGACAGAAAGAAGAATTAGAGGATGCAGGAGAGGTCCCGGAGCTTTTCAACTACGATCCTAAAGATTTGGATAAAAAGATTTTCAACCGAGATACCAATCGGGAGATCATCCAAAACCTCATGAAAAATGCTATCCGAGATGGTATGGGGCAACTGCCCGGAAAAACAATTATCTTTGCACGCAACCATAACCATGCTGTGCTTTTGGCTCAGGTATTTGATGAGCTCTATCCTCAATATGGTGGCAAATTTTGTCATGTGATCGATAATTATGATCCACGTGCAGAGCAACTCATTGATGACTTCAAGGATACGACAAACTCTCTCACCATAGCCGTATCTGTTGATATGCTTGATACCGGCATTGATGTTCCTGAAGTGGTCAACCTGGTCTTTGCAAAACCTATTTTTTCCTGGGTAAAATTTTGGCAGATGCTCGGTCGAGGAACACGGCTTTGCAAGAATCTTTTCGGCCCAGGTAAACATAAAAGCAAGTTCCGAATTTTCGACCATTGGGGTAATTTCGAGCGTTTTGAAATAGAACAACCCGAGCCTGACCCATCCCCGTCGAAATCTATTATGCAGTTGGTTTTCGAGTCCCGCATCAATTTGGCAGAAACAGCACTTTCTAAGGCTGATCTTGATACAGTTCGTCAAACAGTCGAATTGATCAGAAAAGACATCAATTCGCTTCCTGACAATACTATTGCAGTCAAAGAAAAGTGGAAAGAAAAAAATGGCATGCTTGTAAAGGGGGTGTTGGATCAATTTGCCCCAGTCACAGTAACAACCCTCAAGTCCGACATCGCTCCTCTCATGCAGTGGGTTTATACTCGAGACCACAGTGATGCCTATTCCTTTGATTTACTCGTAACCAGCGCACAGAACGAACGGCTAAGACAGTCCGGTCGTTTTGAGGATTTTAAGGATCAAATCCAGAATATGGTGACGGGTTTCTCTAAGGTAATGCATTTGACTCAGGTAATGGAAAAAGCAGATCTTATTAAAAAAGTGGTGTCCAGCAATTTCTGGGACGACACGGATGTTGCCAAACTGGAAGAGATGCGTCGGGGACTTCGTTCAATTATGCACTACCGACAAAAGGGTGGGCAACCCCAACCCCTTCCTAAGGAGGTTGATATTTCTGATGGTGAGGTAGAGGTTGTTCGTCGGACCAGTAATATTCGCTCCATCGACATGCAGCTCTATCGTCAGATGGTGGAGGAAACCTTGGAAAAGCTTTTTGAAACAAGCCCGGTTTTGAAAAAAATTAGGCGCGGTGATCCTGTTAGTGAAAACGATTTGGAAAAGCTTGTTTCTTTGGTTCTTACCCAAAATCCTGACGTTAACCTCAAGCTGTTGCACGAATTTTTCCCAGAGTCTGCAATGCCTCTTGATTTTATCATTCGGACCATTGTTGGGATGGAGCCTGAGGCAGTGGAAAAACGATTCGCTTCCTTTGCCAGGAAATTTGCAGAAAATTCACGCCAGACTCATTTCTTAAGACTTCTCAAGAATCATATACAAAGGTATGGGGCTATTACCGTAGAAAAACTCTACGAAGAACCTTTTACTAAACTTGCAAGTGACGGTTTGGATGGCGTTTTTTCCAATGACTTCCAGATCGATGAACTAATCAATATAATTGAAACCTTTCAACCACAAACAGGAGCAACGGCATGATCAATGGCCAGCTAAAAAGTGACATAGACAAACTTTGGGATGATTTCTGGAGCGGCGGTATAGCTAATCCACTTT
This sequence comes from Desulfobacterales bacterium HSG17, assembly GCA_030377945.1. The sequence goes on along the minus strand of JAUCGD010000030.1, from coordinate 16,759 downwards.
CCGTCATAGAGCAAATTTCGTTTCTGGTATTTGCACGTTTGTTGGATATCAAGGAAAACAGGGAAGAAAAAAAGGCAAAACGCACAGGAAAACCCTTTCATCATATCTTTAATGATAAAGAGATCAAAATTGAAATCAGTCGGAAATTGTTATCGGATCTCATCAAGACTGAACAGGATCTTCGCTGGTCCAATTTCAGAACCCGTAATGCAGAAGACATGCTTCGCATTGTTCGAGATGGTGTTTTCCCCCATTTCAAGACTGTGGCATTGGGTGGGGCCAAATTAGGCGAATACATGAAGGATGCCCAGCTTTTGATCCAGAAACCCAGTCTTCTTGTTATTGCTGTGAATACTATAGAAAAAATGCCATTAACCAAAGGAGACACTAAGGGTGACCTTTATGAATATATGTTGGGGAAACTGACCACTGCCGGTATTGCTGGTCAATTCCGAACTCCTCGGCATATCATCACTAAAATGGTGGAGATGCTTAGCCCTCGCCCGGATGAGGTGATAGGTGACCCGGCTTGCGGTACGGCAGGCTTCCTTGTGCAGACCATGCACTTTTTACAAGAAGAATACACCACGCCGGGTATGGAGTATCAGGATGAAGACGGAAACCTCGTATATCCAGGTGATCAGCTTGAGCCACATCGAGATCATATTCAGTCCGGGCTACTGCATGGATTTGATTTTGATGTAACTATGCTTAGGATCGCAGCTATGAATCTTCTGCTTCACAATATTGAAGCTCCAGATATTCATTATATGGATACTCTTTCAAATCGTTTCCCGGAACAGCTGCCTTCTCTTGCTGAAAATTTTTTCGATATTGTACTTGCTAACCCCCCTTTTAAGGGAAGCTTAGACTATGATGATGTCCATCCCTCGCTCCTTAAAAAGGTAAAGACGAAAAAAACCGAATTATTGTTTGTGACTCTGATCCTCAAGATGCTCAAGATCGGCGGCCGGTCTGCCACTATCGTACCGGACGGAGTACTTTTCGGATCTTCCAAGGCCCATCAGGCTTTACGGAAAATGTTGGTGGACGAAAACCAGCTCGAGGCTGTAATCTCACTGCCTTCAGGGGTCTTCAAGCCCTATGCCGGAGTTTCCACAGCCGTCATTGTTTTTACCAAGGGCGGCCGAACAGATAATGTCTTTTTTTATGATGTTTCAGCAGATGGTTTTTCTCTGGATGACAAGAGGACGTCGCAGCCGGATAAAAATGATTTGCCCGATATGGTGGTACGTTGGAAGGATAGAGATCCGAAGAAAGATACTGACCGAACCCAGAAGCATTTTTTTGTCACCTCCTCTGATATTCGCGAAAATAAATATGATCTTTCCATCAAACGTTATAAGGAAATAATTTATGCGGAAGAAGAGTATGATCCACCTGAAGAGATCCTGGAAGGAATGGTGGACCTGGAAAAAGAAATTATGTCGGATATGGAAAAGTTACGGGGGATGTTGGGATGACTTCTACAGTATTAGGAGATATTTGCCAAGTCGCGGCTGGGCAAAGTGCCCCACAAAACCCTACTGTTTTTAGTAAAAAGGGAAAACCTTTTATTCGGGCTGGAAGCCTTGAAAGACTTGTAAACGGAGGTGCAGAAGAGGAGTGTGAACTAATTCCCGATGAGAATGCATCACAGCTCCGTTTACGTTTGTTTCCTCAAAACACAATCCTTTTTCCCAAAAGTGGAATGTCTGCTAAGATCGGAAGAGTGCATCGCCTTAGAACAGCATCATATGTTGTCAGCCATTTAGCTGCAGTTATGCCAGGACCGAAAGTTAATCCTAACTATTTGCATAGATGGTTTGAAAAAAATCCACCTTCTCGACTAATACCGAATGAGGCATATCCTTCAATACGAATTACTGAAATAGCATCCCTCAAAATAGAACTCCCCTCACTGAACGAGCAGAAGCGTATAGCCGCTATTTTAGATAAGGCTGATGCTATCCGTCGAAAACGCCAGCAGGCTATCAAGCTTGCAGATGAGCTCCTGTGTGCAACCTTCATCGACCTGTTTGGTGATCCGGTTACCAACCCCAAGGGGTATGAGATTCAACGTCTTGGAGATCATTGTGAAGGAATGCGTTACGGAACCTCTATAAAATGTTTTGCAAGCAAAACGGCAACGAGTCTTCCTGTATTACGAATTCCGAATATTGCAAAAGAAAAAGTGAATTTTAACAATCTTGTATATGCGGATCTATCGAAAAAAGAAGTGCTTAAATTAAAATTACTCGAAGGTGATTTATTATTTGTTCGTACTAATGGAAACCCAGATTATATAGGGAGATGCGCCGTATATAAACACAGTACTGATATGATATATGCCTCCTATTTGATTCGTGCAAGACTCAAAAAAGAATGTGGATTTTTATCTGATTACATACAGGCGTGTATTTCCTCTAAATCATACAGAAAAATAATTATCAAAGAGGCAAAAACTACAGCTGGAAACTACAACATTAATACACAAGGGCTAAAAGGGTTGAAAATTCCCATGGCACCCCTTGAAAAACAGAAAGAATATATTGATTTAAAAAAGATTGCCGAGAAACAAATAGAAAAAAAATACTTATGCCTTGAGCAAAGTGAATACCTCTTCAAATCGCTTGCTCAGCGCGCCTTTCGAGGAGAACTCTAATGGGTATCACCGCTATCACCATTGAAAATTTTAAGGGTATTCTGGAGCCAGTTCGAATAGAGCTCAAACCGATCACATTGCTATTTGGCCCTAATTCGGCAGGTAAATCAACTATTGTCCAGGCTTTGCACTACGCGCATGAAATTTTTGAACGCAACAACACAAATCCTGATACAACTCTTCTGGGAGGGGATTCAATAGATCTCGGTGGGTTCGAGGCGATGGTACATCAGCATGATAAAACGAAGGCAATCCAAATCGGTTTTGAAATAGATCTTCAAAAAGAGGACCTGCCAGTATATCATGATGGTTTTGAGACTTTCGGAACTGATTATCTTGATATGGCTGAAAGCGGTTATCTACTTGATACCATATCCCGTGTTAAAGAGGCTGTTGTAGATATCACAATAAAATGGAGTGAACAGCTTGAAAAACCATATATTTCTTCCTACATGGTTAAGACAAACGGATCAAAATTAATAACAATAGATTCTTCTTCAGATGCCTTGCAGATATATATTTCAAAAATTAACCCGTTCAACCCTGTATTCTTTGATGAGGGTGTGAATCCTGAAGATGTGCGTCAAGAATTTATTCGTGTATTAAAACAAGAGGATATATCCTCCGAAGTTGAATCTGAAGATTCAGAGGATGATATTCTCTCAGATAATACAGGTTTCACTATGCTGTCTGCTCTAATGACCTATATGAAGTTTGAAAAAGGTATTCCAGGTCTTACTCAGCCAATTAATTTGCATCGACAAAATTCAGCTCTCCCACGTTGGGAGAAAAATCTTGTCTTAGACGGAGGCATATGGGCAGAGAACCTGGAGATTGAAGACGAACCTAATTTCACACGCCTTCTAAGCAGTTTGATTGTTGGGCCTGGTGAATTGATCCGGGATGAGCTGCGGAAACTATGCTATGTTGGTCCGCTACGGGAGGTTCCAAAACGAAGTCATAGACCAGCATTTTCTTCTGATGACTCCCGTTGGTCAAATGGCCTTGCTGCTTATGATACTCTGTTTTTCAGCAGTGAAGCCTTTATTGATAAGGTAAACGAGTGGATGACTCAGGAGGAGAGGCTTAATTCCGGCTATAGTGTGGAAATAAAAAAATACAGGGAGCTGGGAGCTGATCACCCTCTAATGCTGGCTTTGCTTCAGAATCGTATCCTTGATGAAGATATTGACCTGCGTGATCAATTACTTGCATTGCCGGTAATGCGCCGTCTGCTGATCAGGGATGAAGCCAAGGACATTGAACTTGCACCCCAGGACATCGGTGTTGGTATTTCTCAGGTTCTGCCTGTAATTGTCGCAGCCATGCATCATAAGACTGGCCTTGTGGTTATCGAGCAACCAGAGTTACATATTCATCCTGCCTTTCAAGTGGCCTTGGGTGATCTTTTTGTTGAGCAAGTACGAACATGCCCGGATCTTACTTTTATCCTTGAGACCCATTCTGAGCATCTACTGTTAAGATTTTTACGCAGAATCAGGGAAACAGGTGAAAATGAGGCTCCGGAAAACCGAACTCTGATACCTGAAGAACTGTCCATCTATTTCATTGAACAAGGTGACGCCGGAATTGTCTGTAAGCCCATTCGTGTTGATAGGGACGGTGATTTCATTGATCGTTGGCCCCATGGTTTTTTTGATGAACGTGCAGGAGAGTTGTTCTAATGATAAACGAATATGCGCTGGAACCTGAAATGGTTGCAACCTGGGGTGCTATCCACAACAGTCGTTTTTTTCTCCACGAGTTCGGCTTGAGTCAAGGGAGGTTGATATCCCAATATCCCAAGAAATGGGCCAAAAAGGTCTGGGAGTCCTTTGATGAGGTTGATCAAAACGACAGAAGACGATTGGTGGAATTGTTAGTCCAGTTTAAGAAAACAATGATTAAACGCAAAAATTACATCTGGGATGATGCACAAAATAGCTGGTTGGGAAATGCCTTGCTTGAGCATGACCGCCATCCCTTTAGCAACGTTATGGCCAAAAGCAACCCTGGAAATAGGCTTGAAATTTTAAGTGAGGAAGCTCTGGGCGATTCACCTTGCCCTGGCTGGGAAAATCCTCATGGGGCATTAGTTAATCGCAAAGCTCAAGATATGGCGGCTTCAGTTGGTGTTTTACTCAGCCACTGTCGTTGGGTCAAATTTATAGATCCTTATTTTTCAAAATGTAGACGTAATCACAAATTATCGATGTTGGCATTCCTTAAAGTATTTGCAATGGAAAGGCCTGTTGGTCCGCCTGAGAAGATTGAAATACATACCAGATGGAATGGTACCACAATGAATTATTTGAATGATTTTTATGAAAAAATTATTCCTAAAGGTCTACAGGGGACTTTGTATCAATGGCGGCAGAAACCTGGAGGTCCGAGGCTTCACAACCGATACATTCTAACAAATCTTGGGGGAGTCTCATTCCAACATGGCTTAGATATTGGTGAAGTCGGTGAAACAGATGATGTAACCCGTCTTGATCTCAATCAGTTTGATTCTCATTGCAAACAATACGACCCACAGAATCCTGCATTTGATCAAGCTGCCCAACCAATTGTGATAAATGGAAAGTGTATCATGTGACACTTAATTTTAATGGCGAGTATCTTGAGCTCTAACCAATAACATTACGTCTTCATAGGAGGGGAAAATGGCATATAATGGAATACGAAGGAAAGTTTTCATTTCACATTATAAGGGGAATACAACAGCGGCGGGGAATTTCATCGATAAATGGGCATATGATGAGGGAGTTTTTATACCAAAGCAGTTGGGTATTTATGATGATGAAGATTTTATAGACAGTGACGATACTGATTATGTGATGTCCCAAATTCGATTAAATTACCTTAAGGATTCTACTGTAACAATTGTATTAATGGGGACATGTACTCATAGCAGAAGATATGTGGATTGGGAAATAAAATCCTCTTTACAACAAGGAGCAACGGCTCCTAATGGATTATTAGGGATTGTTTTGCCTGGGCTACAGAAGGCACCCCATCTACCTGAAAGATTCTTAAAAAATTTCTCTAAAGATAAACCATGCTATGCATATTATCACTGGGCTCCTGATACAGCGGAACAGCTTGGTAGTTGGATAGAATCTGCTTATTCAGCTCGCACAGATGGGGAAAAAACAAAACTTATTAAAAACAGTCAAGACATGTGGAAATATAATCATAAATGCAAAGCATGTGGTATTACACATTAATCCTGTCTCTGAGAATACTGGAAATCTATATTGAACCTCAGAGACTTTTTTGATAGGATTTGAGTTATGGGCAAGCCATCAGCAAAACTGAAGAAAGTTGTTGCAAACATCAAGACTCCATTCCTGAACATACAAGGAGAATGGGAAGCAGATGAAAGCGAGCAAAAGGCTGCATGGGAGCTTTACGTAGAATTGGTGACAAGGATTGCTGTTGTTGAGCTGAAACCTGATGAAGGCCTCTTAAGGGAGGCACTCACCTCGCTTTATCAGATATTTAGCGAAACCCGACAAATTTTACGTAAATATGGACCTGTAGTTGCTCAGCCGAAAGGCGGTGGAAAGTTATCATTCGGAGTCATTGCCGTTACCGTATTAAATTCTGCTATAAGACCGATTTTGGCTAAATGGCATCCTCTTCTAATGACATATGAAAACACTCGTGGGCCTGGGATATCACCAGCAGATCATGAAGCGAAATGGGAGTATAATGAAGAGCTGAGAAAACTCCTATATGGTTTGCAAGATACAATGAAACAATATGCTCTTCTCTTAGCGGATGCTGCAGGTGTCCCTCCCATTCAGTAACCTGGTTTTTGGCGTTTTACCATCACAGTTCACTTAATTCTTGCTGTTATTTGGGCGAGCTTATTGATTATGATTTTAATAAAAGCAACATGTACAAAATGTATGCAATTTCTGATCAACTTCTCAAGCATAAAGAAGCCATAGAAAAACGTACTGATTGTCCATTGGTGACTCTTGCTTTAATGCTTGATAGCAGCGGGTTCGGGAATTTGGGAAAAAATAACTATCTCGCTGATTCTAAATTCAGACCATCTGATTTTATGGAATCTGTAAGAATCTGGTTGTAATATTAATTTCGTTGTTGTACTTGCTGTATTAAGCTGCTACTAAGTGCTGTATGGCACGAATGAGTATAACAATCACATCACAAGAACTTGACGAAAACTTGGAACCGGTTACCTCCCTCAAGAATAGGACTCCTAAGGAGAGCGTTGTCGGTAACGATACTTGGAGTATCACAAGGATATATACTTCCTCCGTAGCTGGTTTTTGTGAAGAAATCGAAGCGCAGAACATGACTGGATATCCAAATTGGCTCCAAAAAAACAAATGTCATCATGTAGTGAGCTATATGATAGGCTATAAACCAATGATGGGTTCTTTAGATAGCACATTCTATTATACAGCATGGAGTGTATTTAGGGACGAAGTGAATTCGCTCATTAAGCTGTTCGACCTTGAGTCTTGGAGATTTGCGAAAGGGGTTGTTGAAAGCCAAGGCGAAGATGTGACTATCGTTGAATTAGATGGATTTAATTATCCTCTTTGGAGTATTTACTTGGCCCTGCCTCGTGCAACTACCTACGGGGAAGTAATTGATAATGCGGACAAATTGGAAGATTATACTCTCAGGTTGATGGATTTGATTCTATCAAAAATATAAAATGAATGATTTAATAGGATAGGGATGCCCTCACAAGGCGCTACCGAGTTCCCAGAAACAATCACTCGCCTCTGCTTACCACAGAAGAAAACCGGTTTAGCACAATTTACCCAGCTAAAATTCCCTCAGTTAAAATCAAAAATTCTTTCACACAGTTAAACGAAGTCTCAGCCGTACTCAAAACAATTTCACAATCCTTATACAACCCCTATAAACCCAATTCCCCAACCTCTCCCAGAATAAAGAATCAAATCAATAACCTCAAATCAAAGGAGGAAACCGATTTAAAGCAAGATAAGACCAACCCTTGCAAAAAACAGGGCAAGCCCTGTTTCAAAACATGAAGTCAAGAACTTCACTCAAAACCAACCAAGTATCTTTTCACAAGATACAGTGAGCAGTAAGAAGTCGGAAGTCCAGAGCAATTTGGAGAACGTCGCTCTCTCATACTTTGGCGGCAACCGTCCTTAGCTGAGCTTCTATCAAAATTAACCAACCTGATTTTTTATTCTAACGTATTTCACGCAAAATATTTTTTTAACCCTAAAGCTGACCTTTTCCGGTCAGTTTTTTTATTTTTAAGAGAGGAGAAAAACCATGGAAAACCTGCAACAAGAAGTAAAAAATCAAGAATCAGAAAATATAGCTGTTTTGATAACTATCTCAAACGGGCTTATCGAGCAGGTAAAAATCTGTAGAAACTCATTGCCGCCAGTAAACATTGTATCGGACTTTGTTCAGACAATGGGCATGGAAAGTATGAGGGCAGCATTCAAAGGAGATGATGTTCTTCTGGCAAATGCTAGAGAATTTCTTGCTGGTAATTATCCATTTATCAAAAGACTTGCAGATTAGAGAGGTGCAAAATGAAAACAGATATGAACGAGATGGAGGAACAAAACAATGTGGAATGAACCAGGTAAAGAAAGATTAGACAAAATACCCAGGCTTTATGAAACAGACGATGTCCCGGTAAAAGAGAAAATGATTCATCTTCACTTTTTCATCGGGGATTGTGACTGGTTTGTAAGTGAATTTGATGGTCAGGATATTTTTTTTGGTTTTGTTATTTTAAATGGAGATTTGGAAATGGCTGAATGGGGCTATTTTGGCTTTACAGAACTTAAATCTATTTGTGTAGGAATAGGATTTGAAGTTGATTGTGAAGTTGAGCGGTTTTGGAGAATCAGATCGGCAAAAGAAATTGGTCTGATTTGCAAAGCCCGAGGCTGGCATAAGAAAGGAGAGAATCATGGCTTATACACCAGAGCTTAGTAATTATCAAAGTTGTACTTTAAGACGCATTGCCTGGGCACTTGGTGTACCTATGACAAAGGCTATGAATGAAATAATTGGCTATGTCAGTAATGTTATTGATAACAAAAGAATCTGTTCTGCCTGTAGGGATAAATCAAGATGTATTACCTGTGTATTTAATGGAAAAAAGGAGATTTAAAAGTGGAATACCACAGCAATATACAAGGCGAAATAGGCACAGATAAAAAATGGATTAAATATCTGGTCTGGGAAGGAAAAATAACTGCCACAGAATGCAAAAAACATTCTTATGCATGGTCAGGTAAGATGCCATGTACTGGAATTCGGCGCTGCATTTTTTGCGGTAAACCAGAATAATATTCATTTAACAACACTTTAAACCAGTTTGAGGCTTTCTTGGGAATTTCCCAGGAGGGCTTTTTTTATTTTAGGAGACTATTTATGGAAAAATATATCAACAACTCAGAGAAATCCGATGAAACAGCCATATTTTGGAAAGATTTAAAATCAGGACGTTTTGCTTCAATGGTCCAAGAATCTTCAAAAGGGAATACGGTATCAAATGTCAGGGAGGTATGTAACATCATGAAGCCTTTCTTTGCCAAGCATGATGATATTGAAAAAGTTTACTGTATCTTTCTTGATGCAAAAAACAAAATCATTGCTATTGAGAAAATATTTTCAGGTACTATTACAACTGCTTCAGTATACCCAAGGGAAATTGTCAAAAAAGTCTTGGAATTAAAGGCAGCGGCAATCATTCTATCTCACAATCATCCTTCAGGTTGTGAGACACCATCATCTACAGATTTCATGATTACAGCAATAGTTGGTGTGGCACTTTCAAGTATTGATGTTGCCTTACATGATCATTTGATTATTGGTGAAAATCATTACAGTTTTGCTGAGCAGGGATGGTTAGTTAAAGTAAAACAAAAATATGATGATTTCATATCATCTACTAAACATATCATGTGAAAATTTCGGTAACACAGGCATTTTTTCAATTATATCCAATAGGCTTTCCTGGAGTTGTTTTAAGGAAGTCTTTTTTTATGAAAGGAGTTTTTATCTTGAAACAAATCATTACAGTAAAAAACAATCAGGTAATCTGTAGAAATATTGAAACCGGAAAGGAGATAGTCCAGCTATGTGAAATGTCGACTAAGGCCAAGGATGTGGTCTATACGTACACAGGAATTGACATGACACATTTATATGAAAAAAGTGAGATTATGCATGCGTACCAGAAAGCTGGAGATATACTTGGTACTTCTGTAGCAAACTTTTGTAATATGCTCAGGGGTGCAACCTTTCGTGTTCATATACTCCCTGAGAAAAGTATCCATGACCGTTTTGATTGGATGCCAACCATCTCAGGCAAGAGAACAAAATGGGTTAGAAATGCTTCCATTATTGACAAAGTCAATACTTGCTTACCAGTAATAAAAAGATATCTGTCTGATGGGAATGCACATCTTGCAGCCTTTAGCATGCTCACTGGTGATGCCTGCCAATCCAAAAGGATTCTTGGTAAGGGACTTTGGAAAAAGTTAACAAGAAATTCTCAATCAAGAAATGACCTTATCTGGCGTACATTGGGTGTTCATATGTCTTATGCTGTTGACAACGCACTTAAGCATCTAATCGGGTTCATCAATAACGTGCCCACTACATTGCTGAAGAGTTTAGATGCCAGCACCTTATATGACATCTATGATATTGAACAGAAATATGGAGTGAAAAACCTTTTGGCAAAAATTGTCCGGTATCTAAATGTTCCTTTGTATAAAATGTCTGTCATGGAAATTGACACAGAACGAATTATTGTGAGCGACACAATCAGAATGAAAAATAATTTCAACCCCTGCTGGTCCATATCAAGGATACATAGAGAGCATGACCAGGCGGTTAAGGGTGCTATGGCTAAAACCCATACCACAAAACCATTTCACAGCACTTCTTTTTTCCCTGCTGCACTGCATAATGATGCGGGATACAGCGCTGTATTGCTGGACTCTCCATATGCGGTGGGCACACACGGCAACGAGCAACATCATTGTGTGGGCAGCTACATACATGACATGGCTGAAGGTAATTATGTGGTGTACAAAATTACCGGACCTGATGATGTGGAATCCACTCTTGGCATCGCCAATGACCATGGGGATATAATGCTGTCTGACCAACATTTCCTTGCTTGTAATGAGATATTGAAGGACAAAGAACATAAGGCATTTGGAACCTTTATCAGTGCCAGGGTCAAGCAAATTATGAAAGATAATCCTTCCATGGTTAAATTTATTCCAAAACCAATACATAATTACCAGAATGTGTCCTGGTAATCTTGCTTTTCATCAGTATTTTGTCTTTGGGTATATACCTTGATTAAATCAGCCTTCAAGCTGAAAAATTACCTCAAATTACCCACCAGTAAACCAACCATCATAAATTAACCGTCGCCATACCCTTACTGTTGTTCCTGGATTCCATCTAAATACCAAATTTTATTTATCCAAAGCTTTCCTGGCAATGACCAAGAAGGCTTTTTTATTTCTAATTTTTAAATCATGAGGTGTAAAAATGAACAAAAAAGTAAAGCAGGTTTTAAATTCAATTGTGGAAGAATTCAAATCAGGGAATATTCCAAAAGCTATTGCAATGGCATGTTTCCCGTCGCCAGACACCCCAAGCAGTCACTGGTCATTTACAAACCGGATTATTATGTTTTTGTCAGGAACAGGGGATGCACGAGGATATCGACAATGGAAGGATGCTGACAGGTTTGTTAAAAAAGGATCTCATCCAATACATATTCTTGCCCCCTATTTTAAAAAAGAGCTGGACGAAGAATCCGGTGAAGAAAAAAAGGTTCTTAAAACTTTTAATCCTATCCCTGTTTTTAAATTTGAGGACACGGATGGGGAAGAACTGGATTATCAGTCTATAGAGATTCCAAACCTGCCTTTAAAGGACAGGGCAATAGAATGGGGAATATCTCTTAAAATGATACCGGGTAACTATAATTATTACGGCTACTATTCTCCAAAGAGAAAAGAGATTGCCCTTGCCACTCCAGAAGAGAATGTCTTTTTTCATGAGCTTGCTCACGTCGGCCATGAAAAGATTAAAGGGTATTTGAAAACTGGCCAGGACCCTTTGCAGGAAATTGTGGCTGAGCTTTCTGCCCAGGCTTTATGCAGGTTGGTTGGGAAAAAGACAAAGGACACGACTGGCAATTCTTTTCGATATATTGAGAAGTATGCAAAAAAGATTAAGAAGTCAGCTCACTTTGCCTGTCTGAATGTAATGTCTGAGACTGAAAAGGTTTTGAATCTTATTTTGCAGGATAAAAAAACTATTTCTTAAATTATAAATTTTTAATTACAAGCTCCTGGGGAAGAATCTCCAGGGGCTTTTTTATTTTATGGAGGCTGTTCTTATGTGGGTATTGAATTGTTGGGTTCAACCCAAATCCTATGACAAGCCTTAAATACCCCTATTCCGCTACTACTATAGAAATAAAACACAATGGCAAAAAATACATTAGAAACAAGAGTCCAAAGATCAATGCTTAAAATCGAGAAAACTGTCTCAGGTATTTACAATATTTTGACAGATGTCAGTCTTAAATTCTGTCACATAATTGAAAGAATGGGAGATCACTACCGTGGTACTGATTCAAATCCTTATTATACTGGTTCATAACGTTGTACAATATTATAAAACAGTCTTCTGTTTACTGAAATATGGCATGTGAATTTTGTGGAGAAAAAGATGAATCAAGGCTTGGCATGAGGAGTAAGATTGTGAATGGCAAAGTTAAAACCGTTGAGATTTGTTCTTCATGTTTGGGGAAAAAACTGATGCTGGATAAAAGTAGAATGGGGAATAATTATCAAACTCAAACAAATTTAAGTGAAACATCTTCAAAAACACACGCTGTTTATAGTCCTGGATGGACAAAAATGCTGGTTGAACTGTATAATTCTTCTTAAAATATGAGATGCGAACTGATGGCAATAATGGTGAAACAACCCTATATAAAACCATTTTGTTCCCCATTGTTATACAAAACCTTTATTAATATGCCAGTGTTTTAATAAACGATGGCAAAAATAATTAATGACTGGATCAACCAATTAAAAAACAAGCAAATTCTATTATCTTTTTCTATCCCTAAAGCCCCATCACAAGTTAAAAATGAACTTAATATCGGTAAATTCAATCTCAAACCATATTTAAAACGAGGGTTGATAGAATGCCTTAATCCCGAAGGGCATAAAGGCAGGCTTTATGTCTTAACAACCAAGGCCAAAAAATTGTTCAAACTTGCAGACCTTAATCAAAAAAATAAAAAAAATTATGATTTGATTGGCTGGATACTGGCAAGCCCCAGACAAAGATATATTATTATGAAAATGCTATCATTAAATTCTATGAGACACACTTCTGAGGAAGTTCGTATAAAATCTTCAAACCTGAACCCCTGTCTTTCTCGAATAAGCACCAAGAGTATTCTTAAAGAATTAACAAATAAAGGTTTGGTTGATACTGAGATGGGCACGGATCGAAAACGATATTATTGGATTAATGAGGAAGGTGTGGCTGTTTTCAGCGATATTAAAAGCTTATCTACGCATCCTTAAAGATATTTTTAGAGCCTGTATTTATCAAAATTTTTGCTGATATGATAGAGTTTTACAATTTGATTACCTTATGAAATTTTCTTCCTGCGTCAAAAAAAAGAAATAAAAATAAAAAAGTAGCAACAAGCGTTATTGCCCACAATAATATTTTTATTGTGGGAAATTCCTTGGCAATCTTTTTCACAAATTTTTGCGGTCGCTCCAATCTGAGGTTTTTTAAAAGTCTGGCAGTGATACGAGTTCTAATAACATATTTATATCCGCTTCCACCCTTTCTAAGCCAGGCAATACCTCGGGGACCTTTTTTAGCTGCTTTTTTCATAATATTAACCCCGGCATCAGTAGCATCAAATTGTTTTAATATATCTACACCTCCATTCTTGACAGTAAAATAGGCTGCATCAACATTTTTTTCTGCTGTTTTGGCTATTGCACTCAAATCTGATGGAGTGTCGACATGTTTGAATACTGCTGCTGTACGCGCAAGCCCCATTTTATCAACCAGTCCTTCAAGATTTTTTAGTGCAGTCTTCAAAACTCCGTCAAGCTTTAAGGTTTTCACTGTTTTTTTACACGCCAGAATCACAAAGTCGGCAAATTGTTTTGATAGTGCACCAATTTTCCTGAATGCCTTGAGAACGGCCGGAACCCAATCTGCAATATCAACGACCTCTGTCATTAAGCCAATTCCTGCTAATGCTGCCACTACAGTATCAGTATCTTTTCCAGTTATTTTGTAGTATCCCTGTTTTACAAGATCACGGACATCTCCATAGATGATCATATCTGAAGCGATGCCCCCGGAGAGTTCCTCTATTGAATTTCCTGAACCTGTTATAAAACCCTTTGTAGCTCGTTGCATACTTCTCCACAAAGAAGTAATCTCTTTTTCCAGTTCTTCTGCCAATTGTCTTGTCTCCAATTGTCCAGGCATATCTTCATGCTTAATGACAAAACGTGCTATTTCAAGAGCCTCGCTAAGTTTTCCTTCTTTTTGCAGTTTTCTGATATCCTGGGTGTAATTGTAATTTGGAATATTCGCAAGGGAGTCGGATAGATTAGATCTGAAATTTACTTCAAGCAAAGAACTAAAAAGAAAACCAGCCATCAGTAAAAAACACAATCCACCGATAAGAGACTTGAATGCTTTGTATAGGCTTATAATTCTCATTTGGATTCCCAAAATTACTCATTCCCTTATTGTTGTGCCTACTCTACATTAATTTTAACATCTTCAAGATTATTATTATACAGTATTTTATTATGAGCCATATAATTCAGTAGAATATTTGTTTGTTGGACTTCCAATCTTTGTACAATTGACTTAAACCACAATTTTGTTATCACTTTGAAATGAAACAAAACTGGAATGAACAAACTGGAAATAGTTTATCAAAATTCTATCATGAAAAAGGACTGCTGCATCGAGGACTACAGAAGGATAAAGTCTACTTCCCTTATGAGCGAACATATCCGTCTGATTACTTAAATGAATTTAACCAAGAAGAGAAAACAAAAATATTTAATGATGCTTATTATTGTATTGGTCTGTTCTATCGGATAATTGAGTGAACGCTCTGACCGGGATTTGAACCCGGGTCTCATGCGTGAAAGGCATGAATCCTTGGCCACTAGACTATCAAAGCATTAAAATGTAAAATATAATCTCTTTATAAAGTTAAGCAAAAAAGAATAAGGGCAGTGTTCACAAAAGGTAATATGCCCTTTCACGGCAGTGTACCAAATGGGTACACTGCCCAGGAAACATTTATAAAGGAAGAATTCCTGTTATATGTAGACAATTAAAAAAATGGGAATCAAAGATATCACTAAAAATGAAACAGAGTGGATTAAATTAAAAAAGAACAATTACACTCTTTGTCATCTTAATCAGAAAAACAGAGTTTTAATTTCTGATTTCCTCAAAGATTTTGAACTTGGCATCAACACACCACCTGAAAAAAGAGGCCCAAGAAAACCTGGAACTCTTTTAAGATTGAGATATTTTCTTGTTTCACTGGACAGGCATCTTTCTGGCAAACCATTTATTGATTTAACAAAAGAAGATGTGCATCTGTTGTGTGAAGGCATGTTTCAAGGCCGAATAAAGACATCTTACGGAAGAATTTACAAAGATGTGGGTAATGTTGTGAAAAACCTTAAAACTTTTTTCAGATGGGCTAAAAGAACCTCCAATATCAATGAAAGCATAGTAGAGGATTTATCTGCAGCCTCTTATAGAAGATCCAAACCAGCATGGACTTATCTAGAACATAAAAATATTAGAAAACTGATTGACAGCGCAAATAATACTTATAAATCTTTG
Organism: Desulfobacterales bacterium HSG17; assembly: GCA_030377945.1. The sequence continues at coordinate 1,143 of JAUCGD010000030.1, read as the reverse complement.
ATGCTTTTCCTTTATGATTCAGGATTACGTCCTGAAGAAGCCATTCGAATAAAGGTAAAAGATTTTGAATTTTCTTCCAATGGCCCTGCAATTTTAAATATCCCGGCTTTTCGTGAAAATGGTATGAAAGTCTCTAAAACATTTGAACGGACAATCAAGTTGATGAATTGTTCAGGTCAAATTAAAAATTATATCGAATTTAATGAATTAAAACCCGATGATTTGTTAATTCAGCAAAGAAGTTTGATGTTTAATAGATATCTTAAAAGATTAGCCTTAAAATTGTTTGGTAATGTAAAAACTAAAGCAAGGGGTGATATTAAGAGTATTGATATGTATGCATTCAGGCATTGGTCTTCAATTTATTGGTTGGATCGGTATAGGACCAATAAAGATTTAATGTATAGGATGGGATGGAAAAACGAGGATAAAATTCTTTATTATTCAGAGTTTTTGGGACGAAGAGATAAAATTGATGAAGATGACATGCTTACAGTGGATGATAAAAATAAGTATGAAAAAAATATTGAAAAACTCAGAGCTCAAGAAACCAAAAATTTTCAGTTGCTTAAACAACTTTCTTCCATTACTCAGGTACTGTTGAAAGTAACAATGGAAGATAAAAAATTGAAAAGCAAATTTAAGGGGCAAATCATGGACATTATTTCTAAACCAGATGAGACAGATTTTTTGGAAGTGCTTTCCCAGCATCATTGAGCCAAAAATTTTTATTATTCCATAGAGCCTGTATTTATGTCTTCCTGGTGTAATGTAGTTTTACTAAATAATTTTTTCTTTAAATTACTATGTTTCTATTTCGAAAGTGTGCTCTCTGGAAATAAAAAATTACGATTGCAAACAAAATAGGGTATAATCCAGTTAAGGCGTTGACCTATTTTATTCATATTTTACGGGCACATCATGGCAAAATTGAAAAATACAACAATTTTTTTTTCCACACAATAATGATATAGTTGAGATAATTGTATTCTATGAAATTTGGGGGTAATTCTTATCAAGATCTGATTAATCTAAAGTAAGGAAGTTCAGTGATATTGGGGTAAAGATAGAATTAGTACAACATTTTATTTGAAATTATGCTTTTGTTTCTTTTTTTTATTTCCTGTCTCTTTATACACATCT
>JAUCGD010000301.1 GCA_030377945.1 Desulfobacterales bacterium HSG17 | reverse complement strand
CTAATTTGTTTGTATCAACAGTTTTTGTAGTTGCTTTTGTTGATGGTGATAAAAACAAAGAAGATATCCAGCACCATGAACAGAAATTAAAACAACAGGTTTTGGATATTTTTGACGAGACATTGGATGTCTCTTCACAGGTTGCAGTCACATCCAATATATCCAAGTGGGTTAAAAAGCATGTTAATGATTTTGACCTTGTGATTAAAACAGGAAATCGCAGTGAAAAATTATTTTATACACCGACAGACTGGCAACTAATTCGCCATATAGATTGCACACTATTAATTACATCAACAAAAAAATGGAATCCAAAGTCAACAATACTTGCTTCAGTTGATGTGACAGATGATAATGCCACACAAAAGGCAATCAACACTCAGGTTTTAAAAGAGGCAAACCTATGGGCACAAACTCAAAATTACAAACTGCATGTAGCATATTCCGTACCTGTACCAAAAGCTGCTTTGGAGTTTGATATGATTTCAATGGACGAAGTAAAACTTGAACGTCTGCCTGAAGCAAAAAAACGTATGTCAGAATTAATCGGCAGTGCGCAACTTGATGAAATCGAGCAACATATTGAGTTTGGTGATGCTGAAAAACGTATTCCAAGTATTGCTAATAAGGTTAAGGCTGACCTGGTTATTATGGGAAGTGTTGGTCGTAAAGGAGTAAACGGATTTCTTCTGGGCAACACAGCTGAAAAGGTAATGCGCAATTTAAGAACTGATATTTTAATTATTAAACCTGGAAGCTGATTTCTCACCTTATGTATTCCTAAAATTGACAGCACACTAAAATTGGCGGGCAATAAATTTGAAATAAAAAAAGCCTGAATCAAATATTTTGATCCAGGCTTTTAACTGATCGGCATCTGAAATGTCAGCTTATAGATATATTTTGTTTTAAAAAAAGTAAAAAACCTACCCCAGAGGGGCAGGCTTTAAGATAACCCCTATTTCCACACTCATTAAGCTTGTTTGTAATTGATAAATAAGAAAAAGAGGAGATTTATATTGGAAAATATGAAATTACATCCAGGATGGAAATGCCTGGGATGCCTGCTGCTATTCCTCCTCAAACAATAGTTCAGTGCATGACAGATCAGGATCCTGTACCCAATTCAAACCCGGAAAATCAGGATTGTAAAATAACTGACATGCAGCAGACTAAAACTACTGTTTCATGGGAAATGGAGTGTATTCAACAGGGTCAGAAAATGACAAGCAGTGGTCAGATGACTTATAAAGGGGATACTTTTGAAGGAACTATTAAAACTAGTTTAGGCCCTGATGCCGGGAATATGACAATGACTACAGTTATTACTGGCAAGCGGCTTTCAGATTGCGATTAAATTAGAACGAAATACCGGACACAATTGGTGGTTGATTTTAACAAAATGTTTTTATATCCCAGATGACACTTACGTTCATTATACTTTCACTATCAACTTTTTTGGGCTTGTATTCAATTTGTTTTCCAATCTCATTAACTGTAAATCCGATACTTGACTGGACAGCTCCTTTTAGTAAATTGAATTTGCAAAATCATCCTACACTACTACCAAGAGTTCATAAAGTTGAATTAAAAAATCCAAGTCTTTAAATTGCTAATATTAAAAATAGCTTGCCCTTTATATATTTAATATTTTTTTATATAATTGTAGTGTTGCAAATAAAACTTAGGAGGAAATATGAAAAAATTGTTGATTTTGTACGTTATTTTATTTTTTGGTACAGCTCCAGTATATTCTAATGAAATAAGAATGGAATTACCAGTAAAATGTATTCTTGACTCAGGGGATATCCTGCAAGTTCCGATAGACAGTCAAATCAAAAGGATTACAATTTTTATTAAAAATTTAATTGATGAAGAGTCTGTTGTGTACAGATCTGAGCGTTTTGAGGGCAAAGAAAGGCCGGAAAATGAAATTGGGCCGAAATTTGTCAGAACTTCAAAATTAGATCCACAAATAAAAGATGAGAATCAAACGATCAAGCTGGACAGAAAAGAGATAGTTCTAATTACAGAGAAAACAGATGAGGTCTATTTCACTGTGGAAAAAGGAAAAATTGAGATTGAAATAGCCAAAGATGAAAAGTAAAAAAACAGCTCTGATTAAAACACATTAAACTAATCAATTTACAATACTAAGGTAGATTTGTTCTGCCGGTTCTCCATTTAAAAGGTTTATCCGGGTTAATCATGCGCCAGCGTTTTGTCACCTGGGATTTAGTAGGGTTTTCCCATTTGTTATTAGGACCAATAAGATAAATCTTACATTCATATTCTTTGGCAGAGTCGGGGGACCAGGGGTCATTGTTCCCGAATGGATTATAACTCGCATTATGTCTTGCTGTAGATGCATCATACTTAACACCAACCATAACATTGCCCTTATATGCACCATCAACCAATTGAACATATTTTTTGGCTAATCCAAAAGTTACTCTATCACCACTGACGAATGTTAACACCCTGGCTCTAATAACGATCTCTTTTACTTGATCTGATAAATTTTTAACATCCACAGGCACCTCAAAAACCCAGTCTGCATCAGGTATAGGGACAGACTCTGGGATTGTGGAAGGGTCAAAGACCTCCAGATCTTGTTCATATTCTATCGTATCTGCAAGTTCCTGGGGTTGCTGATTTGCTTGTGCACCCTGCGACTGCATTTGATCATAGGGCGTTGTACTGGAACTGGTGTTTACCTGAGGGCTTTGGGCAACAACTTGATTCCCTGTCCCAAGCAGCAATACAGCAATGACAGTCAACAGTATTGCTGTTTTAAAAAGTTGTGAAAATCTAACAGACATCCATTTATTTCTGTTTCCTGTTATAAATCCCATAATTATTTCCTTTATATTAATTATTAAAGCCAGTCATTCTTAAAGTATCTGTCCTGATTATACGATCAGCAGCACTCAAACCTGTCATCTGCAAAGTACTGGTTCTAATGATTCTATCTTCAGCCTTAAGCCCTGTCATTTGCAGTGTAGCTGTCCTGATTATACGATCAGTAGCACTCAAACCTGTCATCTGTAAAGTACTGGTTCTAATGATTCTATCTTCAGCCTTAAGCCCTGTCATTTGCAGTGTAGCTGTCCTGATTATTCGATCAGCAGCACTCAAACCTGTCATCTGTAAAATATCGGTTTTTATAATATTTTGATTTTTATTCCTTAATTGTTTCCCAGCAGGTTCCCCTGTATTTTCAACTATTGTTAAGGTATATCTTTTACCATCATAGTTTCCCGGATCTACTTTTATCCATGTTTCAGTTCCATTTTTATTTACTGCAAAAACATAATAATATGCACCCTTAAGCAGGAGTTTTGCCCCAATTTTATCCATTGCATTATAATAATTTCGCAATAATTGAATTTTCCCGGGCGGTATTTTTCCAGGATGAATATAATAATCAATTACAAACTTATGACCTTCTACTTTTATCATGCCATTATTGGTTTTAAACCTTGCATGGCTGGATTGGGTTTTCTTATACTGGCCTATATAAAAATCCGGCATCCTGGAAACAAGAGTGTGATCAAGGCTTCCTTCGACATCTTTGGGATCTCTTGCAGCCATTTGGCTTCCGTCAGTCAAAACTTTTTGAACCATTTTGGCTTTTTCAACAATAATTAATTCATACCTTTTACCATCATAGTTTCCTGGATCCACTTTAATCCATGTTTCCCTGCCATTTTTGATGAGTTTGAAAATATAATAATAGGGACCTTTAAGCTGGAGTTGTGCTCCTGCAGTCATGAGCACGTCAAGATAGTTTTGAAGAATACTTTGTTTACCGTGGAATGCTGCGTTTTTCTGAAGATAATAATCTATTACAATTTTTTTGCCTTCTATCCTTATGCTTCCATTATGTGTATTAAATTTTTCATGGTCAAATTTTGTTACATTATACCTGCCGATATAAAAATTTGACATGCGGGGTACAAGAGAATGATCTCTGCTTCCCTTAACATCAAATGTTTTTGCATTGACGATTATAG
>JAUCGD010000300.1 GCA_030377945.1 Desulfobacterales bacterium HSG17 | reverse complement strand
AAATTATTCAATCCGTTCAATTACTCCGGCAGCAATAAGGGGGAACATTATTTCATGGTGTCCAATCAGGTTGTAGCCTTTTCCCCCTTCAAGTGTGGGGCGGTGAACTACATTGGTCATGGGCCGGTAGTGTCGCATAAAGTCCATATTCACAGTGGTAAGATTTTCCACCTTATGGCCCAGGTTACGGACCAAAGTTATGGCTTTGAGAAAAACTTCGGGCAGGATTACAGCAGAACCTATATTAAGATATACACCCTGATCCAGGGAAGAGACAACAGATGCAAAGGTCATGAAATCCCGATAGCTTGCTCCCCCGGCTTCTTTGGGATTAAATTCAGGGTGCATGTGAATTATGTCAGTGCCTATTGCAATATGAACGGTAACAGGAATATTCAGCCTTGCTCCTGCTGCAAGAATGCTTTTTTCAGCCACAGGCAGTCCGGCATCTAAAATAGACTGCCCCACAGCCTGCCCCAGTCCAATGGAGTCTCTGCCTGCTCTTAAAATAGCCTGTCCCAGAAAATCACATGTTTCCTGAGCCATTCCAAAACTGCCGTCTCCAATGGATGCTGCCACGTCTTCTGATGTCTGACCTGTCATTGCCAGTTCAAAATCATGGATAATACCTGCACCGTTCATGGCAACAGCTTTAATTATTCCCGGTTCCATAAGATCTATTATAATGGGGTTCAAGCCCACCTTGATTACATGGGCACCCATAGCCACAGCTATTGTTTTTTGATTTTCATAAGCTTTAACAATGGCTGATATTACGGATTTAAGGTCTTGGGCTGCAAGAATATCCGGCAGATTGTTTAAAAAATCATTAAACCCTGAGCCTTTTTTCCAGACCTGGGCAAAATCATCTGTTGAAACCTTGCTTTTCCGCTCTGACAGGGGATAAGTTTTTATGTTTTTTAGATCTATTGGTTTAAAAGAATCTGATTTTAAAGAATTTGCTATGATTTTTTTACCTCTTTTTTTTAGTGCCGTTTCCCAGGCATTTGCCAGGGAAACGAGAGATTATTTATTTCCAGTTTAGTTCAGCATTTCCATAGCTTTATTTACAAGATTTTCACTTGTAAAACCAAACTCTTTTAATATGGTTCCTCCAGGAGCTGATGTGCCAAAAGTACTTATGCCTATTATTGCACCATTGGTTCCTGTATATTTTTCCCAGCCCATAGGAAGGGCTGCTTCCACAGCAATACGTTTTGTCACTGCCGGGGGAAAAACACTGTCTTTATATGCCTGATCTGTTTTTTCAAACAATTCCCAGCTTGGCATACTTACCATACGGGCTTTAATACCTTTTTGTTCAAGATCGTCTCTTGCTGCCAGGGTTACATGAACCTCAGCACCAGTGGACATCAGGATGATATCCGGGGTTCCTTCGCAGTCTGCAAGTATGTATGCGCCTTTACCCAGATTTTCAGCAGGAGCATATTTCTGCCTGTCCAGGATATTGAGTTTCTGACGGCTTAAAATCAGTGCAACAGGCTCGGACGCAGATGTCATTGCGATTTTCCATGCCTGTACGGTTTCAGTTGCTTCAGCAGGTCTTATAACTGTAAGGCCGGGAATACAGCGCAGGGAAGCCAGATGTTCTACTGGCTGATGTGTCGGGCCGTCTTCACCCACAGCAACACTGTCATGGGTAAAAACATAGGTCACTGGAAGCTTCATAAGTGCTGCCAGACGGAGAGATGACCGCATGTAATCTGCAAATACCAGGAAGGTTCCTCCATAGGGCCTGACACCTTTGTGAAGGGCCATTCCTGACATTACTGCGCCCATTGCATGTTCCCTGACTCCAAAGCGGATATTTCTGCCTGTGTAAGCATCTTTTTGAAAATCATGGGAATCATTAATAACAGTTTTGTTAGACGGGGCCAAATCAGCAGAACCGCCCATAAGGCTTGGAATCTTTTCTGCAAGAGCATTAAGAACCTTGCCGGAAGCTGCGCGGGTGGCAATGGCTCCTTCTTCTGCTGGAAATTCGGGCAGGTCTGCATCCCAGCCTTCAGGCAGTTTTGAATTGACAGCCTCATCCCATTCTTTTGCAAGTTCAGGATATTTTTTGCAATAAGCATCAAATTTTTCCTGCCATTTTGCTTCACCAGACGCACCTGTGTTCTGACAGCTTCTGCATGTGTTCAAAGGCTCTTCAAGAACACAGAAATCTTCATCTTCAGGGCATCCCAGGGTTTTTTTGGTGAGTTTAATTTCTTCCTGTCCAAGAGGTGCCCCATGTGCATCAGAGGTTCCCTGTTTATTGGGGCTTCCATATGCAATCTGGGTACGCAGCATAATTATAGAGGGTTTGCCTGTATCTGCTTTGGCTGCTTCAAGTGCTTTTAATATGGCATCTGTATCATTACCGTCTTCCACTTTCTGAACATGCCAGTTATAAGCTTTGAAACGCATTTCCACATCTTCGGTAAAAGCAATGTCTGTACCGCCTTCAATGGAAATCTTGTTATCATCATAAATACAGATCAGTTTTCCAAGGCCAAGATGTCCGGCCAGGGACGCTGCTTCCGAGGCAATGCCTTCCATAAGATCACCGTCACCGCACATAACATAGGTATAATGATCTACAATACTGGCATCTTCACGGTTAAACCGGGCAGCCAGACTGCGTTCTGCCATTGCCATTCCCACTGCATTGGCAACTCCCTGCCCAAGGGGGCCTGTTGTAGTTTCAACACCCGGAGTATGTCCGTATTCAGGATGTCCAGGTGTTTTGCTTCCCCACTGGCGGAAGTTTTTCAAATCTTCAAGACTGAGATCATAGCCTGTTAAATGCAGCAGGCTGTAAAGCAGCATGGATGCATGGCCTCCTGACAGAACAAACCTGTCCCGGTCAGGCCACTGGGGATTTTTGGGATTATGATTCATTACACGGGTCCATAATACATAAGCAGCAGGAGCCAGACCCATAGGAGCGCCAGGATGTCCTGAGTTAGCAGCCTGAATAGCATCTATGGAAAGGGTACGTATGGTGTTAATACAAAGTTTTTCTTCAATGGTGTTACATTCCGGTGTCTTGCATTCCGGCAAATCCGTAGTCATGATTATTTCTCCTTAAAAAAAATATAATTGGATATTTATTATCTGTAATATTTGGTATTTACAATCTGTTAATTGTTAATTGATTAAAGTCCTCTGAGCCATTCAGGTTTAAGTTTAATCTGACCGTCCAGTGCTTTGTCAATAAGTGCCAGTGTTGAATCTTTTTCCTTGGGGAATCTGGCTTTAATAGGCAGATAGTTTGAGGCGTGGTTGGCGTGGAAAAGTCCCCTTGACATATTGGTATTTGCAATGATGTTTCTAAGTTCCATAAGCATTTCATCTGGTTCAATCAAATCAAATTTACCAGAATTATATTCATCATACATAGGTGTTTCAGGTACTAACATAAGGCTGAGAGCACCCACAAATTCAGGATCTATTGCACTGAGAACCCGTCCTGTTTCCTGTGCATGAATCTTTGATCTTTCTCTTCCTGCAATTCCCAAAAGAACAGTTATGGAAAGTCTGATTCCGGCTTTCCTGATTTTTTGCCCCATTCGGATCATTTTATCCGAATCAGCGCCTTTTATAATATTTTTCAGGGTAATATCATCCCCGGTTTCAAGACCCATATAAGCTATTTTAAGCCCGTGCCCGGCAAGTTCCTCAAGCTGTTCATCTGTTTTTAAATCTATACCTTTGGAATTGGCATATACTCCCACCCGATTAATCCAGGGAAGTTGTTTTTCTATTTCCTTAAGAATTTTAAGCAGGCGCTTATGAGGTATGATAAGAGCATCTCCGTCACAAATAAAAAGGCGGCGTGCATGTTTGAAATTTTTTGCAGCATATGCAATATCAGCCATAATAATATCATCAGATTTAATCTTAAATCTGAGTCCTTTATATGCCCTGCAAAATGTACATTTGTTATGGGAGCATCCCACTGTTGCCTGAAGCAGGATGCTGTAAGCCTCACTGGGAGGCCTGATTAATCTTTCTCTGTTTTCATAGTGCATCT
>JAUCGD010000299.1 GCA_030377945.1 Desulfobacterales bacterium HSG17 | reverse complement strand
TCATTAAATCATGGTCAGTTAAAAATCATCTTGATTTAGAAGCAAGGTCAGATTATCATCTTTTTTTGTGATTGTGTTTATATATAAGATTTATTGTCAAGAATATAAGTTAGGAAAAATGAAATATAAATGAATGAATTCCAGCACTGGTGGCAAAATCTGCCCGGGCAGATTAACCCTGTTCTTATTGAAATTGGAGGATTTAAGATTCAATACTACGGGCTTATGTACCTTGCAGGTTTTGCTGTTATTTACAGTCTGGTTATGTACCGGATAAAAAACGAAGAGTTTAAGATTTCTTTAAATCATATTGAACCTTTATCCACAGCAATGATTCTTGGAGTTATTCTTGGGGGCAGACTGGGATATGTGCTTTTTTATAATTTATCATATTATCTCAAACATCCCCTGGAAATTTTCATACCGTTCAGTTTTTCAAACGGGATTACCTTTACCGGCATTTCAGGCATGTCTTATCATGGTGGACTTATTGGCGTAATTGCTGCTGCATGGTTTTTTGCATTCCGTAATAAACTTGATTTCTGGGAAATTGCAGATCTTTATGTGCCTGCAATTCCTTTGGGATATACATTTGGCAGGATTGGTAATTTTATTAACGGAGAGCTTTACGGAAGAATAACAACTTCATCTTTTGGCATGTATTTTCCCTATGCACCCGGTCCTGCTCTAAGACATCCTTCACAATTGTACGAAGCTTTTTTTGAAGGGATTTTTTTGTTTGCAATATTATGGAATTTAAGAAAATATATACATACTCAGGGTGCTATGATGGCTCTATATCTTCTGGGGTACGGTATTGTAAGATTTTTTATTGAATTTTTCAGGCAGCCTGATGCTCATATGGGTTTTGTTTTTTTATTTTTTTCAGCAGGACAGATTTTATGCAGTGCCATGATTATGGCTGGACCAGGATTATACTTATATTTGCGACAAAGGGACAAGAAACGCATGTTGCTTCTTTCTCAATGATCTTATTACAAATAAATGATTTTTATAAATTTATAAAATAGCCTTTCGGAGTTTAAAGTTATGTCACTTATGCTGTACAATACATTAACACGTAAAAAAGAAGTTTTTACACCGATTTTTCCAAATCAGGTTGGTCTTTACACCTGCGGGCCTACTGTTTATAATTTTGCCCATATCGGCAATATGCGCACCTATGTTTTTGAAGATGTTCTCAAGCGGGTACTTACTTATAACGGCTTTAAGGTTAAGCATGTTATGAATATTACTGATGTGGGCCATCTGACAGGTGACCGGGATATGGGTGAGGATAAGCTTGAAAAAGGAGCTGAACGCGAAGGAAAGACAGCATGGGAAATTGCCGAGTTTTATGCTGATGAATTTAAAAAAGATATGAAAAGCCTTAATTTACTTGATCCTGATATCTGGTGTAAAGCAACTGATACCATTGCCGAACAGATTGCCCTGATTCAGACCCTTGAAGAAAAAGGATTTACATATCAAATCAAGGACGGGATTTATTTTGATACATCAAAATTCAAGGAATATACCAAACTTTCCCATCAGAACCTGGATGCACTTCAGGAAGGGGCAAGGGTTGAGAAGAACATAGAAAAAAGGAATCCAACTGATTTTGCTCTCTGGAAATTTTCTCCAGAAGATGTAAAAAGACAGATGGAGTGGGACTCTCCCTGGGGTAAAGGTTTTCCTGGCTGGCATATTGAGTGTTCTGCCATGAGCATGAAATATCTGGGAGATCAGCTTGATATTCACTGTGGGGGTACAGATCACATTCAGGTGCATCATACCAATGAGATTGCCCAGTCCGAAGCTGCCACAGGCAAGCCTTTTTTTAATTTCTGGATGCACGGCGCATTTTTAAATATTGAAGGTGGAAAAAAGATGGCTAAAAGTGCTGGAAATTTTTTAACCATTGAATCAACACTTATCCAAAAAGGTATTGACACCCTGGCTTACAGATATGCTGCATTCCAGACCCATTACCGCAACCCTATGGAATATACGACAGAATCAATCAATGCTGCTCAAAATGGTCTTAAACACCTGCAAAATCAGGTTCGAAATATTAAAGAAAACGGGAAAACCGGAGCTGTGAGCAATGAATACAGGGATAAATTTTTAGAAGCTGTAAATGACGACCTTAATATGCCCAGGGCAATGGCTGTGGTTCAGGAAATGCTGAAATCGGATATTGTTAACCCAGATAAATTTTCAACAATACTGGATTTTGATAAAGTGCTTGGTTTTAATCTTGATAATGTGGATAAACAGGATGTCCTTCCTGAAGAAGTTCAAAAACTTATAGACGCACGGATACAAGCGCGGCAGGAAAAAAACTGGGCAGCATCAGATCAATTAAGAGATGAAATTGCAGCATTGGGATATGTTGTCCAGGATGGCAAGGACGGTATGACAGTTCTAAAGAAATAATATTCTTGGGAAATAATATCAGATACTCAGGATGAGCAGGGCTTATCCTGAATATCCTTTTACATCCTGACCATCCTGATTCAAACCAGAACTATTTCATCACCAAATTTTGTTAGCTGTTCAAGACCGTTTTCCGATACAAGGTGGGTATTTTCAATTCCCATAACTCCTTTATCCGGGAATATCAGTTTGGGTTCAAGGGCAATTAGCATACCTTGTTTTAATTTAAGTTCCTGGCCTTTGGCAATAAACGGATATTCATCAAGCTCAATACCAAGCCCATGCCCAACAAAACGTATCCGGTCAGAATCAGCTCCCATGAAATTGTCTGCATAACCCAGTTCCGATGCCCTTTGAACAGACATTTCATAAAGATCACCTGCTTTAACCCCCGGCATTGCTTCCTGCTTGAGCATATCCTGGACATTCAGCATGGCTTCATGGGCTTTTAACAATTCATCAGGAAGCTCTCCTATGGAAAATATTCGTGCCTGATCCGATATATAACCGTTAAAAGCAAAAACATAATCAACAAGAACAGGTTCATGACTTTTGATAAGGTTGAAACCTGCACCCTGGGCAATTGCAGGTCCAGTACCTGTGCCGCCCGTAGGAGAGGATAGATAACTCGGAACTGCTGCTGAAGGCCCGGACATAAGATGCCCGTAAAAAAGTTCGCTTCCCCATAAGCGCATTCTGATAATACCCTGATGACCAAGCTTGCGTGCCCTGGCTTCAACAAGCCCTGCAAGCTCTATCTCCTCAATCCCTTCCCAGATTAATTCTTTAACACTTTCAAATACAAAATCGGAATACTGGGCAGCATTTTTTATCATATTAATTTCATAACCTGATTTTACTGCCCTGACCATTCGTATTTCATGGGACATGTCTGTTATTTTGCAGTTTTTAAAAAGCTTTTTATAGCTGAAAAACAGGTTTGCAGGAAGTACATCCAGTTCCATTCCCAGATTTTCCGGAATTTTCAAACCCTGCTGTTTTAATATTTCAGGAATCTGCCTGGAACTTTTTAATGGAAGAATTCTTTCAAGAGCTGATTCATCCCGTGCCCTTGATATACTCTTTTTTACCATCAGTATTGGCTTGCGTTCAGCAGGTATATAAAGCAGTGCATCCTGAACAGTGCCGGAAAAATAAAAAAGATCCGATTTCTGAAGAATCAGGAGCCCGTCCATCTTTTTTTTCCTGATATAAGTCTGAATTATATCAATTCTTATATCCAGTTCAGGTTTTGGTGTGTTTAGTTCCGAATCTATCATTATTCTTTCCTTACTCAATAGATATGACAAGGCGTTCAATAGCATTTTCTATTTCTATCAGGGTTCCTTTGGGCCCCTGTTTGGCAAACAATAATGACAATTCAGATAAGTCAATGCCTTCTCTTTCAAGAGAGGCTTTTATTCTGCGTGGGAGCAGTTTTTCTGAAATTTCAAGAGATGAAAGAGGAATGGTTATTTTGGTTTCAGGATCTTTTTTTCCAGGTTTATAGCTGTCAATTTTCAATATCTGCACCATTTTCTGAATTTGAAGACTCTGGGCTTCAAATTTTTTTTCCGATGTTACATCCCTCAGAAAATTAAGAGTTGCC
>JAUCGD010000298.1 GCA_030377945.1 Desulfobacterales bacterium HSG17 | reverse complement strand
TAATACAAGGATTACTAAAGAATTATTCTGTCCGATAATTATGGTATTTTATGACCGATAGTTTTAATCTCGGAGCTGATTTTACTGATGGCTAATATCAATTTAAAAACACGGGAAATTGAAGTTAAAGTAGTTTATTACGGACCGGGCAGATGTGGAAAAACAACAAACCTGGAAACCATTTTCAAGATGTTCAGAAAACAGGTAACAGGCCAGATGGTTTCTGCCAATACAGAAGGAGACCGGACTCTTTTTTTTGATTTTCTTCCTATGGGTCTGGGAAAAATTAAGGGTTATGACGTAAGGGTGCAGTTATATACTGTTCCTGGACAGGTAAAATATGCTTCCACAAGAAAAATGGTTTTAAAGGAAGTTGACGGTCTTGTTTTTGTTGCTGATTCCCTTGAAATCCGCAGGGAAAAAAACATGCTGTCCCTTAAAGATCTTCATAAGAACTTAAAAGACTATGGACTAAGTATATTAAGGGTCCCCCTGATTTTGCAGTATAATAAAAGAGACCTGGCAGAACAGGGGCTTCCGCTTATGTCCATCAATCAAATGGAGCGGGACCTTAACAGACAGTTGAAAGTACCTTCCTTTCCTGGCAGTGCCATTAAAGGTGATGGTGTTGGCCCCACGTTAAAAGCATGCTTGAAATTAACCTTGCAATCCATGAAAAAACAAATGGGATGGTAGATAATTAGTAAATGAGTACCAAAATCGATCTTTCAGGCAGCCTCAGCTTTCTTGGTTTAGGGGATTTACTGCAATTAATAGGTTCAAACGGTTCAACAGGAACATTACAAATTAAAAGTAAATATTCCCAGGAACCCGGATGTATATATTTCCAAAAAGGAAATATTATCAATGGTTCAACCCCTTCTCAAACCGGTCTTGACGCAGTATATTCCCTGTTTGGCTGGACAGAGGGTGATTTTGAATTTATTGAAGAAAAAGTTCTGGTTAAAAAGATTATTACTGAAAGCAGGATGGGTATTATCTTAGACGGCCTGAGGATGGTTGATGACGGAAAGACTAAAAAAATAGGTCCTGTTGATTATGAAGAAAAACCCTCAGGTTCCGGGCCTTCTATTCCTATTTTAAAAGGGCCGCTTGTTGACTACATGTATGTGCTTGATGAAGAAACCTTTAGCAAAGGCCATAAAATAGTTCAGGAAAACAAGCATGGAAGCTGGATATGGGTTATACTGGAAGGTGTTACAGATGTAATAAAAGCAACCCCAAAGGGGCCGCTGACTGTTATTAAACTTGGTGCAGGCGCATTTATAGGCGGTATAACTTCTTTTTCATTTATGGGAAACATCCGAACTGCTACTGTGCAGGCTGTGCAGGATGTCCAGCTCGGAATAATGGATTCACAGCGTCTTGCTGAAGAATATGGTAATCTATCCAGGGATTTTAGAAACTTTGCTGTCAGTCTTGACCGCCGCCTGAATGAAATAACTGAAAGAGCTGTTGATGCATATCTTGGCAGGGACAGGCTGAAAAATTTCACCAAGTATAAAAATAAAAATAATCTGCCCTTAAATACTCTTTATAAAATTATTCAAGGTGAAGCCTGCATTGTTCTTAAATCAAAAACAGGCTATCTTCCAATAGCAAATTTTGGTGAAAACGATTTTATTGGACAAATCCCTTTTTTGGATATAGGTCATGAACCCAAAAATGCAGCTGTCTTTATATCTGAAGATTTTAAATTTGAACAAGTGAATACTGACTCCTTTCAACAGGAATATGAGGAGATTTCATCAACTTTACGAAACCTTATAGAAGGTTATGCAAACTGCATATCAATCACAACACGCGTAGCATATGATTTTCAAGAAAAACATGCTAAAAAATAATTGCTGATAATAGTCTTTTCCAGACCCAATATTTGTATTTATGGAGTTGATAAAATGCAAAATGAAAAAAGAAAATTTACAAGAGTTAACTCTTTATTCCTTTCTTACATATGTATTGATGAAGAAGGAAAAACACTAAATGAAGGAATTGGCAGAACATTGAATGTGTCTGAAGGCGGTATTCTTCTGGAGACAAATTTCAATATTTTGCCGGAACATAATTTGCTGATAACTATTGCTGTTGAAGATAACCTTGTAGATGTAAAAGGAAAGGTTATCCGATGCTGGAAAAATGAAGAAGATAACTACCATACCGGGGTTGAATTTATTGATATTGATGAATCTGCACTTAATATTATAATTAAATTTATTAATCTTTTCAAAGAAAACAAATTGGCCTAGAAAAATTGGGCTATAATAGGCTTACAAATGAAAAACGCTGTTATTGATACAAATTTTCCTGAGTTGAATCTTGTAAAAAAAGGAAAAGTAAGAGATGTTTATGATCTGGGAGACAGTCTGTTAATGGTGGCAACAGACCGGATTTCAGCTTTTGATGTAATAATGCCTGATCCCATACCCGGAAAAGGCAAAGTATTAAACCAGTTTTCTATTTTCTGGTTTGAAGTTATGGAATCCATTATTGAAAATCATGTAATTTCAGGAGATGTAAGCACCTTTCCAGACTCATGTAAACCCTATCTAGAGATTCTTAAAGACCGGAGCATGCTGGTGAAAAAAACAGAGCCTCTTCCCATTGAATGTGTTGTTAGAGGCTATATATCTGGATCAGGCTGGAATTCATATAAAAAAGATAAAACTGTCTGCGGTATTTCACTGCCCCAAGGTCTTCAGGAATCGGAAAAACTGCCTGTTCCCATATTCACTCCATCAACAAAAGAAGAAGTGGGCCTTCATGATATAAATATTGATTTTGAAGAAGCAGCAAAAAGAGTCGGAAAAGATCTGGCAGAAAAAGTAAAAGATATAAGTCTTGCTGTTTATCAAAAAGGCGTGGAACTTGCTGCTCAAAAAGGTATTATCATAGCTGATACCAAGTTTGAGTTTGGACTTATGGGTGATAAGCTTATCCTTATTGATGAAGTCCTGACCCCGGATTCTTCAAGATTCTGGCCACAGGCTGAATATAAAGCAGGCGGTTCTCAGAAAAGCTATGATAAACAATATCTCAGGGACTATCTGCTTTCAATAAAATGGAACAAACAGCCTCCAGCCCCCTCTCTTCCTGAAAATGTTGTCATAAATACAAGAAATAAATATATAGAAGCTTTAAACCTGTTAACCGGCAGAATTTATGACATTTAAAACATCAATTGTACAAATACCGATTTCCCATATCAATTTTAAAGATACTTGTTTTCAGATAACAACCAACCAAGAGATTTCCGATCTTGCACAATCAATAAATAAAATCGGGCTTATCTCTACTCCCCTGATATACTCTAAGGCATATATTGAGGTAAATTCTTATGATAAACCCAATTTCAAACCCAATTTCAAACCCAATTTCAACCCGGGCTTTACCATAATCAGCGGATTCCGAAGAATAAAAGCCTGCCATAAACTAGGATTAAAAACCATAGAAGTCAGGACACTAGATAAGAATACAGAGCAGATTGATCTGATCAGATTTGCCATTGCTGAAAATGCTTTTCAAAGGCCGCTAAATTCTATTGAAAAGTCAAGAGCATATGAAATGCTTTCCCGACGTTTCTCTGATGATAATAAAGATATAGACGAAAAAACTCTTGAAAAAGAGGCATTATCCCTTGGTCTTTCCGACTCTTTCCATATGATAAAAAAAATTCGGCCTCTTATCCATATGCCGGAATCAATCCAAAAAGGCATACTTGAAGATTCCATTTCTCCTGACATTGCCCTTGAACTGAATTCCTTGAAAACAGAAGAAAAGGAAATGCTGGCCAATTTATTCATAGATCTCAAACTCAGTAAAAGCAAGCAACGGGAAGTTTTTAATCTTTTAAAAGACATTTCCCTTTGTCATGAGATTTCACTAAATGAGATTTTAAATGAAAAGGGTCTTAATGAGATTTTGCAGGATCAGGAAATTGACAGAAACCTGAAATCGTCTAAACTGAGGACAATTTTAAAACAACGCAGATACCCTGCCATAGTTAAAGCTGAGCAAGTATATGCAAAATATGTTAAAGAACTTAAACTGGG
>JAUCGD010000297.1 GCA_030377945.1 Desulfobacterales bacterium HSG17 | reverse complement strand
TGACTGGCAGGGACCTGCCCCTGAAATACATCCAAACCGGCGGAGTCTTGTTATATACGGATTTTGTGCAGGCTTATACAAATTATTTATCGGAATATCCATTGCAATTTCGGTTTTTTATCGTTTTTTTCAATAGTCCACAAAATTTGTGTTGTACTGCTTCTTTCATCAACATCAGGTGCAACTGCCAGGACTATTCCTTTTACTTCTGCATTTAAATCATTAACAAAAAATGTGTGAGTACTTCCTTTTTCCAGCTTAACAGCCAGATGCGAGGGAATGTTGGCAACAGCCCGGAGTTCATCAAGGCTGACTACATCAATTACAGGCTGGCCTGCTGTAACCCATTCATGGGCTTGAACATGGCGTCTGACTACAATACAGTTAAAAGGTGCTCTTATGCTGGATTTACTGATCTGCCGCTTAATAATATCAACCTCTGTCCTGGTGACATCTCTTTCCATACGGGCTTTTGCAGCATCTTCATTTGTTGCAAGTCCTTTTTTTCTAAGATTTGTAAGGTCTTTTACCTGTACGTCAAGATGTCTTAAGGCAAGCTCGCTTCTTTTTTTTCTCAGGCCAAGCTCTCCTGTATCAAGCTTTGCAATGGTTTTTCCTTTTTTAATAATATCTCCCACATCATATTTAAGACTTTTTAATACATCTGCACGTTCAGCAGATAAAACAGCCTTGTTTTTTGCATCAAAGATTGCAGGATAGGTTTTATAACTTTTGCCTGCATTATCTAAAGTCCCTGTATCCAAAGACTGGGCATGGGCATTTAATGAAGCAAAAAGTATGAAGCTGATTAAAATAAAGAAGCTGAAATATTTGAAAGTAAAACTATTGCTCTTTTTTTGTTTTTCCAATTTTTTCATTTTTAAAAAAATCCCCTTTCTGTAATTGTTTTCCATATTTGAGCTGAAATATATTTCACAACAGACTGTTGTTGTGTTTGAATCCACATCCATGAAGGCATACCATGAGCCATAATATTTGAAACTGGAATATTTTCAGGTTTGTCTTCAACTTCAAAAGTATATGTAAAATAGGCCTCCCTGGGTCTTCTTCCCCCACAGTCAGCAACAGATACAACAGGACCCCCTGCATAATCATAAAGACTCTGGTTTGGCATACGATGAACAGGAAAAAAACTTTTTTCTATTGATCTGACATTCATATTCGATATTTCAGGGGCTGCAAATCTGGCACTGGTTTTAAATTCAGATACATTCTTAAGCTTTGTCATTATATTTTCATGAACAAATGCCTTAAGTTCATATGAATCAGGAATAGCAACAGTAAAAAGATAAGCTCCCTTTGGTACAAATGCGCCTTTATAAAGATCCTGGTTAACATCCATAATAGTCCCTTTTACTGGAGATCGGATTTCCATCTGTGCAAAAGCCTGGAGATATTTTTCCAGGGAAACTTTTAACCGCTCTTCTTCGGCCATGAGCCATTTGCGGTATGCTTCCTGCTCACCTCCGCTTCCTAAACCCTGTATTGACAAACGAACTTTTCCAAGGTCAAACTTGGCCTGCTGCATTTCATATTCCAGGGAATCACTGCTGAGGCTTGTTATTAAATCTCCGGCATTTACTTTAAGTCCTTGTTTTGGAAGATCTGTTAAAATCTGTCCTGGAGACGGTGATTCAATATTTGCTGCTCTTTTATACATAAAAAGACTGGGAACATGCTCAATATAAGGAAGAGGAATTACCAGTGATAAGCAGATTATTAAAAAACAGACAGCAGTAAGTATCAGCCTGGATTTTGAACCCATATAGTGCTGATTTTTAATAACAGCCAGTGTTTCAGTTTTTATAGGATAAATAATAAAAAGCCATATCTCAGCAGCAAAAATAATCATGCCAAGAATAGGAAAAAAAAGATAATAAACCGAAATTGCAATGGATATTCCGATAAATAATTTGTATAAGCCTGCACAAAATCCGTATATAACAAGACTCCGCCGGTTTGGATGTATTTCAGGGGCAGGTCCCTGCCAGTCAAAAAATAGGCGTCGCATGGTATGTCTGAACATGGCATAAGCACGGGGTCTGAGATTGTCAATTCCCCAGTAATCCATGAGAATATAGTACCCGTCATATCTCATAAAAGGGTTTAGATTGATTAAAACCGAAGATACAAGGGATGTTCCTGAAAGAAAAAACATCAGGCTTCTTAAGATTCCATCAGGCAAAAAAGCCCACAGTAAAAGGGCTATACCTGCTATTGTCAGTTCAAACAATACTCCAGCCGCACTTATGAGCATTCTCTGCCGCCGGTCAGGGATTTTCCAGGCATCGGTAGTGTCTGTATAAAGCAGGGGCCAGATCACAATAAAAAAGACCCCCATACTTCTCACATGAAGTCCCATAGCTTTGGTAGTGTAAGCATGGGCAAATTCATGACCGGCTTTAAGCAGAAACAGGCATAATAGAAATGCCATACTGCCCTGGGGTGTAAACAGATAACTGACTGAACCCAGGTATATTTCAATTTCCTGAAAAGTAAATACAAGTCCTGTAAGACCGCAGAACAGGTAAAAAAATCTTAAAAACGGAGACCACAATAAAGAAACCCAGGGCAGTGTCCTGCCAAGAAATTTATCCGGTCTTAAAACAGGTATGCGGAAAAAAATATTTCCTTTCATTACCTGCTGAATAAATGTAGGAGGAGCAGTACTTTTGTTCAAAGATTCCCTGCGGACAACCTCATCATCAGGAACAACAGCCAGGGATTCACGCTGCAACAGGTTAATAAAAGCAACAATTTCTTCAATTGTCGGTCTCAGGGTTGTATTTTGGTAGAGTTTAATAATTGCAGCATCAACATCTGGTTCAGTTGTGAGACGGTAAACAAGTTCACCTTCAGCATGTCCCAAACGAAAATTGTTACCGCGAACAGGGTCTTCCAGTATCCAGGATCGCTGGCCGTCATAATCAATCGGACCAGGATGAATTATCAGATCAGGGCGAAGTCCAAGCCAGGGAGTTTCAAGAAGGTCGCTGACTTTAGACTTGGTATTGTCTTGTTCTGCCGAAGGCATTTGCGGCTGTTTTTGTTGATTAGATTGTGTCATTTAAAAAAATATTTAACAGGTTTCAGGATCAATTCCCAGTGATTTTAGTTTTGCTGCCAGTCTGTCTGCTGTTTCTATGGGACTATATCAAATATGTCCTCCTGATCCTGGCAATCATCAGGAGCAACTCCCAGTGATTCTAATTTTTTCACCATTTTTAATATCAGTTTTTCTGTTTCTTGTCTATATTTCCTTGTCTCCCGCAATTTTTTTTCCAATTGCCTTTTTTCCATCTTAAGTTGTTCATTCTCCAGTGAAAACTGGGCATTACTTTTTAGTATCTCACCACCGGAAAAACCTTTAAGAATTAACTCCTGTCCCTGTGCTTTGATACCTAATTTCATTTCGGGTATAATGAAAAAACCTTCGCTGTCAGATAATTCTTTGTGGAATTTTCCTTGTTCAGACTGCCACAAATGAATTTCAAATTGTTCACGATATTCCTGGTTGAGAATTGGGGCAATGTCAGCATCTTCTTCATCCAGTTGTTCTTCATATTCCGGTTGACAAGACTCCTGGTAAGGAATAGTTGTATCAATAACCACATATGTTAATACTCCAAGCTTAGAATAAAAAAGAAGGTTGTCTGTTAAATCTTTTTGATGACTGATTGCAGATGTAATTTCTATTATAACTTTTGGAGGTATTTCTTCTATATCAATGTCATATTCGTTAGGTGTTTCAGCATAAAAAGGTATCAACGTCAGATCAGGAGCAAAGCGTTGTTTTATTCCCTGGCTGTCCCTGTACAAAACAAAGATATCTATAAGCAGCATAAGGTCTTGTTTTTTTAAATGGTGTTTTAGGGTTTGCTGCATATGTGAAAGAATCTGGCCGTGCATGGAACCTGAAGGCATCAGATCATCTTCTGTTTGATAAGCATAAGGGCTGTCATCCCAGTCATCAATAATATGGGGCGGAATCCAGCCGGGCCGGTCGTTGAAATTTGAATTATTTGTTAAAATGGTCTTCATAGTTCTATTCATATGCCTCCCAGTCAGCCCCTTG
>JAUCGD010000296.1 GCA_030377945.1 Desulfobacterales bacterium HSG17 | reverse complement strand
TGATAAAAACACCATCTGGATTAAAAACCTGAACCCGGTCATTTTTCATATCTACAACAAAGACCTGACTGCCATCAGTCTCAATTCCAAAGGGATGGTCAAACTGCTCCTGTTCTTTTCCATTTAATCCCCATTTTCTTATAAATTTTACAGATAGAATATTATTTTCAATTAATACCTGAAATTTTTGAACGCAATGTCTTTTAATATCTGTTACATATGCAAATCCTTTATTATCCAGGGTAATGGCTGACGGAGACAAGAATTCTCCGTCATTTTCTCCTTTGATTCCCCACTGGCCTGTAAACTCTCCGTCATTAGTAAACACATGTATACAGGTGTTTCTTATGTCAGTTACATATACAAATCCTTTTTCATCTGTTTCCACAGATGAGGGGTTAAAATCAGTACCGTCATCTCTCTGCCATTTCCGTACAAACTCTCCTGATGATGTAAACTTTTGAATATATTCTGAATCAGCAACATAAATATAATCGTCATAGTCACAGGCTATGCCCAAAGGCGGGAAGTAATACGGCGCATTTATAATACTCCAACGCGCTACAAACTGCCCGTCTGATGTGAATTTTTGAATACGGTAATTTTCCGTGTCTGCTATATATACATATCCTTTACTGTCAGTTGCTATGTCCTGGGGATTGTTGAAATACCAGGGCTGGTGAAGGGTGGGCCACATTCGGGTGAATTTGTATTCTTCTGAGAAAACATAGGAAGGAAAAAATATTGAGGTAAAAATAAAGATTAAGTTTAAAAATATTACAGGAAGTCTATAAGAATTCATGGACCAGTCTCCTTATTCAAAGCAATTGAGTTATTCATCCATATCTGGCAGCGGCCTCAGACCTACATGTTCCAGCAGTTCATCCAGTTCTTGCCGAGAAGACCATAATATTTTGTGCTTTTTTGCAAAATTCAGGGCAGGGGCGGTCAGGCCGTTATGGGCAAACATCCACATTATTACAGTTCTTGCAGGGTTTTCCTTTAGTACTTCATCTGCTTGAGCTTTTAACTCTTTTAATACTCCAATGCCTGTTTTCTTTTCCTTAATCCATTTGCTCTGGCATACCCATTTTTCAGTCCCGGCAGCCCCGTAAATATCTATCTCCTTTCCTTTGCCTGTTTCCAGACGCATACGGTGACGCACAAATACAAACCAGGGAATTTCAATATCGCCGCTGATATTAAAAAACCTGCCGGAAAGCTTTGTTCTCTGGCTGTTTAACAGCACCTGGCTCATATGCACTTCAGCAAGATAGCCTTTATATTCATTGATTCTCCGCTTAAGTGTATCATATTTTTCAATCATCCTATCCCTGACTGAATCTCTTGACTTGCCTTCAACCTCAATTCTTCCCCATACTTTAAGAAATTCAAGAAGAATAGGATCTTTTACCCTGCGGAACCACCTACCAAGTTCCAGATATTCCACCAGGTCACCCCTTGAAAGCTTTATTAAAACATCCCTGATAGTATCAATGGATACTTCATATCCTTCCTGTTTTTTTATTGTTTTTTGAATCTGCTCAAGGTTTAACTCATTTCTCCGTTCCTTATTTTCATTTTCTTCCAGGGCAGACAGATACAGTATCCATTTTGTTATTTTATAATCATTGATTCGTTCAATCCAGCGATTTACCTGATCGTTTAACTCTCCCCATATAAAGCCTGATGAAATATCAACAGCAAGGATATTGTTGAGTTTATTTTCATCTGTAATAGCTGTATTCAGTTCTGCTGCCTGTTGAACCACTGCAGTGATATAAAAAGGATTCCCCCCGCATCGCTCTGACACAGCCGGAGCCATGACTTCAGGTATTTCAGCTTTGTAATATACGGCACTTTTTTTAACAAGCTGAGTTCCCCAGTATTCAGACATGGCCTGTATTTCATGTCCCCTGAATCTCCCGAACAAAGAGCCCCTGCCAATAATCTCCCTTGCCAAGATACTCATGGCCGAACCTGTAACAAAATGAGGACAGGTGTTTGATTCTACTGCATTCTGCATAAAACCAGCAATATCAAAGTCATACTGGGGCAGGCGGGTATTTTGAAATTCGTCAAGAAACATGACAATGGTGGAATCAAGCTCATCGGAAACTGTCCGGGGAACATCAAGGGCATAAAGCTGGGGCAGGATACAATCTCCTTCTTCAATGCTTTTATGTGTTGTTATAACCCAGTCCAGCAAATCCTTTGAAGGAATTTTTGATGCAGCTTTTTCAACAGCAGAGATCAGCCTTTTACCGGTCATTTTTTTGTTTATAAACAGATGATCCCTTGTATAAAAAGCGGCATAATATTTAAGAAAATTTTCAATATACATTGTGCCGAATGTCCTGCCGTCCAGGGGGCCGTCAGGAAAACTGAAATAAACCGGGACTACTGCATGAGGGTCTTTGGGGTCCTGCTCAAAGAAAAGGCGGTTTACTACACGTTTGAATATCTCGGTCTTTCCCATGCGGCGCTGTCCCAGCAGAACTGTTGACATGGTTCTGCGGTGTGCAGCTTCCAGGGCCGCATTGTAAAAATAATCCAGAAATTCCTGGCGGTCTGTGTAAACCGGTTCTGGGACTGCGGGTCTTACTATCCAGTTTCTTTTGTTTTGCATGTTGTTTACCTCCCGGCTTAAAGCTTAACCATGCCAAGTCGTGACTGAAGCCTGCTGAGAAATTGTTAAAATAATTTGTTGTATTTCCGCGTTTTTCAAGATGGTTCGGTTTGTAGCGGGGGATTTTATTCCCCCGCGTTTGAAATTCCTATTTCACAGTATTTTTCAAGGCATAAATTGCGCCTGTTCCCTTGTCATTGTTTTATTATTCTCAAGATGCGTTTTATCCTGTGTATCTTGAAATCATCCTGACCATCCTGATTCAAAACAATCCTATTTTAATTCTGCAACCTGCCTGAGAATAGCAATTGCATCCTCAACTCCAATTCTGCTGTCCCCGCTGACTTCAAATTCTGCTGAAGCAGTAACATTCAAGCCTGCGGCTATTTTCAGGGCTGTAATGGCATCTTTGAGGTCAATGGCACCGTCCAGGTTCATGTCTCCTGGTCCCGGGTTTATTCCTCCGCCTTTGATAACTGTTGTCATAGCCGGAAGTGACTGGAAATCTTTTTTGTCCTTGACATATGCGTAAATGTTGTAGATCCCGGTTTGTATGAATTTTTCGTATGTGTTTTCATAAGTTCCAGGCTGGTTTAAGTCAAAAAGTTTTATGGTAGGCAGGACGCTGACCGGGGTGTCAGGAGACACATAGTCTTCAAAAGGTGAGTAGATTCTTGCCCATACACGGCCTATGCCATTTTGTGCTTCTATCTGGCTTATGGAAATATTGGATAAAGTCTGGTTTGCTGTCAAATTCGAAGGAGTAGCAATGGCCTGGCCTTTTATTGCAGGAGGTGCGGTTTCAACTAAACGGCCTCTGCCTATGCTAACTCCTGTCTGGCGCGCTGATTTTCGCGCTGAGCTTCCGTTTATATTCATTATGGGAGTCTGGATAGAGTTTACCATATTTTGGCCATTTTCAAATGCATTATCCAGACCTGAATTGAAAAAAACCGAATTCCAGAAATGAAATGAAAAAGAAATTTCTCCATCATTCAGAAACCAAGCCCGTTCATTTTCGGATGTGGCTGTTATGATTATCCGCTCATTTCCTTTAAGGAAAGGAATAAAGCTGCCTGACATGGGTGCATCATATATTATTATGATTTTTGCTGACAGATTATTCAGCCATGTGTTCAAAGTATCAGGGATTAAAAATTCCGGCGCTGCGTTTGTTTTCAGTTGAAAAGCATTATTTCTGCCTGGGCCGGTCATGTATAAAATGAGTTCGGAAGAATCGACAGCCCAAGTTTGAATTGCACTGGAAAGCTCTGACAGTGTTGCCGGGGCATCCACGTCATTTTCTCCGTCTCCTGTAACATCTATAAATGATTTCATGCTCAGGAATTTAATATTTTCTTTTTCATACCCCTGAGTGTAAAGCGACATATATGCTTTTTTTCTTCACTTTTCAGTGGCATTCCACAAAGAATTACCATAATTAGGACCGCTACCCCCTACCATGATGGCTCTTTTTGATTTCA
>JAUCGD010000295.1 GCA_030377945.1 Desulfobacterales bacterium HSG17 | reverse complement strand
AATGCCCTTAAAACTTTATGCGAGATAATGAGTCAAGAGGAATGCGTTTATCCTGGAACAGACCTCCGTCTTATTTTTAAAGCCCCAGAGTTGCAAACGAAAATACGCCCATGTCAGGATCCCTGAATTTAGTCATCTTGAACGAAAATCAATAGAACCCATAGCAGTCAATGTTAGTGGGAAAGAATCTGTTCGTTCAATGCAAAGAACAATAAGTGATGCTGTTTGGAATGAAGATGAAATTTTGCACAGGCATCAGAATATGGTCAGTGAAGAGATGGGAGATCAGGATGGAATTTTAATGTTTGATGAATCAGGTTTTAGTAAAAAAGGAGACTGTTCAGCCGGAGTTTCCAGGCAGCATAACGGTGAAATCGGAAAGGTCGATAATTGTCAAAACGGTGTGTTCGCAGGTTATGCTTCCCCAAAGGGTTATACGCTAGTGGATGAGCGCCTGTTCATGCCGGAAAAATGGTTTGGAGATGATTATAAAGAAAAGCGGGCTAAATGCAAAGTTCCCGACGATCTCATTTTTAAAACTAAACCTGAATTGGCAGCTGAAATGTATCGTAACATTGTTGCTCGTGGTATTTTGCCTTTCAGATATGTTGTTGCAGACAGTATTTATGGAAATAGCCTTGCATTTATTAACGCAATTGAATCTGATGTTGGAAAAACTTATATGGTTTCGGTGCCATATGATACTAAGTTCTGGCTTCGTCATCCTGTCACAAAAGAGCATGTATATCAATATAAAGGAGAGCAGTGCTCAAAACGCGTACTTGCTGATAAAGAGAAAAAACCTATAACACTTAAAGATTTTGCAACAAATCTTCACAAAGTTTACTGGTATAAACGAACAGTATCCGAAGGAAGTAAAGGGCCAATTGAATATGAGTTTACAAAAAGGAATATTACACTGGCCAAAGACGGACTGCCCTTTAAAAATGTCTGGCTGATAATAAAAAGAACAGTCGGTAAAAATCCTGAATATACCTATTATATAAGTAATGCGCCTGTTAGTACAAGATTGAAAACTTTTGTATGGTTAAGCGGTATCCGGTGGTCTGTGGAACAATGTTTTCAGGAGTGTAAAAGCGGACTGGGGATGGGACATTATCAGGTCAGAAAATATGCTGGATGGAATCGCCACATGCTAACTTGTATTCTTGCTCATTTTTTTTTGTGGCATATTAAAATTGTTTTGGAAGGTAAGGCTCCATCTATTACACTGCCACAGATAAGACTTCTGCTGGAAGTTGTTCTTCCTTTGAAAACATTTTCCAGGCAAGAGACAATTGATCTTGTCAGATGGATTCAAGAAAAGAATCATAAGGCATACCTTTCCCACAGAAAACATAAACTTGGGACAAATTTATCAGGTGAGGATTCGTTGTTGAATTTGGTTATGAACTGAGCTAAAAATTATAAGTGTCGTTGTAGGGTTAATTCCAATCGAAGATTTCTGCGTTCAACAATTCTATTTTCAAAAACTTTCTTTTCATGCTCAAAGGCAGCTTTTTGTTTCTCTTTTTTTCTTTTTTTCTGTTCACGTTCAAGCTGTTTCCTGTTCCTTTCTGCTTCAGCGACAGCTCTTTTTCGGGCACGTTCTGCTTCACGTTCACTTTTTCCCATCGCATTGATAGATAGTGAATTAGCTCTATCAATATCTCCTGAAATACGAGAGATTGTACGAAAAGTTTTTTTTGAACTCATTTTTTATTCCTAAATAGTTTGAACTTATAAATTAAATTTGACATTGAAAGCCTAACGCTAAGCTAACCGGCGCAAAAGGGTGGAGGGAGCGATAGCGACCGGAACCCTTTTGCGTCCGAGTTCAGCGCCGGGTTAGATTTGTTTTTCGTTTTTTTATGCGAATTTTTATAATAAACATAATTTTTCTTTTTCCCATTTTGCTTCGGCTGCGTCAAGTCAGTTAAAAACGTCATCCGCAACCACAGAAATATTGATAGAGTCTTTTTGCAATTGTCATTTTTTGTTACCAACACTCATGTTCGGTAACATACTCATAACATTGCATAACCGTCAACTTTGTTAAAAGCGTCATTTGCAACCACAGCAATAGTTGATAGAGTTTTTTTGCAATTGTCATTTTTTGTTGCCAACACTCATGTTCGGTAACATACTCATAACATAGCATAACCGTCAACTTTGTTAAAAGCGTCATTTGCAACCACAGCAATAGTTGATAGAGTTTTTTGCAATTGTCATTTTTTGTTGCCAACAATCATGTTCGGTAACATACTCATAACATTACATAACCGTCAACTTTGTTAAAATCGTCATCCGCAACCACAGCAATAGTTGATAAAGTTTTTTTGCAATTGTCATTTTTGTTGCCAACAATCATGTTCGGTAACATACTCATAACATTACATAACCGTCAACTTTGTTAAAATCGTCATCCGCAACCACAGCAATAGTTGATAGAGTTTTTTGCAATTGTCATTTTTGTTGCCAATAGTTATGTTCGATAACATACTCATAACATTGAATAACTGTCAACTTTGTTAAAAGCGTAATCCTCAACCACAGCAATAGTTGATAGAGTTTTTTTGCAATTGTCATTTTTGTTGCCAACAGTCATGTTCGGTAACATACTCATAACATTGCATAACCGTCAACTTTGTTATAAGCGTAATCCGCAACCACAGCAATAGTTGATAGAATTTTTTAGCAATTGTCAACTTTGTTGCCAACAGTCATGCTCGGGAAAAAGTTCATAATGTTGCATAAACGTCAACTCAGTTAAAAACCATCATCCGCAACCACAACAGTTGTTGAAAAAAAATTTTAGCAATCGTCATTGATCATTTATGTTTTCAGGTTTCAATGAGTTGCAAATACAACTTTTCGTACATAGATCAATTTTAATTTAAAAAATCTAACGCTAAGCTAACCGGCGCAAAAGGGTGGAGGGAGCGATAGCGACCGGAACCCTTTTGCGTCCGAGTTCAGCGCCGGGTTAGACCCGTTATATTAATTAGTGTCTGGGCGATAAGAATTAATTGTCTGAATTTTAATGAAATAGTGAAATTTGCATATAATGAAGATTGTTTCCGCATTCTTTTATTTCGCATCCAAAATGTTGACTATATTAAATGAGATTAATTTTGTATGCGAATAATTATAATGCGATGTAAATCTTCGTTTTACAATAAATTATCTTAACACCGTAAATTCAAATAGTTTGGACTTTCCGTCCAGGCACTAATTAACAGAATGAAAAATTTCATATCTAACCCCCCATTTTTGAAATAGATTTTTCAATTCACCCGATAATATAAGTTCGGGTATTCTTTTATTATATAATTCAATAAGTTCATTTGATTTTATAGAATCAGAAAAACCAATAAATGTATTTTTGGAGTAAGGTATTTCTATACTAAAAGTTTCCATATTTATATTATTGTTTTTAATATAAAAATCTATGTCAACCAATGCATCAATATAACAATCAACCCTGTTTCTTGATAGCATAGTAAAAATTCCATCAGGAGTGCTGATTTCAATATATCTTATCGAAATTCCTTTGAATTGTGGCTGCTTATGATAATTATATCCTTTAGGCCATGCAGCAATTTTACCATTCAGAGTTTTCAAACCTTTCCATTCAGGAAATTTGTTCTTTTTGAAAATGATAGCTGTATGATCAACAAACAATGGATATGATGGAGTCTTGTATTTACTGTCTTTCAAAACACATAACATTGCATCTGCCTTTTTATGATCCAACATTTTTTCTGCCCTTCTCCAGGGTACAATATCGTATTCAACTTTATATCCAAAGGGTTGATATACTTTGGGTGCAGTTTTTTTCATCCAAATTAAAAATATTAAGCAGCATCAGGTAGTTCCATCGCTTCATTAGTTCTTATAAGAACCTTTTCTTCATCTAAAAGTTTTTCCCCCCAACGGCCATATTGCCAGTCAAAAAAATGGTCCCAATAGCCATTAAGCTCAATACATCTGAGATGAACCCAAGTTCATGGCCATATAAAAAATTCAATGCGATATCAGGCAGTTGAATTGGCACACATACCGATTTGGGCACTACATATTTTTTTGAGGGATTTTGAGTGGGCGGCAACTACAAGACGATCTTG
>JAUCGD010000294.1 GCA_030377945.1 Desulfobacterales bacterium HSG17 | reverse complement strand
AGAAAAATATTATTTTCCTGTTTTGCGGGACTCATAAACTGGAAGAAATGAGCGCTGATTACTGGTCAATATTTTTTAACACAGCAATATATCACAAGATAAACTACCTGTCTTTTGAAGATACAAAAAAACTGATCCGGGAACCTGTCAATGCTCAATTGACTTATGACAGCCTTGCAGTTGAACAGATTCTTAAAATGACGCACGGCCAGCCTTATCTTACCCAGCTTATATGCAGAACCCTTGTTAATGATCTAAATGAAACCAAAAAACGCAATTATGCTGCAATAGATGATGTTGATGATGCAGTTGATAAAATTATTACCCAGGGAGATGACCATTTTTCCACACATATCTGGAAAGAATCAAACTTGCAGGAGCGTCTGATTTTAAGCGCAGCAGCACAGGAGCTGACCCATAAACAGCTTGATAATATCGGCATTGATGAAATTTATGAAAAAATCGAAAATGTAAACAGACAATTTTCCAGAAAAGAATGTGTGGAAATCCTGGCAAAGCTGGTTTCCAAAGATATTATTGCAGACAAAAACTTGCGGTATTATTTCCCTGTTAATCTGCTCAGGAAATGGATATATCTTAAACATCCTCTGCGGCAGGTCAGGGAGGAAATTTGAATCAGGATTTTCAGGATTTGAAAAGATGGTCAGGATAAGGGCATTTATCGTGAATCAGGATATAAAAGACGGTAAGGAGAAATCATGCAATACCCACTTTCCGAAAGAATAGGGGACCCGGAACTTTTAGTTGGCAGGGAAAAAGAATTTGCCCTGTTTAACAAGTGGCTCAAAGGTATTCCAAAAAGAATATCAAAATCAAGGGTTATCCTGGCCCGGCGTAAAAGTGGAAAAACCGCTTTGGTGCAGAGAATATTCAATAACCTGTGGAGTGCAAATAAGGAGGTTATCCCGTTTTATTATAATTTTCCTGAAAAAAACATATGGTATCCCAATATGGCAATTGAATATTACCGGACTTTTGCATCTCATTATATTTCATTTTTGGAAAGGGATGAAACCCTGGTAAAAAATCCTCTTCAACTGAAAGAAATCAGAGACTACGGTCTGACAAAATCAATTAAACCTTTTGTAAGCGATGTGGATTCACTCCTGGAAGATGAAAAAAAGGGTAATTATGATCTCATGTGGCATACCGCCAGTGCTGCTCCACATAGGTTTGCAGGTGTTTTTGATAAAAGAATCCTTGTAATCCTGGATGAACTGCAAAATATCAGTGCTTATGTTTTTCGGGATCAGGAATGCACAAACATTGATAAAACCCTTGCAGGAATCTGGCATGAATATTCCGAATCCAAGATTGCACCCATGCTTGTTACAGGTTCATATGTGGGATGGATGCTGGAATTGATAAGCACTTATTTTGAAGGAGGCCGACTTAAAATAACCAAGTTCTCGCCCTACCTTGCTTATGAAGAGGGAATTCAGGCAGTTTACAGGTATGCAGGATTTTATGAAGAACCTGTCACCAATGAGTCTGCAATTATGATAAATCAGCTTTGTATGTCTGACCCTTTTTTCATTTCCTGTGTTATTGGAAGTGATTTTGAAGGAAAAGAACTGACAACAAAACAGGGTGTAATAGATACGGTACATTATGAAATTACAGACCGGAAATCTGAAATGTCCAAAACCTGGGGGGAATATATAGAACTGACCTTAACACGGGTTAACGATATTCATGCAAAAAATATCCTGCTGCACTTGAGCAAACATTCTGATCGAGAATGGACTCCGGATGAACTGAAACAAGCCCTGAACATGGAACTGAGCACAAAGGAAATACATGAACGATTAAGAATATTAGTAAGTGCTGATGTGATTGGTGAAGGTATTTCTGATATTGATTACCAGGGATTAAAAGACGGAACTTTGAACCTGATTCTTCAAAGCCGGTTTAAGAAGGAAATCAGCACATTTAAACCTGACATAAAAAAAGATTTTAGTGAAAAATTGACAGCACTTGAAAAAGAAAAAAAATCTCTCCAGGGGAAACTGAACAATCTGGTGGGGAAATTTGCAGAATTTCAGCTTATGACTGACTTTAGAACCCGGAAACGTTTTCCACTTAGCGTTTATTTTAAAGGTGTTGCAGATACAGAAGAACTTAATATCATAGATACGAAAATGAGGATGAAGTTTCAGCGTGATGATGGAAAAGAAATGGAAATAGATGTACTGGCTGAATCTGACTGCAACAGGGTGGTGCTGGCTGAGGTGAAAAAAACAAAAGATCCGACAGGCTTGAAACCTGTTCAGGATTTTCAGGAAAAAGTAAGCATTTGGTCAACCCTGTTCCCTGATAAAAAGCCTTTGCCGGTATTTCTTTCTGTGGGTGGATTTACAGCAGAGGCTTTGGAGTTTTGCCGTGAGCAGGAAATCGGGACTGCTGAACAGATTGCCTATTTCTTCAGTTAAGAGTAGGGTGCGTTAGGCGTTAGCCGTAACGCACCGTTATTTAAAGGTTGCGGTGCGTTACGCTGCGCTAACACACCCTACAATATTTATTTCCGATAATGGCTGAAGGCTTTAGCTGGCCTTCAACCTCTCCAGGCTATCCCTGGCAAAATCAATAGACCCGTCAATCCCAAGTGCCATTTCATAATAAGCTATGGCCTTTTCCTTTTGGCCCATTTCCCTGTAATTTGATGCTATGTTTGCATAATCAATTGCTGAGCCCGGATCTATCTCAAGCACCTTTTTAAAGCATTCAATGGCTTTTTCATGTTCTTTCAGTTTGAAATAGCAAAAACCCATAAGATTGTGAATATCAGTCCTTTCAGAATCCATGAGTATTCCTTTTTCCAGTACATCCAGGGCTTGATTGTATTTTTCCAAATCCCTGAGACAGACTCCCATGTATGAATAAATACTTGGAATATCCTGGGCTGCCGGATTTAGCTTCATTGCATTTTCCAAATGTTCCAGGGCTGTTTCCGGGTCATTTAAATCAAGATAGGATGTGCCCAGATAGAATTGAGTATAGTATTTATTGGGAAGCAGTTTTTCAGCTTTTTTTAGTTCAAGAATGGCAAGTCCGGCAGGATTGTTTTCTTTTATCAGCTTGGTGCAGAACATTCCTACACTGCTGTTTTCAGCTCTTTCCCTGAAATGCGATCCTGGAATTATTATATAAAAACCAGGGATTTGAAGGTCTGGATGTGTTGTGTTAACTGCAAAAACATCCATATTTTTTTGCGCAAGAACGGAAACCAGGTTTTGCACCTCTGTTTTTATATTGTTGTCAGACAGATCAGGAAGATCTGTTATGGGAATTTTTTTATCAGCATTGGTTATAAAATCAGCTTCTTTAATATCTGCAAACTTGGGAAGCCCGCTGGCAACATAATTGGAGCCTGAGTTAAAATCACCGCCTAACTGGGCTGTTTCACTCAGGGCGCGGCTTAAGGCTTTCTGGGGATTTGGGGTTGTTCCGGCTGTCCATACTATCTCGCTTTCTAAAGGAAATGTTGAAGGGTCATATGCCAGGACACCTATTGTGGGAATGCCTGTATCAAGGGTAAAATCCGAAATCCAGAGTTTGATACCAGCTTTTTTATATTTTACAAGCATTTCCAAACAAAGGGTATCTGTAACAGATCCAGGGTCGATCATTGGAACATTTAAAGTTTTCTGGCTTACCAGGGAAGAAACATGGCGTTCCACAACCTCGCAAATGCCCTGGCTTAAAGCTTCTTCATTGCAGTTTCCTGCACATGCCCCGTTAAACTGGTTTATGGTAAAAAACCAGTCAAAGGGTATTAAAACCTCTTTGCCCTTTGTAAGATTATACCCTTTTGCCCACCTGAGATCAAGATTTTCAAATATCTTCATTGCCTGGGCTGCATCTTCAGAACTATCATGAACAGATTTAATAATCTGTTCAAAATCAATGGCCTGTTCCCTGATATTTTTATATTGATCTTCTATAAAATTGTCAGGATTTTGATAAAAACTGAAAAAACTGAAGCGTTCTGCAAGTTCCATAACAGCACTGGCTTCAGCCTGCTGGGAGGTTCCGCCTTTTCCCATCTGTTTTTTATTGCCGATAACAGCCTGGGCATCAGTTCCGCAATTGCTGAAATATACAGGA
>JAUCGD010000293.1 GCA_030377945.1 Desulfobacterales bacterium HSG17 | reverse complement strand
ACTTTTATTTTTTTTTTGCTAAAAGCTTTTTATAATTTTTATTTTCTATTTCCATATTCTGCATAAGTCATGGCTGTCAACCTGTAAACAAGATGAGCCATTTTTGAATATGGCAAAAATGCAAACAGTTCAAAGATTGCTATTAAATGCAGATAATAAAAGAAATATGAAACAACAGCCATATGGGCAAGGCGTGCCATTTCAGTGAGCATGCCGGTAAGACCAAGGGCAAAAACAATGACAAGGATAAACCAGTCTTTATAAGAGGTGATCTCATCATCTTTTTTATCAAGTCTGTTCTTAATCATTATTCCACCACCAATGGTCAGGGCGACACCCCCAATATTGGCAAGCCATTTTATGGGATTTAGCTGTGAATATGGACCTGGAGATCCTCCAAGATACAGCATCATACCACAAACAGCTGTTACAATGAAAAGAGCTATAAAAGAATAGAGAACCATCATATGAGGAGTTGCTCTATCTTTATTGGCTTCACACTCATTGAATTTATCATGTTTTAAGATTGTTGGAATAACCCTTAAAAGAGCCTGGAAAAATTCCTTATAATCCAGGCTTGTTTTATCAGTCTTTCCTT
This sequence comes from Desulfobacterales bacterium HSG17, assembly GCA_030377945.1. The sequence goes on along the minus strand of JAUCGD010000293.1, from coordinate 3,564 downwards.
CCAGTACGGCATTTTCATGGATATCATTTAAAAAGTTTTTAAGGCTGAGAAAAAAGACAACAGCTACTGCTGTGGCAAGCGGTACAAAGGTCATATCTACAAACCAGGTCGAGAAAAAATCTGCCTGGGCAATTACATGTTCAGGTCCTTCATGGGCATGGGACCAATGCAAACGACCACCAAGAGCATCTCCAAAAAGGGTATGGAAGATTGTTTCCATGGTCTCTTTGCCGTTCATGGTAATAAATGCAAGTATTGCAAACCAGATGGCTGGAATTGCAAGAAGTATTGGCAGCTTTTTCGGATCGTTAACTGCCTTTGCAAGAGCCTGGGGATGTGCATATTCAGTAATGGCTACAGATCTGATGGCAGCCAGGACATCTCCCGGGGCAGCCCCTCTCGGACAGAGATCGGTACAATCGCCACATTGATGGCAAAGCCAGATGTCACCACTGTTTACTAATCTGTCCTTAAGGCCCCAGGAAGCTGCAATCATTTCTTTTCTTGGGAAAGGACTATCTTCAGGAGCAATGGGACACGCAACCGAACAGGTGGCACACTGGTAGCATTTTTTTAAAGTTTCTCCGCCAAGACCTTTGACCTGGGCTATAAAATCAAGATCTGGTTGAGCAAGATATTTTTCAGTCATATTATGATACCTCCAGACTATTGTAAAAATATTTCAAGTTTATTTAAATTATATGATTCTTTAATTGTGTTAGAATCCTTTAAATGGGTTTGGACCAAGTGCTTCCACTTCATCAACAAAGTCATCTATTATTTTCGGGAGTTTGTCATATTCATCAATGGCAATTTCAGTAAAAGCTACTCGTTCTTCTTCAAGTGCAAGACTTGAAAGGGCATCACCGATTTTTTTAACACGTACTTCAGCAAGTTCTGAGCCCTTCATAAAATGGCATTGATAATCATCCCCATGTTTGCAGCCAATGAGAATAACACCGTCCATACCTTGTGCCAGTGCATCTTTAATCCATATGGTATTTACAGAACCAAGGCACCGCACCGGGATAAACCGAACATTTGGCGAGTAATCAATTTTGTTCATACCCACCATGTCAAGGGCAGGAAAGGCATCATTTTCACAGATTAGTGCAAGGAACCTGAAAGGCGGTTCATCATAATCATCTTCTGAAGGAACTCCAACAGCTTTTACCTGGGAACCAATGGAATCAATGGTGTAGTCTGCAAAAGAGATAATTCTTTCAGGACATGCACCAAGGCATGTACCGCATCTTCTGCATCTTGTAGGATTTGCCTTGGGAGTTCCTTTTTCATCATCATCAAGGGCTCCAAAGGGGCATTCAACTGTACAGCGTTTACACTGGGTACATCTCTGGAAAAAGAAATCAGGAAAAGTCATATCACCTGATCTTGGATGCACAGCCATTCCCCGGTTGGAACTTTCAACACACTGGATGGCTTTCATGGCAGCGCCTGCTGCATCTTCCATGGATTCTTCAATGGTCATGGCACGTCTTATGGCACCTGCTGCATAAATACCTGTTCTCTGGGTTTCGTAGGGAAAGCAGATATAATTGGAATCAGCATACTGACCAAAGATATCATTGTCTCTAAAGCCCGGACCTTGTCTGTAAGCAAGATTTATAACAGGATCATCTTTGGTTACAGGGACCATTCCACTTGCCAGAACAACCATGTCGGCTTTAATTGCAAGATTTTCACCCAAAAGTGTATTTATGGCTGTTACTGCAAGCCCGTTACCCTGAGGAGCAACCTCAGTTACAGCACCTTTTGTCATAAAGATACCATCTTCCTGCTGCATACTCTTATAAAAATACTCCTGCAAACCAGGAGTTCTCATGTGCTGGTAGATTATGTAGGCTTTACCATCGGCATAATCTTCTCTTACATATTTTGCCTGCTTCAAAGCTACCTGACTTGTTACAGAACCTGTATATTCAAAGTCTGCATCGTCTTCATCCCTGCCTGGTGATTGAATAAATACAACATTTTTGGCTTCTTTACCGTCAGAAGGTCTGACAATTTTGCCTTTTACTGCAATTTTTTCAAACTCATCGTTGGTGATAACATCATCAAGGTCAATACCAAGATGCTCATATCCTTCACCTTCAAGAACATCAGGTCTCCAGCCAGCTGCAAGAACAACTGCTCCGTAGAGTTCTCCATCCGGGTCAAGCTGAAGAATATCTTCGCGGCCTTTATTATATTCAAGATATTTGGTGTGGGCATCTTCTGCAGTCAATTCTTTTCCGTTTTCATCCACCAGCTCTTCTTCCGGAAGAGGAAAGGGCACATCAAAGGCAATTTTTTCACCTGGTGTTTTAAATGTTACTGTAAACTCACCTGGCTGTCCTGCAATACGTGCAACCTCTGTGGCAGTTTTGACATCAATATTTGGCAAACCTTCAACCTGGGCAATTAAATCATTGGCAATTGAGGGTCGCAAACTGTCAAAGGGTTCTGAAACAGGCATCTGACTTCTCATATTGGCTGCATAACCGCCAAGTTTGTCTGCCTTTTCAACAATTGTAACATCATATCCTGCTTTTGCAGCATCGAGAGCTGATGCCATGCCTGTAACACCACCGCCAAGAACCAGAATTTTTCTGGAAAAAGATTCTGTTTTATACGGTTCAGGCAGGTTTACTTTTTCAACTCTTATCATACCCATTTTTATATAATCTTCAGCTTTCATCTGAATTGGATCAAAATGTTCTTCATCATCTTTTTGGTCCTCTTCAAGCTTTGGATATTTTTCTCTTGAGTGCGGCCATATAACACCTTCCCGCAGATTTGATCTTTCAACAATGCATCCTTCAAAATTGAATACATCAAAATTAACACGTCTTGAGCAGGCTCCAATTACCATGGCATTGACTTTTTCATCATCAATATCTTTTTGAATTAAAGCTACACCTTCTTTTGAGCACAAAAACGGGTGGGTCGTGCAGTTTACGCCCTCTTCATCGGGAACAGCAATGAGTTCTTCCATGTCGAGGGTATCACCGATTCCACATCCTGTGCAGATATATACTCCATATTTTTTATCCATGATTATCCTCTCCTTACAAGGGTCTGAATGGCTTTTAACGCCATTCCTGTAGCATTCTGGTTAGAAGTTACAACATCAGCAGGCTTATTTGCACAACCGGCTGCAAATATTCCGCCTTTTGAAAAGTCATTGATAAATAAAGCCTTCTTCATTGTAATTTAGATCAACATCTGGTTGATCAATAGCAGTATTTGGCTGCATACCAGTGGCTAATACCAGCATATCAACGGTCTGTCTTACCTTTTCACCTGTAATGGTATCTTCCGCAACAAGGTTGATATTTGCTGTGCCTGACTCTTCTGAAACTTCAGCAACCTTACCTTTGATAAAAAAGATATTTTCATCTTCTTTCAGTTTGGCATAGAATTTTTCATATTTAAGCCCTGGTGTTCTCAGATCAATATAATAGATATATATTTTTGCATCAGGATATTGTTCTCTAAGATATGTCGCATGTTTTAAAGATGCCATGCAGCAGATATAAGAACAATAGGAGAGATGGTTTTCAT
>JAUCGD010000292.1 GCA_030377945.1 Desulfobacterales bacterium HSG17 | reverse complement strand
GTGTTTGATTGTGTTACAAATTTTATTTCAGATTTTACAAAAACATTAAATAAATCTGCTTGTGATTCTGAGGCAATATATGCACAGACAGTTCCTGTCCCCTCACTATCAAATGATTCCGATGCAAAAACAATACCAGTTCTAACAAATACCCAGAAAAAATTATTTGAGCATTGGCTCCGGTGCCCCAGTTCTCCGCAATGGCTGATTAACCGATGCAGTATAATATTAGGCTCGTCAATTTTTAACTTGTCAATAAAAAGAACGGATACTACAATCAGGACTCCTGCAACAGCGCCTATTATGATTGAACTGCCTGGTGATACACTATCGCAGCCTGCTGTTATTCCTAGCAGACCTGCCAGGGCGCCGTTTAAACTCATGCTCACTTCAGGTTTTCCAAATTTAATCCAGGATATTATCATGGCCAGAATTGCCCCGGCTGCGATTGCCCCGGCTGCGGCTGCCAGATTTGTATTTACAGCAATCATTGCAATGGAAGTGTCAGCACTAGTTGTGGAACCTGCATTAAAACCAAACCATCCTACCCAAAGTATAAAAACACCCAGGTTTGCGCGGGTAAATCCGGCTTCCACGATACAACATTGTCTTAACTTTCTCTTTGACACATATCCGGGTTTGGCTTAATCTGTTATATAAAAATATCAACAGGGCTGGTTTGGAACCTGGTCCTACAAAATAAGGTAAAAAATTATGATCAAAAAAAAACGGGACCATATTAACATGCTCTGTGATCTTGGTGATCTTGCAGCTCTGTTCACAGGAAGTCAGGATATTGAAAGTTTTCTCCAGCTAACGGTTGAACTGGTGTCCCGGCATTTACAGGCTGATGTTTGCTCAATTTATCTCTATGATGTTTCAACAAAAGAACTTGTTTTACAATCAACCATAGGGTTAAATCCGGCTGCTGTGGGACATGTACGCATGAAACCGGGTGAAGGGCTTGTGGGAAATACCTTTGAACAGATGAAACCTGTAAGAGAAGCCAATATAAGTGCCAATCCTGTGTTTAAATATTTTAAAGAAGCTGATGAAGACAGGTTTGAATCTTTTCTTGCAGTCCCTATTCAAAGAGGGGTTCAAAAAATAGGTGTTCTTGTTGTTCAGCATGAAAAAAACAACTACTTCACAATAACGGATGTTATGGCCCTTCGGGCATCTGCTTCCCAGCTTGCCAGTGCTGTTGAAAATGCAAGACTGCTCATAAATATATACGGGATGTCAGAAAAAAATCATGAAAATCAAGCTGTTGAAACTCTCAGTTTTATAAAAGGCGAATCAGCTTCAGGGGGTTATGCTTTTGCAGCCTCAGCCATATTTAAGAAAAGCCACGGAAGATTAATTTCAGACCCTTCCGGTGTGACCAAATCTTATACAATTGATGATTTTTACAAAGCTGTAAAAAGAACCTCGCAACAGCTTATGGACTTACAGTCCGGGCTTGCTCAGCGTCTTCCTGAAAGCGCTTCCCTTATCTTTTCCGCTCATTTTATGATTTTAAAAGATCCAAAATATATCAATAAAATTACAGAGCAGATAAAACAAGGAATTTCACCTCCAGATGCTGTGCGCTCAGTAACAAAACATTATATTGATATATTCTCATTCAGCCCCCATGTTTATATCCGTGAAAAGGCCAGTGACATGGAAGACCTTGGTGGAAGAATCCTGAAAAATATTTTCAGAACCGGCTCGGAAGAATCTTTTTTAAGTGAACACAAAATTGTTATTGCCGGTGAACTCTATCCTTCGGAAATACTCAAGATGGCATCAGAGGATGTAAAAGGTATTATTCTGGTTAAAGGAGGTATAACATCCCATGTATCAATTCTTGCCCGCTCAATGCAGATTCCCCTTGTTATTGCAGACAGGCGAGAGCTGCTTAACCTTCCTGAAGATACGCCTATTCTCCTTGATGCTGAAATAGGGAACATTTATGTAAACCCTTCTGAAGCAATCACCAAGCAGTTTGAGGAACAGAGAAAGGTTCGGGAAACAACTGTTAGTTCATCGGAAATGAATACTGAAACCAGAACCAAAGACGGGGAACGCATTCATCTTTTTGCCAATATCAATCTTCTCAGTGAACTACCCACAGCCCTTGATTTAAAAGCAGAAGGAATAGGGCTTTACAGAACCGAATTTCCTTTTCTTATCCGTTCAGCCTTTCCTTCGGAAGAAGAACAATATCTTATATTTAAGCGATTATTTGATGAAATGGCAGGTCTTGAGGTGACAATAAGAACTCTGGATGTTGGAGGTGACAAGGCCCTGGCCTATTCAGATGCAACCAGCGGTGCAAATCCCCAGATGGGTTTTCGTTCCATCAGGTTCTGCCTGCATCACAGAGGTATTTTTGAACAGCATATCAGGGCAATTTTACGCGCTGCCGCAGAATTTGAAAAACTTCGCATCATGTTTCCCTTGATATCTTCCCTGGATGAATTTATGGAAGCCAGGCAGGTTGTAAAAGAGTGTATGGCAGCTTTGGAAAAAGAATGCCTTGCTCATCATCTAAAACCTCAAATAGGGATGATGGTTGAGGTTCCGTCGGTTGTAGAAATTATGGATGCCTTTGCAAAAGAATCTGATTTTTTTTCAGTGGGCACAAATGATTTTGTGCAATATGCCCTTGCAGTTGACCGTACAAATGAAAAGGTGGCTGACTACTACAAACCCTATCATCCATCTGTATTAAGAGGTCTTGCCAGAATAGTTAAATCTGCTAATGAAAATAGCAAAGATATTTCAATATGCGGGGAAATGGCTCATGAACCGGAATACATTCCTTTTTTGATAGGGATTGGTGTAAGAACAATAAGTGTTGATCCACGTTTTCTACCGCGAATTCAAAAAATGATCTCCGGTTTGACCCTGGAACAGGTTGAGAAACATGCAGATCGTCTTCTTTCAATAAGTACTTTAAAAGAAGCCCGCGAATTGCTGGGTCTAAAAAGATTTGAAAGATAAAAGGAATTTACAAATGATCGGTAAAACTGTCGGAAGATGGGAAATTATCTCCAATCTGGGACAAGTGAGCGTGGGCACTAACAAGAAAAATTGCGTGCTTGATTTTGGTTACACTCAAAAGATATGGATGCAGATAAAGTTCCGGATTTTATAGAAGTTGAATTTGAAGGTATGACATTTACAAAGCATTACGGGAATACACATCTGAGTTCATATCAGAGGTCTTCCCTTGCTTCAGTTTATGATATCCCATTGCAGCTATCATGGCTGCATTATCTCCGCACAACTCAATGCCCGGAATATATACTTGCAAGCCTTTTAGCCTGGCTTCCTGAGTAATTTTATCCCGCAAACGTTCATTTGCAGCCACACCGCCCACAACGGCAATGTGTCTGCATTGCTTTTCCGCTGCTGCATGGAGCAGTTTAAAGGACAGCACATCTACAACAGCTTCCTGGAATCCTGCCGCTATATCAGGAATATGATCCTGATATTCATCAGGATGTGTTTGAATATATCTGTTAACAGAGGTTTTCAGTCCGCTGAAACTGAAATCAAACTCGTTTTTATCAAGATATGATCTTGGAAATTTTATTTTCTGCCTGTCTCCGTTTTTTGCAAGATTGCCTATTAATGCGCCTCCAGGATACCCTAATCCCAGCATTTTAGAAACCTTATCAAAGGCTTCACCTGCTGCATCATCACGGGTTTGGCCCATGAGTTCAAACCGGGTATGTCCGGTTACATGGTAGATGCTTGTATGTCCTCCTGATACCAGAAGAGCTACAAAAGGAAAGGCTGGCCGGTCTGGTTCTAAAAAAACCGAGTTTATATGACCTTCCAGATGATTAACACCAATCCAGGGAATATCCAGACCATAGGCATAACCCTTGGCAAAGGAAAATCCAACCAGCAAAGCTCCCACAAGTCCAGGCCCCTGGGTAACAGCTATGCCATCAAGGTTTTCAGGAGTTATTCCGGCTGTATCAAGGGCCTGTTCTACAACCGGGACAATAGCTTCAAGGTGTTTTCTGGATGCCAGTTCAGGAACAACTCCACCGTAAATATGATGTACATCTATTTGGGAAGCAATAATTGATGATAAAATTTTATTGCCGTCAATCACAACTGAAGCAGCAGTTTCATCGCACGAGGATTCTATTCCAAGTATCT
>JAUCGD010000029.1 GCA_030377945.1 Desulfobacterales bacterium HSG17 | reverse complement strand
AATAATAAATGTCAACAAAGAATGCGACTTATTTTATGAGAATTATTAGAAATCTTCAATATACACAACTGTTGTATATATATGATATTATTTTAAATAAATATTTTCGGTCAGACACTATTTATTATATTAACTGCCTAAAAATTATTAATCAACACAACCTATTTTGCGTCCCATAAAAACAAAAATATTTTGATATTATAGCAAATAATTTTTCAGTGAAATTATCAACCTTTTAATGAAAGTATTATCTTATGTCACCTTTACTTATTGAAGAACTGGCAAGGCAGAGACAGGCTGATATTGCACAAGAATTTTTAATAATTAATATGAGAAGGCAGGCAAAAAAATGTAATTGCGGTCTTAAATTGCAACTTTTGTATATAACAGGTAAAATTTAAATTGATGCGGGCAAGCGACTGCTTCAAACAGCATCATTTTTCAAAGTTTTTAATATTGGATGGTAGTTTTACAAAAAAACAGAGGTCTTGAAGCAGAATAAAAGGAGGATAGACAGTGTTATTTTTTGATCCGGATAAACCAATATCTACCTGTGAATCAAGTAACTGCAATGATTGCAACACATCTATTCATTGCCACTTTACTTTCAAAGATTGGATTCATTTCCTTCTTATATCAATGCCTCCTTTTTTGCTTGGAGGAGCTGGAATATATAATTTATCAGGCTGGATGTTATTACCCTGGATTCTCTATGCAGTTATATTCTTTGGATTTATCGAAATTCGTGTAATGTGTTCTCATTGTCCGCACTATGCTGAATCAGGAAAATCATTGAAATGCTGGGCAAATTACGGATCACCTAAATTTTGGAAGTATAGACCCGGCCCTATGACAAAAGTTGAAAATATTATATTCCTTGGAAGCTTTCTGATTATCTGGGGTTATCCACTGATTATATTGACTGTCAGCTTACAGATATTCTTGTTAATATTATATGCAATGACAACATGTGGTTTTTTTGTTACACTGAAAATATACATGTGCTCACAATGTATGAATTTCGCTTGCCCGTTAAATTCTGTGGAAGATCGCAGTGAATTTTTCAAGCGCAATCCATCTGTTGCAAGAGCATGGGGCGTTAATATTGAGGAGAAACTTTAACATTTTAATAGTAAAGGAGAGTTAATCATGGATTACCTGCAAATGACTGCACCATGCGGTTTGGACTGTTTCAATTGTGCATTCTACCTGGCCCACAAAGATCAAAATGCAATGAATCAGTTGGAGCAATGGTCAAAAGAAATGAATATTCCAATTGAAATAATGCACTGCCAGGGATGCCGGAGTCACGATGGACAGATTCCAATTCAAAAGCATCTCTTTGGGGAGGAGCATCGTTGTGCTGCATATGAATGTTCCAAGGACAAGGGGTTAAAATTCTGCGGTGAATGCAATGATTTTCCATGTGATAATCTTCATCCCTATGCTGACAAAGCTGCAACCTTGCCGCATAATACCAAGGTCTTTAATCTTTGCTTGATAAATAAAATGGGGCTTGAAAAATGGGCAGAGACAAAAGCATCCCAAGTACGCAAAGACTATTTCAATAAACCGTGGTCACTGGCATAGTGAAAAATTAAAAAAAAGTTTGAGAGACAAAGCAGGGCATCAGGTTTTTTCAACCCTGCTGACAATTGTATGCAGCTTGTTTTTTATTTCTTATCAACCAAAAATAACTCATATACCAGACTGGGTAAGAGTGGCAATTCTCAAGATAGTCAGAGTTTTTACAGGAAGCAAGATTTATGGACCGGTTGAATTTTTCTTGACAGTCATGGCAATAGATATGCTTGCTCCTGAATATGGAAAACATTCATTAAATGAATATTTCGCGAATCTGAATGACATGAATGTATAACCAGCCAATCCACCGGTTGCCATTCCACTATCGCAACATGGCAACCGGTGATCGGCGGCGTTATATTATTTTTATACATAAGGAAACTATAAAATGAATACTCGACAATGTTTTTTTTCACTGGCAGTTGCATATGCATTGTTTTTCACTTCTGTTTGCTATTCAAGCGATAGTGGTTCAGGTGGTCAAAAAAAAAGTATTCCATACAAATCAGCGACTATTATAGACTTCACTACTGAGCAAGATCGAAATGAAACAGGTGGAAATGATTTCATAAATAGGGCTAGCAGTAGTCAAATGCCAGTAGCTGACATAAATCCATCGAGAACGTCTTGTACCGCACCCTGCGGTATTTTTTTTGAAGGGACAGGAAGTATGGATGCAGGAGGCAGGTCAATTGATACCAATGATCTGCACGACAATGATATAATAGATTATAGTTGGGATTTCGGAAATGGCAGTGAATCGGATGTCTCCTCCGGGGGAAGGTATTTCAATGGATTTAACGGAGGGCATGTATATGAAACCCCTGGAACATATACAGTCACTTTAACCGTAACCGAAAAAAACGGGGCAAAGCATTCGGCAGAGACCGAGGTTGAAATTTCCGAGTTCACAGGAGAAACATATTGTTTCTCAAGTACCGGTGATTTCACAGACTGCCCGTCAGGCGGAATACAAATAACCACTGACTCCTGGAGCGGGATTCCCGGAGACAACAATGATATTCTTGATTATGTAGCTCCAAACCGTCAATTATTTCTCAAGCGCGGAGATACATTCACCTTTCAGACCCCATCCGATATAGGGGAAGGCCCTTTGCACATAAGTTCTTTTGGGACCGGAGATAAACCAAAAGTTCAATACATTGGTGGTGAACAGCAGGGTATTGGACCCATATACAGCAGCGGCGACAACGTCAGTGTTTCAAATATTGATTTTGGATTGAGAAATGGTGATAACAAAATTGATGCCAGGGCAGGGGGTACATCATTGAATCTTTTACTTCTGCGCGTTGATTTTGACAATATACTCACATTTAAAAAGTTTATGTTTGTCGTTGATTCAACCTTGAAAAATGTGGACGGAAATCCTTCATATGCACATTCGGAAAAATTCGTAGTTCTCAACAATGATTTTGGCCCCTCGTTGAGCCACAGTGTTTATGGCGGCCACCAGGATAAAGCGATTTTTTCAGGAAATTATTTTCATGATGTGTCAAATTCATATAGAACAGGACTCAGACTTGCTGCAAACGATGGTTCTTCAAAAAACATATTGGTTACAAACAATAAATTTTACAATTTTACTGCATATGCCATTCAATTTACGGTGACGACAAATGTAACTGAACGACATCTTGTAAAAAATGTTTTGATAAAGAACAATTATTTTGAAAATTGTGCAGGAATTTATGTCACCAGGGATCACGGATTTTCCGATATTACAATTCAGAATAACATCTTCAAACTCAAAACCACTGCGCAAACAGTCGAATCAGCGATAATAGTAGCAACGGATACAGTGGGTTATACTCAAGAATGGGCAAAAGGGGTTGAAGGTCTTTGGGTTTTCAATAATGTTATCCACAATGACTCCAATTATCACAGTATTTTGATAGAGCACGAAGATATAATTGATTTCAGATTTTATAACAATATTGTCTATGGCAAGGCTGAATACGCATGGAACAGGGGGGTCTATATTAAATATCAAAATTCGGTCAATGAATTATTTTTTGATAACAATCTATACTATTATACAAATAATAATGACAATCTGTTTTACATAAAAGATACGGATACACAATACAACCTGGCCGGTTGGCAGGGCCTTGGTTTTGGGACCAATAGCATTGTTGAAGACCCGCAATTCAACGTTTCCGACCCGGTTGCCCCGGAAGATTTCAAAACCCCGGATTCGAGCCCTGCGAAAGATAACGGCAGAATTGTCCCTCTGTCTATTGATTATACCGGAGATATCAGGCCACAGGGGAATGCCTTTGATATAGGAGTGTTCGAGTATCCGCGCGGAATCACACTTGGCGATGTATTGATGGTGCTTCAAATTTGTGCAGGATTTCAGGTTGACATAAGCGGATCACCGGTCACGGACATTGATGGCGATGATCGGATCGGAATCCGGGAAGCCATCCATGCACTTCAGATCGTTGCCGGACTGTGACAGCAAGATTCGGAATCAAGTCGCTTGATGAAAAATCTTATTCTAATCGTAGTAATAATACTTTTTGCATTTTCAATAGTACATTCAGGTAATCAAAATAAAAATATAAAGGAATTAAGCATGGAACCAAATACAAACACAGATAACGTTTATATCTTTTTATTCAATGGGTTCTCTGACTGGGAAATTGCATATCTTGCACCTGAATTAAGGAAAAGCGAAAAAATTGTCTTAAAATATTTTACTATTGATGATCTTGAAATTATTTCAGATGGTGGTTTGAAAATTACACCTGATTTATCAATAAAGGAGTTAAATCCAGCTGACATCTCAGTTCTTATTCTTCCAGGAGGAAGTGCTTGGGAAGAAAATTCCATCAAAGGAATTGATAATCTTGTAGAAACGCTTAATTCCGAAAAGAAAACTGTTGCCGCTATATGTGGTGCGACAACATATTTAGGTCAAAAAGGGTATCTGGACGAGGTGAAACATACAAGTAATGCACTGGAATATTTGCAATATATTGCATCAAACTATAAGGGAGAGAAAAAATATCAATCTGACTTGGCAGTAGTTGATGAAAATATCATAACAGCAAACGGTATAGCACCTATTGAATTTGCCAGAGAAATTTTTAAAAATGTTAATCTCAAAAGTGAAAAAGAAATTGAGAAATGGTTTCAGTTATTTAAAAACGGAATTTGGTCAGAATGAAAGCCAATTATCAACAATGTATAACAAGTCATTCCACCGCTCCCGCAAACAGCGCGGACCAGTGAATTCAACGTTATGTTGCCATGAGAAAAACAAACATGAATGAGAATTATTATCTTGATTTAGAAAAATACAGCTTACAAAAGTTTAAATTAAGTCTCCGGAAAAGAGATTTGATTCCAAGCCGGATTGTTTTAAAAGAAAAAATAGATGAAAGATTCAAGATGCTTAATATAAATGGAATAAGCAATTTAAAAATTTTAATTGAAGTATTGAAAACAAAACAAAAAATAGAGTTGTTCTCAAAAAAAACAGGTTTATCAGTTGAATATTTAAAAATTTTGAAACGAGAAGCAAGTAGTTATCTCCCCAACCCTATAAGTCTTAAAAATTTTCCGGGAATTGATTCTAAAGATGTTAAATCTCTGGAAGCTATGAAAATAAAACTCAAAAAAAAGCAGATTTTGGTATTAACGAAATAAGTTTTTCCATTGAATTAGCAAAGGAATTAGTAAAAATATAATCGCATATAAAAGCATAACAGGCTTATGTTAACAAAAAATCAATTCAGGGAGAATCTATGAATGTTGTAGAAATTGGTGAAAAAGCAATATATGGCATATCGACAAGAACAACTAATGCCAACGAAATGAATCCTGAAACTGCCAAAATTGGTAAAACATGGCAACGATTCGATAATGAAATTTTTGTCGATTATCAGGGCGGGGAAAGGGTTTATGGCGTTTATTATAACTATGAATCAGACGCAAATGGTGAATTTGATGTATTGGCAGGATGCGAAAAAGAAAAAGACACTTTTGATAAGACTGTTATTCAAAATGGAAAATATTTAGTTTTTGAGGGTAAGGCAAAATCATTAGATGATAATGCACGAATTCAAGTGGTTATAGAAACTTGGAGGAAGATTTGGGAGTTTTTCAGCAATGAAAGTTCAGAATACAAGAGAGCTTATAAAACAGATTTTGAGTATTATAAAAACCAAAGTGATATAGATATTTATATTTCTGTTATCTAAAACACATAACAAATCACTGCACTGGATTTTTACTCCGCGTTAGTGATAAAAAAAATCGGAGAAATAATGAGAATTAGAGAAGCATCAGATTTAGACTTAAATGATGTATTGTTAGTCGAAAGAGAAGCCTTCGGATATGACAAGGAGTCAAATCTCGTAAATGATCTATTAAGTGATCAAAGTGCAAGACCTCTTCATTCCTTGCTTGCTTTTAATGCCGGTAGAGCAGTGGGGCATGTTTTGTTTACATCGGCATATTTGGGGGACACACAAAAAAGTGTATCTATATCACTTTTAGCTCCTTTGGCTGTAATCCCTGATTTCCAAAAACAAGGTGTAGGTGGTAAGCTCATAGAGCATGGCTTAAAGCTCTTAACAAACTCAGGCGTTGATTTAGTCTTTGTGCTGGGACACCCTGATTATTATCCACGCTATGGTTTCAAACCTGCCGGAGTGCAGGGTTTTGAAGCTCCTTATCCAATCCCGGAGAAGCACGCCAATGCATGGATGGTTCAGGAATTACATCCGGGTGTGATAGATAGCATATCTGGTAAAATTAAATGCGCAGACATGTTGAATAAACCTGAACATTGGCGAGAATAGAGGAAAATCGCTAACATTTTGCTGCACCGAAATGAAAAACGATTCTACTTATCGAAAAGAAATTACAATGGAGGCTCTTAAACTCGAATGTATTATATCGTATAGCAAATAAATCCAGCAGATGCAAAAAGCTGCACAGCTGATTTAATTGTTATACTCTTGAATGGATAATGATATTATAAAATATAAATCAAAATATATTAGGACAAAGGAAGAAACAATTTATGCAAATTCAACAGATACGTAACGCAACATTGCGAATAACTTATTCTAATAAGTTGATTATTACTGATCCATATCTTGCTGACAAACATACTATGCCGTCTTATACCGGGGCTTCGCCTAATCCATTGGTTGATTTGCCTTGCACTCAGCAAGAAGTCATTGCAGACATTGATATGGCCCTGGTTTCACATATTCATTCAGATCATTTTGATCCAACCGCACAAGGGTTGCTGCCCAAAGAAATACCTCTTTTCTGCCAAGCCGGTGATGAACCTTTTATTGAGGCGAAAGGGTTTCGCAATGTTATGCCTGTAATCAATATGGTTGAATGGGAAGGAATCAATATTATACGTACGCCAGCCCAGCATGGAACAGGTGACGTTCTTGATGAGATGGGAAATACTTCAGGGTTTTTGTTACAGTCAAAAAATGAACCTACTGTGTATTGGGTCGGAGATTCAATTTGGTGTGAAGCTGTTGCTGACGTCATAAATTGCCATCAGCCCGATATCATAATTACACATTCATGTGGAGCTGTTTGGGGAGACAAAGTGCTAATCGTAATGGATGCGGTGCAAACTATCGCTGTTTGTCGTGCTATTCCAAAAGCTGTTGTCGTAGCGACTCATATGGAGTCACTTGACCATGCGACGGTCTCAAGATCTGACCTTAGAAATTTAGCTGAAACTGAAGGCATTAAATCTGATCAATTGTTTATTCCTGAGGATGGTGAAACAATAAACTTTTAAGCAGATTGCATGTTGTTGAAAAAAAGACATAATTAATACATAATGAGCATAACCAGGCGCAAAAGGGTTCCGCTAGCTTAGCTCCCTGCACCTTTTTGCGCCGGTTAGCTTAGCATTACGTTCAGAATTATAAAAATCAAAAACAACCGCAAAAAAATAAATTATATTTATAACAATGAACTTGGAGTCAAACATGTTTAAAAAGCTTGAAGAAATTAATTGCCGGCCAAAACCTTATGAGTTTTATACAGCAGAGACATTATGGAACGATCCGCACACATCAAAGCAAATGCTTGATTGTCATCTTAATGAATCTATTGACCTGTCATCCAGGAATGCGGATTTTATTGATCGTTCATCCGGATGGATTGTATCTAAATTCAATATTGGTAAAGACACTGCTGTTGCCGATTTCGGATGCGGCCCCGGATTGTACACAACACGCTTTGCAATGGAAAACGCAGATGTTACAGGCATTGATTTTTCGGAAAGATCAATAAAATATGCAAGAGAAACAGCTAAAAGCAGGGGCTTGAATATAGACTATATTTTCCAGAATTATCTTGAGTTTGAGACAAAGAAAAGATTTGATCTCATAACAATGATTATGTGCGACTTCTGTGCCCTGAGTCCCGAACAGAGAAAAAAGCTGCTCTGCATTTTCAATAAAATCCTGAATCCAGGCTGATGTCTTCTTCTTGATGTATATTCTTTAAATGCATTTGATAAAAGAGAAGAATCTGCAATTTATGAAAACAGGCAGTTGAATGGTTTCTGGTCGCCAGAAAATTATTATGGTTTTGTTAATACATTTAAATATGACAATAAAAAGGTAATTCTTGATAAATATACCATAGTTGAAAAAGAACAAATCAGGACAGTATTCAACTGGCTTCAGTATTTCAGTCCAAAATCCATTGCTGAAGAATTTGAACAAAACGGATTTAATATTGAAGAATATTACTCGGATATTGCCGGTAAAAAATTCAGTCCGGATTCTGATGAATTTGCTGTTACTGCAAGGATATTATAGAAATAACTTCCCAGACAATGAAGTTCTTGGATAAATTATGCTGACAGGCTTTTAAATTAACGCAGGATTATTGTGTATATTTTGCTGCACAAAAATTCACAATAATCCTTAATACGTTATGTTCTGGTAGAAACTTCAGCATCGGTTCATATTATTAATGGCCTATATTGAAAATGAACGAATCAATGCAATCCGGAAAGGATATTTATGAAAGCAATCGTCTATCACAAATATGGTTCGCCCGATGTTCTTAAAATGGAAGACATCCAAAAACCGATCCCAGGCGATGATGAGGTCTTAGTAAAAAATCATGCAGTATCAATAAATTCATGGGATTGGGATACGTTAACAGGTAAACCGTTTGAGTATCGTTTTCTCAGCGGTCTTTTAAAACCGAAAAGTTCTCTAATACATGGATGTGACATAGCCGGTCAAGTCAAAGCGATCGGAAAAAATGTAAAACATTTTCAAGTTGGAGATGAAGTGTTCGGCGATCTGTCAGAAGGTGGTTGGGGCGCTTTTGCAGAGTATATTTGCGCTTGTGAAAACGAATTAATTCTTAAACCTTCGAGTATGACATTTGAACAAGCAGCATGCCTGTCTCATGGAGGCAATCTTGCTGTACAGGGTCTTATTGATTTTGGAAAAATTAAATCAGGGCAAAAGGTTTTGATTAATGGCGGGTGTGGCAGCACCGGCACATTAGCGATTCAGATAGCAAAATTATTTGATGTTGAAATAACAGGTGTGGACAGCACAGAGAAATTAGACTTGATGCGTGCTCTTGGTGCGGACAATGTAATTGATTTTACAAAGGAAGATTTTACAAGAAACAGTCAGCAGTATGATCTTATTTTTGATGTTAAAACAAATCGTTGTACTTTTGATTATCAACGTGCGTTACGTCATAATGGAATTTATGTAACAGTTGGAGGAAAAACTTCTCGAATTCTTCAGCTTGCATTTTGGGGGAGATTAACCAGAAAATATAGAATGCATATGGTAGCTTATAAAGCAAATAAGGATTTGAATTATTTAGTTGAGCTTTTTGAAGCTGGTAAACTCAAGCCTGTTATAGATAAATGCTATCCTATTGAAGAAACTGCTGAAGCTTTTCGATATTTTGGGAATGGGCGATTTAAAGGAAAAATAGTAATAACATTTTGATATAAAATTAAAAAACAGATTCTACAGTCATTGTTTTTAGTTTTATGTACAAATCAAGTTCTTCTTTTAGTACATTCAGAGGTTTTATCATTGATTGTTTATTTATTCTTGTTAATTCCTGTATGGTATTAACAACTTCAGAAATATTAGAAAAATTTGTTTTTTCCTCTAATGATTTATTCTTTTCACTTTTCTTTTTATCTCTTTCAAATTCAATTAATAAAGAAATTCGTTCAATATTTTGTCTTTTTAATTCTCGCAAAGTTTGTATCAGGACTTCTTGAAAACTTAAAGGGATTTCTATATCAAAATTTTCATTACTAACTCGACTAAATGCATTTGGTCCATTTTTCGGGTGGATTATTTTTGGTATAAAACCAATTCTACAAAAAAATAGAGAAAGAGAGACTGAAGACGTGATTTCTCTTAATTGTTTACCGTTTACCTGTTCAAATAAATCAAATAAAAAAGCTCCAATTTTCATATGTATTAAATCTGAACTAACTGATAAAAAATTATGAGGAATCTTGGGATATACTTTAATGGCAGATGCAGATATTACACCGGCTGTGAAATAATCATCGGTTATATGATTAATTTGTTTAGCAAATGAATAAATAAGATCTGACTCATCCTGATTTATTTTTGACGGTAAACAACAGGGTCTATGGGACATACAGTGAATACTCCAGGAATCGGGCCTGTCAATACCATTCAGTGCCATTATTCCGGGCACCTTAAGTTTAACAATATCAATAGTTTCCACATTAGTTTTGTAGAGTTCTATTTCGGAATACTCACCAAAAATCAATGATGGTGTTTTTCCGCCTTTGATAAAATTACCTAAATTCAGCATAGTGTCAGCTAACCAAAACCCTTTTTCGTCCGGGTTCAGCCCCGGATTATATTGCATTAGATTATTCAGAGTTTATCAATACTAATATGAAAATTTTCATTTGGCTTGATTCCTTCTGTATCAATACTAAAATCGGGACGAAGCCGGTGAAGCTGATACATGGGAAGGGTTCCTTTGTTTTTTGCCGGAATTGAACCCCGGAACTCTGTTTGAAAAAAAGGTTCAATTATTGAGTTAAGCTCTTTTGAGATATTAATTCCATCCTCCATGCCCGAAGATTCCATCCGGCTTGCGGTATTAACCGTATCGCCAAAAATGTCATAGCAGAATTTATGATTTCCGATTATACCTGCAACTATGGGCCCTACATGGACTCCGATTCGTATATGCCAGTATTTTTTTACAGTGACTCTGCCGGATTTTGCCAAATCAAGTAAACTTTCATTAAGCTGGGGATATATCCCGGCGTTTAAAGTTTTTTTAGACATGCCGCAATAGTTTCCAATTCTTTGAATAAATTTATAATTTGCATATGCAAAATCAGTAATGTTTTTCTTTGCCAACGGGACCGAGATAATTAACAAATAATTCTCTTTCATCGGTTCTCACCGTTCTCGGTATAATATCAATTATTCCTTTTTTCAAATCTGATAAACTTCTGGGGAAAGGGGCATTTCGCCATTTGATTTTATATCCTAATTTCTTGGCTGCCTCTTCAAGAATATCTTTCAAGGGACCTGATTTTTTTTCATCTTCAATTACCATTTCCGGTGGTCTGTGTCGAAAATCTGCCCGCATTTTTTTCTTCAGCGTGTGATATGTTGAACATGAGCAATAAAAAAAACAGCATATTCGCTGATATCTGCATATGTTGAAATTGCTTGAAATAAAGCAATAAGCATTATTAGAGCTGCTTTGAAAATCTTTCTCATATCATTTTCATAAGTTTTTGAGTTTTGGCCTATTATAAATAATTGCTCAAAAATATCACGATAGCTAACTGGTGCATTTCATCAATATCATTTACGAAATATTTTTCAATAAGAAAATATTTTAGGATTAAATTTATTATTGCTATATTTTGAATCAGTTGTTTTATGAGGTTAGAACTTTTGAAATAATTTATTTTGAATGATTAAGATTCATGATAAAAGGTAGAATATAAGTACATCATCAAAAGTTTCATGGCATAAATGAACCACAGGTTGCACAGATTAACACAGATGTATTACGATTTTAATCTGTTAAAATCTGTGGTATCTGTGGTAAAAATATAATAAAATTTATGCACAGGCACTTATATCGAACATAAAAAGGATTAATATGTTTTGAATCGAAAAATGAAAAAAACAAATCCAATCGCAGGAGAACTTATTGCACCGTGCGGAATGAATTGTGCCGTAGCTGTAAAATAGAAGTTATTCAGAAATGATAATGTTCAATGCTTATGCTGATATTCTATCCAATATTTTAAAAAAAATGGAGGAAATAAATATGAAAGCTCACATCTACAATACAACAAATCTGCTTTTAATCTCACTTTTGATACTCTGTACTTTTGGAATTTTTACTTCTGCCAATGCCGGTAATCAATTCGGAGATAAAAGGGCAAATACTTTCAATGTTTCAGTTAGTGATGGTGAAGATATGTCATTTCCGGTAAATATTCAAAAGAGCAATTACTGCGGAATATTTCAAATGAGTGGAATGTCCAGCCCTGAAGAACAGGGAGTAGATATAAAAGATGTAATCTCTGCACTCCAGGTATGTGCCGGATTAACACCCACAGTTTATCCGCTATCTGGTATTGACGGACAAGTCGGATTAAAAGATGCTCTTTATGGATTATCTGTTGTTTCAGGCAGCAGCCTTAATTGATTAAAGTGTTGAAATTGCAAAATTAACCCGGTGCTGATCGTTTAATATCGCTTTTGTGAAGCCTGCTTCAGCATCCGGGAATTTATCTTACCAGTTTATCTACTCTTTCCAGGATATCTTCAACATCAATTCCTCTCATGCACAAAAGATCTTTTCTCATGCACTCACGCTTGAAACAAGGACTGCATTCCATACCAAGGCGTATGACCTCATGATTTGGCCCAAAAGGCCCTGTTCGCCAGGGAGCTGTTGGCCCGAAAAGTGCTATAACTGGGGTTTTCACAGCTACGCAAAGGTGCATGGGGCCAGTGTCTGTGGATATTACAAACCTGGTTTTCTCATAAAGGGCTGCCAGGATTTTTAAGGTTGTTTTACCTGCCAGGTTAAGGGCATTTTCTTTCATATTGTCTATTATATCTTGAACAATGGGCAGGTCCTCAGGGCCTCCAGTGAAAATTATATCGGCTTTGTATGTTTTTATAAGGCAGTCTGCCAATTTTGAGAACTTTTTATTCTCCCACAGTTTGGTTTTCCACTGGGCAACCGGATTTATAGCAATGAGCATTTTGCTGTTTCCCATGTTGTTTTCTGACAGCACTTTGTCTATGGCCTGCCTGTGCGGTTTTCCGACCGGCAATTTGTATTCTACCTTTTTTACCGGAATTCCCAGGGCTTGAACAAGCATAAGGTATCTTGACAGGGCATGATGTTCCATGCTCACAGGGGGAATGGGTTTATTTAAAAAAAAGTAGCTGTGTTCCATATGCTGCATACCTTTATCAAAACCGGCTTTTACCTTTCCTCTTGCCAGCCAGACAACAACCCCGCTTTTAAGCAGTTGATGGAAATCAATAACAAGATCATAGTTTGTATCTCTCAGTTGTCTGATAAAAGATGATATTTCCTTTATGCTTTTATTTCTTGAAGAGCTTTTCAGCAGACCTTTGAGCCATTTTTTCCGCTTTGAAACCAGGACACGGTCAAGAGCTTCATGACCCTGCACTATGGAAGCTGCGGCCTCTTCAACAACCCATGTGATTTTTGAATTCGGGTAATGTTTTCTTATGGCATTTAAAGCCGGAAGGGTATGAATTACATCGCCTATGGCGCTTAACTTGATTATAAGGATATTCATGATATTGGATTTTAATTTAAGATTATAATTTAAAATTTTGAGCAGTTTCAAAAACCATTTCAACACTCACTGACTTCATGCACTCATGATGTCCCAAAAGACATTCCTGCTTCATGCAGGGACTGCAAGGGGTTGGTACTCTTACCATATGGCTGTTTAAGCTTGCAGGGGATGTTGTTGTATGGTTTGTCGGCCCGAATATGGCTATCTGGGGAATGTCCAGGGCCGCTGCAATGTGCATAAGGCCGGAATCATTTGTGATAAAAAAAGAGCATTTTTCAATGAGAGCAACAGCCTGGCGGAGTGTGGTTTTTCCGCATAGGCTGGTACAGCCGGTTCCCACAATTTCGCATATTTTTTCACCTAGTTCCTCTTCGCCAGGGCCTCCGAAAACAAGAATGGATACATTGGGATATATGTTTTGAAATTTTTGGCATAATTTAGCATACCGCTCAGGAAACCAGCGTTTGGCTGAACCAAATGCAGCACCCGGGTTTATTCCAATGATCCTGCCAATATTTAACACCCCTGATTTTTTTAATATCACTTCTGCATTTATGCGCTCTTGCGTGGAAAGAGCAAGGTTTAATTTATTGCTGAACCTATGCAGAGACACCCCTTCAAGAATCCCCATATAATAATCAATATGATGCCGTTTTTTATGTTCCGGTTTCATGGGAACAGGATGGGTAAGTAAAATAGTCCTGCCGTCAGTATTATATCCAAGGCGGTTTGAAATGCCTGCAAGAAATGAGATTAATGCTGATGAAAAAGCATTGGGAATGAGAACTGAGAGATCAAATTTATACTGCCTTAATTCCCTGCACAATCTGAGTAATCCCAAAAATCCTTTGTGCTGTTCTTTTGTATCATAAATAATAATATAGTCAATATCAGGATTATTTTCAAATATGGGAGCTACCCAGGGTTTGGCAAGTATGAAAATCTTTGCATGGGGAAAATTTTTTCTGATAGAGCCGATCATGGGCAGGCTCATAACAGCATCTCCAACCCAGTTGGCAGCCCGTATAAGTATGCGGTTAATATTATTTTTTTTTATTTTATTCATTATTTTTAATTGTGCCCTTCTCCCACAATAGATGCAAGTTCATTTACAAATCCGTTCATTTCATTAGCCAGGGCTGAAAGATGTTCCGAAGCAGCAGCAGATTCTTCGGACCCGGCTGCTACCTGCTGACTGAGAAGTCCAATGTCATTGGCAGCCATCCTCACCTTTTCAATGGTATCGCTTACCTCTTTGCTGGCCTGGGTAATTGTATCTGTTTTTTCACCCATTATTGTTGCAGATTCAATAATAACTTCAAAATCTTTATTAATCCCCCGTATGGAATTAGCAGCCCTGCTCACACGATCTACTGTATTATCCAGCAGTTCCTGGGTATCTTTTGCCGCATCTGTTGACCTCATGGCCAGGTTTCTTACCTCATCAGCCACCACTGCAAACCCTGCTCCTGCCTCTCCTGCCCTTGCTGCCTCTATTGCTGCATTCAAAGCCAGAAGATTGGTTTGAAAGGCAATCTCATCAATGGTTTTTATAATCCGGCCCATCTGACCGCTGTCTGCTTCTATCCTGGTCATTTCCATTGTCAGTTCCACAAGGCGCTTAAGAGACTGGCCTGACTTGGAAATATTCTCATTCATAAGTTCATGTGCCCCCTGGGTGAGAGTGGCAGCACTTTTGCTGGAAGCACTCATTTTTCCAAGGGCATCGGAAGATGCTTCAACAGCAGAAACTTGGTGAGAGGCATTTTCAGACTGTAACTGGCTTGTTGTTGATATTTCATCTGAAGAAACTGCAACCTGGTCTGCACTCTGTGCCAAACCTGTTATTACACGCCTGATAGGATTTACTATATACCCGATGAGCCAGAATACAAATGCAATAATACATATAAATGACAGTGATGCCACTATTATTGTTAGCATCTGGAAAGTTTTAACAGATTCAAAAGCCTCATCTTTTTCAATTTCGGCGATTAATGCCCAGGAAATATCCCAGATTTTCAGGGGAGTATATGCAGAAAGAACTTCCCTGTTTTCATAATTTCTTATAATTTTCCGTCCTGTTTCACCTGAAAGAGCAGCCTTGCTTGAAAATGTTTTTATATTTATTTTTTCAGGATTTGCAAATGACGCACTGACTGTATATTCCTTTGAATGAGAATCTGATCGCAAGAGATTGTTTGGGCCTGTCAGATAAGTTTCTCCTGTATTGCCAAGTCCGGAACGTTCCTCCATGACCATGTTAATTCGATCAATAGGAATTTTTATAGCCACAATCAATTCAACTTCATCTTCATAAACAATTGATTTAGCCATAAAAGCCATTGGCTTTTCCTCTGAGGGTATGTACGGTTCAATATCTGCAAAACCAAATGACTTATTTTCAATTACTTTTTTAACCAATCCTCCGAGACCGGTTTTCATATATTCTCCTGTAAGCATATTTGTGCCATAATCCGATTCATGGGCAACAGAATAAAATACATTTCCCTTAGGATGTATTAATAAAAGATCATGATACCCGTACTTTTTAATATATTTTGAAAAATAATCTTCTTGTTCACCCATAAGTTTTGGTGCAATAACCTCTTCAAGAGTCATGATGCTGATAATGGCCCATTTTAAACCCGGAATCATGAGAGGATCATACCTGACAATTTCCATCTTTCCCTGGCTACTCATCCTTACAGAAGATGCAGACTCACCTGAAAGAGCCATATCCACCTCATCATTTGATATTTCTTCGCCAAAATTTCTTTTAGTGACAACCCTGTCACTTCTGTAAGCTGATTTATCATTGACTTTACCCACAATATAAGTTTCCCCGGTTTCTCCCATGCCGTCTCGACGACTGGCAATTGTATTTAATGTATCCTTTGTCAGCTTTAAAACAAGTACTCCTGCTTTTCTATCAAACTGGAATACCGGGGCAGAAATAAATGCAATATTTTTATTGGCAGAAGGCTCCCAGGATACAAAATCCTCAATATGCACTCCTTTTAAACCTTCTTTAAAAACAGTGTTTAAATCACTGTTTTTTAAGGGGCCGGTCAAAACATTCTGGCTAAGCTCCGATTCTTTATTAATCGTGTAAACAACCTTACCTTCTTTAGTGATAAGCAGGAGATCATTATATCCGTATTCGGAAATTATCCGGTTCATGGCTTTACCGTATTTTTCCTGTTCAAGCCATTGATACAGAATCTCATCCAGCCTGCCGTCTTCAGGATCATATGCAGAATTGAAACCATCTAACGCCTCTGCAATCATGGTATTATTGGATATAACCTTTATGTCGTTTTTGCATTCCTGAAAATATTCTTCAACCTGGGCTTTTTTTATTTCCTGAACAGTTAAAAGCTTTTCAATAGCAGCCTGTCTCAGGGTTGCAACAGTCTCCATGAGAATATCCATATTGGTTTTATGTTCCATGAAAAAATATTTTATTTGTGCCTTTTTAACATCCCTAAGCCCTTCAATCCTTGCAAAAGCCTGTTCTGATAAAGCTTTTTTAGAATTGTGCAAAGATATGGTGCTTATAATTGATAAAGGAATAATACTGACAGCAAGAAGAGAAATCAGCAGCCTGGTCCTTAGTTTCATTTTATTGAATATTTTCATGTTTTTTCCTTTTTTCACACAACATTTTCCCACCATATCCGCTCAAATCCAAGGGAAACAACCGCATACCTTTTCAGCCTCAGATTTCCGTATTTTCTTTCCAAAGCATTCCCGTATCGTTTCACCTGCCCCTGTGCATCCTTCATCTGTGAGATCATTGCAGGAATCTTCCGCAATTCCACAGGTGTCAACTGTCCTGCTTCCTCCCCTGTAACACCGGCATCTCCCAATTTCACGTATTTAAATTCGATCAGCACATCATAAATCTCAAACCGCCGCATATCAGGCCGGATAATCATAGTCAGGTCTGCATATCCCCGTCCGGCCTCATGTTCGGAATCCATGATATATAATATGTCATTGTACAGCAGGGTAAGAAAGGCGGTTTTTACGGTCAGTTCATTGGCCCATTTATAATCCGGGTTATGGAATACCTGGAAATAACGACTTTCAATAAATTTGCAGATCTGTTCCATGTCTCCTTTCATATACACACACTCAGCTGCGGCCCTGCCCTCATCCCTGTCTGATGATTTCGGCAGCAGCATCTGTTCAATCCGATCCACATAAAGGCCGCGCATTACCAGGTTGGGCACTTTCAGGATCAGTTTGCCCCCGACAGTCTCTCCGCCCAGGGTCAGCACTCCGAAATAGTAAAGGAATGATGCCAAAAAAACCTGGTCTTTGCTGCTGTCTGCGAGCATCTCTTTAATTCCGAACCGGTCGGCTATCTTGCTGATACTCACCAGCTCCTTTCCCCGCGTGATTTCCAGGAGCATCTGCCGCCCCCCTGGAACCTGTGCCGCGTAGTCGAGTTTTGCATCATCTGTGGCAAGATTGGCATCAAGCATATTCCGGGGATACTTACATGTCTCCTGGAATGCTTTCATAAAATAAATGGACAGGGTTGGATTGTAAACCCGTGTATCGGATTCTGGGGAAAAGGTATAGCCGTTATACCATGTCCGCATCAGGGCAAGAGCCTCTGCCGCATCTTTTTCATCAATGCCGCAGTCCTCTGCCACAGATTTCAGCGCTTTTTCCGTCTCGGATTCGGTAAAACCGCAGAGATCGTTGAAACCGGGCTTAAGGTAGATATTTTCTGCAATATTGAACCCGCTGGTTATATCGCTCATAACCACAGGAGATACCCCGGTAATGAAAATACGGTCAATACCGCCTCTTCCGGCAGCTGATTTTACAGCTTTGAACAGTGTTTTCAGCGGCCCTTTTTCATGAACCAGGGCAGTGTAGTTATCCTGTTCATTCCGAATGCCTGTCATCACCTCATTGGCAAAATTGTCGTACTCGTCTATGAGAAGATACAGGGGATATCCTGCTTCTCGAACAGCTGAAAGCAGGGAGCTGAGGGAACTGAGCGCATTTCGTTCACTGATTTTCACAGGGATATTCAGATATTCTCTATAATAGATTAAAAATTCATCAATACTCGAATTCACATGGTCATAAAGCGCCTGTCTTATCTCTAAGGCAGTTCCGGTAGGATCAACACATGAAAAATCCCACTGAAGGATCAGATACCGGTTTTTGAGCGGTGTGGGTTTCTTTCCGATCTTCAGATGACCGAAAATCGCATCAAACCGGTCTTTCCGTGCTGCATCATAATAATTTTCCAGCATGGAAAGAAGCAGGCTTTTGCCAAACCTGCGGGGACGGATAAACAGCAGATACTTTCCCGTATTCTCAAGCAGGGGAATCCGGTCTGTCCGGTCGCAATAATAATATCCCTCACTTATAAGCGCATTAAAATCGCTGATGCCGTATGGAAATTTCATGATATACCTCAAAAACCTGCACTCTGTTTTATAGTTTCCTACACAAAAAATAAAACACTAAACTTAAGCCGTCTAAAAAAGTCACTTTTTGCAATTATTTTTTGCCCGGTTTTGTTCCCTTCGACAAGCTCAGGGAACGGTAAGCCAACCGAGCCATGAGCTTGTCGAAGGGCAGTTAAAACAGTCCAAAAAGCGAGCAAAGAAAATTAGCCGGTTTAGACAGCTTACACTAAACTTCTTCCCATGTAAAAATATGCCTGCTTTGCAAAGAATTACAAGCCCTTATAACCTGAACAGTATCCAAATGAAAAATATTCATCAAAGCCATGCTCAGACCTGCTGAAGCAAGCATGGGAACATATGTTCTTTCCAGGAGCAGTTTTTTGTCCTTGGGTCCTGATCCAGTGGTCAGGTTTGAAATACCTGCAATGGTTTTTACTGGAAATCCCAGGAGATCAGGAAGATTTCGGATAACAGATAAAATTTCCATATCCTGAAGATTACCGTTTTCCCACATAACAGGGGCAACAACAGGATCTATAATCAGGCGTTCATTATCTATGCCTGCTTTTTGAAATTCCCCGTAAAGCTCAACTGCGATATTCAGTCTTTCAGATTCATCATGTGGCACATGGCTGTTGGGATAGAGCAGATAGCCAATAATATCAACATCATATTTTTCAGCTAAAGGCAGGATGAATTCCAGTTTTGCTGGTTCAAGGGAAAACCCGTTTATTATGGTTTTATTTTTACTGACTTCAAGACCTGCTTTAAGTGCTTTTGGATTTGTGGTGTCAAGAAGTACAGGCAAAGTTGTTACTTCCTGAACAGATTCAACCATAAATGCCATTTTCTTTTCAGGATCACGGGATAGAGGCCCTGAATTTATATCAATGGCATCAGCCCCGGCTGCTTCGCATTTTTTTACCATGTCCTGAATCGGCTTTGGGTTTAACTCTTTAACAGCTTTTTCAATAATCTGGTTTGTAATCTGTAAATTATCTGCAACAAGTAACATTTTGATTCCTTTTAATTTTATTTTTTACCACGAATACCACGAATAAACACGAATTTAAATTTTTAATATATTCGTGTTTATTTGTGTTATTCGTGGTTTTATTCTTTCCTGTTTATTTCTTTATCCAATAATATCAGTGAAGGAACAAGGTTTTTATATGAAAAAACTTCCAGGGATACAATTCCTTTAAACTGCTTTAATATTTTTTTAACAATCTGCATATGATCCTG
This sequence comes from Desulfobacterales bacterium HSG17, assembly GCA_030377945.1. The sequence goes on along the minus strand of JAUCGD010000029.1, from coordinate 4,399 downwards.
CGATAACTTTTCCAGGGAAATATGATCCTGCTTATCCCTGACTCCATGAAGATGTATGATGGAAATTTTATCTGAAAACTTATCATAAAAAGATTCAGGATCAAAATTGTAAAGGAATAAATGACCTATGTCCATACAAATTGAAAGGTTGAAGTCATTAATAAGCGGTTTAACCCATTCAAAAGGATATTCCAGGGTTTCAACAGAGATCAGACTGCTTTTTATGCCTGTTTGCAGAATCTTCTCTAATCCTTTGCAAGCATTATCCAGCCTTTTTTTTATCTCTTTGTCATTATTCAATTTTCTGTTAAACGGAAGATGAAGAGTATAGGTTGACGGGCAAAGGGGGGATGTTCTTTCAATAACCTGACATAAAACCCTGACACCATGTTCATGGACTTTAGGGTCGGAGGCAGTTAAAGATACATCTATGGGCAAATGAATATTATATTTCAAACTGGTTTCTTTACCAATTATTCTTAATCTTTCAATAGTTTCAGTTGAAGGAATACTGTCAGGCCATGTGCTTTCAAATATCAGGAGTTCAACTTCATCCACATAAGGAGCAAGCATTTGAGCATTGGGGATATAATCATCAGGATAAATAAAAGAGGTTGTCCCCAGTTTAAAAGGAAATTTTTTTTTGTATGATTTGGGGATGGGCTGATATTTGTTTGTAAAGGAAATATTCGGCATAAATTTATTATTTGATTGATATTATTTGATTTTTTAAGTAAATTCTGTTAACCTTTTTTCAGTCAAAAGTATCTTAAACACCATAATTAAATATAAAAATCAAGTCAATACAGTATTAACAATATAACAAAGAGGGGGAATTATGAAAACAAATCGTGGATTTACCCTTATTGAATTAATGATTGTTGTTGTTATTAAGGCATACTTGCAGCCATAGCAGTTCCGGCCTTCCTTGAATTCATCCGATTCCTGTATTGAGCCTGAAGGAGTTATCTTATGATCTTAAAAGCATTAATTACTTAAATGTTGAAAAAAGCAGCAAAAAATAACAATTAGAAATTGCAGGGGAACTTTAATCAATCCTATACTATAAATTAACCCTACAACGACACTTAGCCCTGAAAGGGCAAATTGATAAAGCCCAGGCCAGCGGCCTGGGATCGGAATTCCACCCAAAAAGTAAGCTCTGAAAGAGCGTATTAAACAATAATTTCAAAATTTTATTTTTCATAATAACACGCTCTTTCAGAGCTGAATAATTTTTGATACTCAAGTCCCAGGCCGTTGGCGACTCGACTGAGCTCGCCGAAGCCCTGGGCTGTATTAATCCGCCCCTTTGGGGCTTAAAATCATAAGTGTCGTTGTAGGGTTAACATTAAAAGATGAAATGAGAATACTATTACAAAGTTTATCTGAGAAATATATTTATAAAAGTATTATTTTACTAATTTTATGTTTATTGTGTAAAGCATCAGTATATGCTGCACAACCACCTGTAATACTTGCAGATGAAGAAAAAGCCTGGCTCAAAGACCATCCGTCCATTACATTCGGAACTTCAGAATCTCTTGAACCTGCGGTTATCAAGGGAGAAAATGGGAGACTTTCAGGTATCCTTATTGATTTTTTCAGTCAGTTAAACTTGAAATTGGGTACTGAGTTTAGCATAGAGACCGGAAAATGGTCTGAAATCCTAAGCAAGGCTGAAAAAGGGCAAATTCAAGGAATGCTGAATATTTCAAAACCTCAGGCTGTTAAGAGAGGTCTTGTGATAACACATTCACACTTTACTGTGTATCCTACTGTATTCACACATTCTGATATTTCTTCTGAAATAACGAACCTGGAAGATTTGAAAGGGAAAAAGGTTTCAATATTAAAGAATTATTTATTTGCAAAAAACTTGTTAAAAACACTTGATAAGATCACCATTATTGAAACAGATACAGTTCTTGATGCCCTTAAATCGGTATATGAAAGAAAAACTGATGCAATGATGGGTTATTCCTTTCAAAATTATCTGGTTTCAAAATATATGCTGACCGGACTGGTTCCAACATTTATGGCTATGGAGCAACCAATGAATTCATATATGGGAATACATCCGAAATTTCCCATGCTGGTTTCAATTCTTAATAAAGGAATTGATTCATTTACACAGGCTGAAATTAATGCTGTTTTATCCAAATGGTCTGCTGCTCCCATATTAAAACAGGCAGATAATATCAAGTCTCAATATGACAAAAACCTTTTATCTGAAGATGACAAAAACTGGCTTAAAAAACATCCTGATATCACACTCGGATTTAACGATTCCATGCCCCCGTTCCTTATAAAAGACAAAAAAGGCAGGCTCTCAGGCCTTATGATTGATATTCTTAATCTGCTCAACTACCGACTGGGAACGGATATTAATGTCAGGGCTGAAGACTGGGTAGAAATCCAGGATAAAGCTGCAAATAAGGAAATTGACGGCATACTGGGCATGGCACCGAAATTGGGGGATAAATTAGGACTGATAAAAACACATTCGTATGTCAAATCCTATATGACCGTTTTTGGAAGAAAAGATAATTCATTTAAAATAGAAAGCCTGAAAGACCTGGAAGGAAAAAACGTGTCCATGATGAAGGGAATGGTTATCCCGCAGATATTGGGGTCCAGTATTGAGATCGAAAAGGTAAATTTGATCGAAGCAGACAATATAGTAGAAGCATTACGCATGGTGTTTGAACAAAAGGCCGATGCAATGATCGGGATCAGCCATAATAATTACCTTATCACAAAAGAGGGATTCACCGGTCTGATCCCTGTTTATTTTGTTCGAGAGCTGCCCGTTGATGCTGTCATGGGGATAAGACCTGACTGGCCTGAGCTGGTTTCAATTCTCAATAAAGGTATTGACTCTCTTACAGATGCGGAAATTAACTTTATATCAAATAAGTGGGTTAACATCCCTTTGTTAAAATCAACAGAAATCAGCTTAACAAAAACAGAAGAATCCTGGCTGAGCGATCACCCGGTCATCCGGGTAGCCAGTGATTCCAACTGGGCTCCCATTGAATTTGCAGATGGAAACGGGGATTATCAAGGTATTTCTCCAGAATATTTAAAGGTCATTGAAAAACTGCTCAATATCAGGTTTGACATTGTTCCGGAGCTTTCCTGGACCCAGCTTGTTGCAAAGGTAAAGAATCGTGAAGTTGACATGTTTTCCTGTCTTGCCAGAACTTCGGAACGGAGTAATTATTTAAACTTTACCCGGCCTTATCTTTCTATTCCCGTGGTCATATTTACAAAGAGTAATGTTACTTATATCAATGACCTTATGGAATTAAACGGAAAAAAGATAGCAGTGGTAGAAGGATACGCGGTTCAGGAATGGCTGTCCCGTGATTATCCGGATATCCGGCTTATTACAACAGGAACAATATGCGAATCTCTTGAAAGGCTGGTCAGGGGGGAGGTATTTGCCTATGTGGGGAATATCCTGACCACCTCTTATTATATCCGGGAAACAGGTAAGTTTTCAATAAAAGTGGCAGGAGAAACCCCGTATTCCTATGATCAGACTATGGCGGTTAGAAAAGACTGGCCAGAACTGGTCAATATTCTTCAAAAAGCCCTTAATAACTCACCATTCGCTTAATACAGCAGGACTTTTTGTAATTTCAAGATTTTTGTAAATAGAACATTTCAGGCCCAGCCTTTTCAAAATTTCCTGCTGTAAATCTGTTAACGGGGTTAAGCATCTTGCAACAACACCTTGTGATTTTATAAAGGTGAGATTAATATCAGAAAAGGCTTTTAAAAGTTTTTCACTTGTCGGCACGTCAGTCAACTTTCCAGGATTTTCAGGATGCAACCCTTTTAATTTCGCCTGGTCATTCTGAAGAGAGCGCCGTACTTGATATTCTATTATTGTCAAAATTCTTGCTCCGATAGTCAGTAAATGAGTTTTGCCTTTAACTTGATCGTCTCTCTTGACATACAAAGGAGCGATATTCATTCGGCTTTTCAAACGGTTGAATATACGTTCTACTCTATATTCCTTGCGGTAACATTTCACAATACCCCCGAAGTCAAGACGATTTGAAGATACGTCGGTTACAAAGACCTTCCAGCCCTGATTTGCCTTCTCTTTCTTTATTCTGTATTCGTTGCGGGTTACACTTAGCATTTGATATCTGACTTTTTCAATTATTCTCTTAGCCCTGTTTGCGGACCCTTTGCCTTTGCCTACATATTTTTCCTGCTGTTCTACTTCTTTTTCGTATTTGCAACAAAGCATCCCTTCTACTTTATGCTGTTTTAAGATTTTGGTAATTGCTGTTTTCAATGTTTCTTCGTCAGTAATCTGTCTTTTTCCAGGACCGCGTTCAGGTGTCAGTGCGTATAATTTCTTAACAGCACTGGCAAGCCG
>JAUCGD010000291.1 GCA_030377945.1 Desulfobacterales bacterium HSG17 | reverse complement strand
CATTTTTTTCTTACAGTCAGGATTCATTTTTATCCTGTAATATTTAATGGCTGTGCCTGAATATTTTCATAGTAAATCATCGAAATCATTTAATCATGGTTTCCGCTTAGATAAAATCGGGATAAGGGTCTGGGTTTTTAACACATCAGGTATCTGTCTTATATTGTTGTAAATAAAAAAGCCGATAACTTCGGAATCTGAACTCAGCCAGTCCCTTTCCATTACTATTTTTGCAAACAGGTCAAAATCGCCCGGAACATCGTATATTTCTGTTACTTCCTTTAATTTAAATACTTTGTCCATTACCCTGTATTCCTGGCCTGCCTTGACATTGATAAATACAAAAGCTGTAATAAGTCGTTTCATTTCCGGGAATTCAAGTCCTTGTTTTTCTGCAATCTTGCCGCGGAATTCTTCCATATTTTTTGGGATAATCTGATCCAGCCCTATACCGTAATTTCTTTTGCGCCCTTTTTTCCACTGGTGATATGAAATATATGCGTATAAATCTGCCAGGGTTCGCCTGTTAAAAGTTGAACTAAGGTGGCTTCGTTCAATAATTTCTATAAAAGGGGAATAAATGGTCTGATACCAGTCTTTTGCTGCTGTTTGAAACGGTATCTTTGTTTTATTGACTTTTTCAAGGGATTGCAGATGTTCTTGAATCTGTTCAAGGAGATATGAATACTGGCCCACCTCTGTTATGTCTATGGGAGATGTTAATTCGGTCTTTTCAATAAAATCTTTTTTTTCCAGGTAAAGCACATTTTCAAGGGTTTTTCTGGAAGGAAGAAATTCAAGGATATGGGCATTTATGGTTTTACGGCCAAGGCCTTTGGATACTGCTACCCTGTGATTGCCGTCCATAATATAATATTCGTCCTTAATCTGATACAGTGCTACCGGGGGCAGGGATTTGCCTTCCAGCATGGCTTTTTTTACCCTTTCCATTCTTTCGGAAGGAAGATCTGTTTTTAATCTGAAACGACTGTCAAAATCAAGGTAACGGCCAACACTGCCCACGATTTTGCTGAGTTCAATTGTTTTAATACCAAGATCCCTTGCATCATAGGCTTCTTCATTAAGCTGATTTTCTTTAAAGCTTTTTAATTTATTCTTGTTTTGCCAGCGTTTCCATGCTGATGCTATACTATTTTTCAATTTCTGCCCCGTCAATTTTAAAAATATAATATCCGCAGGTGTTAATCACCTTGGTGTTATTTACAATAGTGATCCTTTGTAAGTGATTAGTAAAATTCATGTGTATATGTCCGTGAAGAAAATATGGCGGAGTGTATTTTTTTATAAGAGGTAAAAAACTTTTAAATCCCCTGTGGCAGAGATCTTCCGCGTCATTTATATATCGGGGCGGTGCATGGGTTATAATAATATCGACCCCTTTATTCCACCATAATTTCAGCCTCATCTTCCGTATTTTTTTTCTCATTTGAGGCTCTGTAAACTGGTTTACGTTTCCATTATACCAGCGGGAACCGTCAAACCCGATAATACGCAGCCCCTTGTGTTCAACAATTCTTGAATCTATATGAATACAGCCTTCAGGGGGTTTTGTATCATAGCGGATATCATGGTTGCCCTTAATATAGAAAAGGGGAACTTTGATTTTTAATGCCAGGAAAGTAAGGTATTCAGGCGGAAGATCTCCGCAGGAAAAAATAAGGTCTATTCCCTTAAAATGTTCAGGGTCGAAATTATCATATAAAATCGGATCAACAAAATCCGAAACAGACAGTATTTTCATAAAGATGTCCGATTTGTACGTACTCAAAAACAAAACCACGAATAACACAAATGACACGAATTAAAATTAAAATATATTCGTGTCATTTGTGTTATTCGTGGTAACAAAAACAAAAAAGAATTTTATAATTTCCAATATAATCAAATCATTTTAAGCTTTTTCTCTGTTATATTCAATATCTTTGAAATCGTCATGGTCATGGCAAGGTAGATAAGTGCAACAGTCAGCCATACTTCAAAAGCACGGAAATTAGATGCTATAATCTCCTGACCCTGTCTTGTCAGCTCACCCACACCAATTACAACCAGCAGGGATGTATCTTTAAGGCTGATAATAAACTGGTTACCAAGAGGAGGAATCATTCTTTTAAATGCCTGGGGCCAGATTATATAAAGCAGGGTCTGTACCTGACTCAGACCGATGGATCTGCCTGCTTCTGTCTGGCCTTTTGAAATTGACTGAATGGCTCCCCTGACAATTTCCGCAATATATGCTCCTGAGTTGAGTGCAATGGCAACTATGCCTGCTGCCATAGGAGGAACTCTCATGCCCAGGGCAAGGGGCAGTCCAAAATAGATAAACATAACCTGAACCATCAACGGTGTTCCGCGAATGCTTTCAATATATAACCCAGCTATTTTGTTTAAAAAAATATTACCAGAGGTTTTAAACAAACCTGATACGGCACCAAGAAAAAAACCAATTAATAATCCAAAAAAAGTCAGAATTATTGTCAGTTTTGCTCCTGTAAGAAGGATAGGTATTGATTCCCATATCACACTGTATTTAAACTGAAAATTTATCATATTAAAATTCTTTGAGAGAAGTTCCCGCTTTTAGAGCGGGAACTTTATTTTAATCTATTTTGGATTTTATTTTTTTGGGAATTTGAATTATTTAGGTTCAGTGCCAAACCATTTTTTATAAATCTGATTATAGGTTCCGTTTTCCATAAGTTTGAGCAGGCTTATGCTTACCTTGTCTCTTAATTCACTTCCCTGGGGAAACGCAATACCGTAAGACTGTCCCTGATACAGAGATCCTACTGTTTTTACAACTGCTTTCTCCCTGGTCTTAATATAGTATAGAATTGCAGGAGAATCAAAAAGAACCGCATCTGCTCCTCCTGTTCCCAGTTCCATATAAGCAGAGTCAATATTGGGGAAGAGTTTTACATCCTTTGTTTTAATCTTTTTAAGATAGTCAGCACTGGTTGTTCCCAGTTTTGTCGCAACAACCTTGTCAGCCAGATCTTCAATGCCGTTTATCTTTTTTTCATCAGCACGTACCATGAGAACAAGACCTGCATCATAGTAAGGGTAGGCAAAATCAACAACCTCTTCTCTTTTGGATTTAACAGTCATTCCTGCAATTGCTGCATCAATATTTCCTGTTTGCAGAGCAGGAATCAAACCGTTAAAATCCATTGGCTGCAATTTATATTCAAGTCCCAGGTCTTTGGCAATTGCAGCCCACATATCAATATCAAATCCAACATATTCACCGTTTTTATCTTTGAATTCAAAAGGCATAAAATTGGTATCGCAGCCTATTACCAGGTTTTTGGCATATCCCAGGCCGTTTATAGTTAATAACAACAAAGATACTGTCAAAAATAATTTAGCAAATCTAATCATTATCCATTCCTTTCATTTTTGGCTTTGTGCCTGATAATTAATACACGTTAAGATGACTCACAGTTCCAACACAGAGAACTTTCAGCAAACTGCTTGACAATACAGTAAGAAATAATCACTGTCAAATGAATATTAGCGCCGTTTTCAACCCAGAGCCTGAGAACTGCCAGGGAATTTAATCTAATCTTTTAGAATCAAGTACATATTCCATAAAAACCTTACCATCATTTATATGGTAGAGGCTGATAGATACAGGGGGATATTCAGAGCTCTTAACAGGATCCTGAAATATAATCCTGCTGTTTTCCATACTTCCTATATTACCTTTAATCACAGCACTGATTTCAGGACAGTTTTTTTTTATTTTCAAAGCATCTTTAGAAGAAATATTCATGAAAACAAAGGTGTTTTTATCAATTTTAGCATATCCGCAATTAAAAATATCAGATGTTGAAAAGGTTTTTTCATTTAATCTTATACATTTAAAAACAAGAGACCCAGAGTCATTAAGGTTTTGCGAATTCAGGTCTATCAAGGAAGCAATTTCTTCATCAAACATCATGCGTAATTCCTGATTTTTCTTTTCATATACAATTTGAACATCACTGCTGATACTGTATTTAAGATTTTTTCCTTTAAGCCTGTCACAATCTTTGTATTGTTCAAAAGCTTTTTTCTTACGCTGTTCAAATGCCTGTTGAGTTTCAAAAGAATCCGGTTTCATGTGAAATATCTGTTTTCTATTTGAAGAACAATCTTCCCACCAGTCAATTATTTTATACATAAGAACAGATTCACCGCC
>JAUCGD010000290.1 GCA_030377945.1 Desulfobacterales bacterium HSG17 | reverse complement strand
GGATGTTGCCGTTTGCATAAGGGGGGCCGTCATGCAGGATAAATTGTTTCCGGCCTTTTGAAGACTGCCTGATTTTATTGTAAAGAATTGAAAAAGAAAAAAATTATTAAAGAAGAAATTTCCCAGGCACAGGTCAGGAAAAGATGCCGTACCTATGCAGAAGGATTTATTGATATTCAGCGTGAAGAATTTAAACGCCTTGGAGTAATGGGAGAATGGGAAAATCCATATCTGACCATGAATTATGAATATGAGGCAATTATTGCAAGGGAGTGCGGTAAATTTGCCCTTGAAGGCAGCCTCTTCAGAAGCAAAAAACCTATTTACTGGTGCTGCAGCTGTCACACAGCACTGGCTGAAGCTGAAATTGAATATGGTGATGAAGCATCGCCTTCGGTTTTTGTAAAATTTCCTCTTAAGGATGATCTGGGAGCGGATATTCCTGCCCTGGCAGGTAAAAAGACTTCTGTTGTCATATGGACAACAACCCCCTGGACACTTCCTGCCAACCTTGCCATAACTTTTCATCCTGAATTTGAATATGCTGCTGTTGAAATCGAAGATGAGGTTCTGATTCTGGCCAGGGAACTCACAGAAACCTGCATGAAAAACTTTGGTATTTCCGAATATTCAATTATCACTGATATTTCAGCTAAAGATCTTGAAAACAAAAAATGCTCTCATCCCCTGTATGACCGGGAATCACTTATTATCCTGGGAGAACATGTAACACTTGAAGCAGGAACCGGTTGTGTTCATACTGCACCTGGACATGGTCAGGAAGATTATGAAGTTGGGCTGCGCTACGGGCTTGATGCATATTCACCGATAGATGACAGGGGCTGTTTTCTTGATGATGTAGAATTATTCAACGGCCAGTTTGTTTTTAAGGCAAATACTGAAATTACAGAGAAACTGAAAGAAAACAATGCACTTCTTGCTGAAGAAAAAATAAGCCACTCTTACCCCCACTGCTGGCGGTGCAAAAAACCGGTAATTTTCAGGGCAACCCCTCAATGGTTTATCTCTATGGATAAAACCGGTTTAAGAAAACGCTCCCTTGAAGAGATTGACCGGGTTCAATGGGTCCCCCACTGGGGAAGGGAACGTATTTATGGAATGATTGAAAACAGGCCGGACTGGTGTGTTTCAAGACAGCGGGCATGGGGAGTTCCCATAACGGTTTTTTATTGCAAAGACTGTGGGGAACTTGTGATAAATCAGGAAATAGTTGACCATATTTATGAATTATTCAAAGAACACGGGGCAGATATCTGGGTTGAAAAAGAGGCTGAGGAGCTTATTCCTTCAGGTACAAAATGTGAAAAATGCGGGGCAGCTTCCTTTGAAAAAGAAACCGATATCCTGGATGTATGGTTTGATTCAGGAGTAAGCCATGCAGCAGTTCTTGAACCCAGACCATATCTTAACTGGCCTGCTGATCTTTATCTTGAAGGCAGCGACCAGCACAGGGGCTGGTTTCACAGCTCCCTGCTCACATCAGTGGGAACAAGGGGTTCTGCTCCTTACAAAGCAGTGCTTACCCACGGTTTTGTTGTTGACGAGCGTGGCAGAAAGATGTCCAAATCAGTTGGCAATGTTATAGCACCAAAAAAGGTTATTGATAAATACGGGGCTGAAATTCTTCGTTTATGGGTTTCTGCTTCAGATTACAGGGATGATATAAGAATATCCGATAATATATTAAAGCAGACCAGTGATGCTTACCGCAGAATCAGAAATACCTGCCGGTTCATGCTGGGCAATCTTTCTGATTTTAATCCCTCAGAACATGCAGTACCTTATGACTCCATGACAGATATTGACAAATTTGCCCTTTATTCCCTGTCAGGACTTATGGAAAAAGGCAAAAAAGCATATGATACATATGAATTTCATGTTATCTATCATGCCATTCATAATTACTGCACATTAGACCTTTCTTCTTTTTATCTGGATATTTTAAAAGACCGGCTCTATACATCTCCCCCAAAATCCCTTGAGCGGAGAAGTGCCCAGACCGTTATGTTTACCATACTGGATTCAATTGCAAAACTTCTTGCACCTATTCTGCCTTTTACATGTGAAGAAGTATGGAAATTTATGCCAGCAGTTCAGGACAAACAAGACAGTATCCATATGACATCATTGCCCGTTGCGGGCAATGAATGGAAAAATGAAGACCTTGCAAAAAAATGGAAACTGCTTCTTGAAGTTCGAGGGGAAGTGACCAGAGCACTTGAAGAATCAAGAACTAAAAAAGAAATCGGCCATCCCCTGGATGCATTTGTCAGCCTTTGTTCCAAAGATGATATATCTGATGTACTGAACTCTTATGCTGATGATCTTCATACATATTTTATTGTTTCCAAAACCGAGCTTGTCAAGCAGCCTCCTGAAAATGCTTTTATAAGCAAAGAAATTGAAGGGCTTTCCATTGGGGTTAAACCTGCTCCAGGAGAGAAATGTGAAAGATGCTGGATACATGATCTTTCTGTTGGAACAATTCCCGATAACCCCACAATCTGCAATCGCTGCAAAACACAGCTTGAGGCTATGTAATAACTACAAGGATTTTATTTAAGAAAGGATTAAAACCTTCTTAGCTGGTTCCCAAGCTCCAGCTTGGGAACCTTGGTCTTGGAAGCTCCGCTTCTCATGCAAGCTCCAGCTTGCAAGACTGCATTCCCAAGCAGAAGATTGGGAATGAGCAAAGCGAAAAAAATATGGAACAAATAAAAACAAGCGTTTCCTTTGACAAAGGAAAATACATAAAACTGGCCCTGATTGCCGGGATAATAATAATTCTTGACCAGATAACCAAGTATATTATTCTGGATTCCATGCCTCTTTACCAATCAATAAAAGTGATCCCCGGACTGTTTAATCTAACTCATATACACAATCCAGGAGGTGCTTTCGGGCTTTTTGCAAATCAAAGCCCCATACTCCGCAAGATAGTTTTTCTTTTCATGTCTTCAGCAGCAGTCTGCTTTGTACTCTGGTTTTATCATAACACACCAAAATCACATCCCTGGCTTGCAGGAGGTCTTGCACTGATATTTGGCGGAGCCATAGGCAACCTTATTGACAGGTTTCGCTTTGGAAAGGTTATTGATTTTCTGGATTTTTACCTGGGAACAGCACACTGGCCTGCCTTTAATGTAGCAGACAGCGCCATATCCGTTGGTGTTACTATATTTGTCATTCACCTTGTTTTTAATAAGATGCCAGAATAGGCAGGGTGCGTTAGGCATAGCCGTAGCGCACCTTTGAAAGGAAAAATGCACCCAATACTGCTTAAAATAGGTCCTTTTGTTATTTATACCTATGGTTTTTTTGTTGCCCTGGGATTTTTATTTGGAATTCTCCTGGGAAAATATGAAGCAAAAAGCCTGGGCCAGGACCCTGAAAAAATATCTGACCTTTGTTTTTATATCCTGATTTCCGCTATTATCGGTGCGCGCCTGTTCTACATCCTGACCACCCCAGGAACATTTTTAGCTGATCCTTTGGAAATTTTTAAAATATGGAACGGGGGCCTGGTATTTTACGGCGGATTTATAGGTGCTTTAACAGCAACTATTATATATTTAAATCATCATAAAATGCCTTTGTGGCAGACAACTGATATATTAACCCCCTCACTTGCTCTGGGACATTTTCTGGGCAGACTGGGCTGTTTTTTTGCAGGATGCTGTTATGGAAAAGCGTGTGATCTTCCCTGGGCCATAACTTTTACCCATGCTGAAAGCCTTGCCCGAAAAAATATACCCCTTCATCCCACCCAAATATATTCATCCCTTGCAAACCTGATAATATTTGCCCTATTTTGGTATTTCAGAAGGCGTAAAAAGTTTGATGGACAGCTTTTCTGGGGCTATGTTTTTGTTTATGCTATTGTCCGTTCTGTAATTGAACTTTTTCGAGGAGATTTCAGGGGCAGTTTTTTTATGGAAACCATGTCCACCTCTCAGGTCATAGGCAGCATACTCTGCATTACTGCTGTACTTATGCTTTTTATTCTTGGAAAGCAGTCACGCAAGCAAAATCTAAAACCAATTATAAAACCAAATCTAAAATCAGACCTGAAACCAAACAAATAATTTATTATGCCTGAAATTAATTATAAAGAACTAAATAAATATCTGCTAAGTCCTAACAATAAGACTTCTGCTTCTGTCTGGCTTATTTTTGGTGAAGATCTTTTATGCAAAACAGCCCTTGAAAATATAATAAATGTATTAAACC
>JAUCGD010000028.1 GCA_030377945.1 Desulfobacterales bacterium HSG17 | reverse complement strand
CAATACTTAAACGCAAGTAGGGATCTAAGTTAGCTCAACCTGAATTTTACCCCATTACATTTTATTTTTATGTTGGTATCTGTCCGAAAACCATATCGCATCGCATTCACAAAACGAATATTTAAAACAAATCGCACACTATATTTTAAATACATTGATCTTGCTGAGAGAGAATTGTTTTTTTATGCGATTGATCGCAATGCGATTAATGCTTTTGCTTTGACAGGATTAGCTTTAGCAAAATAAAATCAAGTGATTTTTAGTTTTTGTGATAGGCATCGTTAAAAAAAAATCGTATGTGAGAAGGAGGAGATGTGTGCACAAATTTTGGACTGGTATATTTTTATCCGTTGATTTTGGTACACTTTTTCACCGCTGGTAACACCGGTTATCATTATCTGTGAATATATAACTTCGGCTTAGCATAAGGCCAGCTTGGGGCAGCTAGTGCGGGGTACTTTTCTTTTTTTTTAGGGCGGGATAGCAGGACTTCAATTTTATAACTCAATTTGAAAGTTATGTGTTGTGCAATATGGGGTCATTTTTTTTTAGCATAAAAGGGTCAAAAAATATTAGCGTTGAGGGTATTGCCTAATCACCTGTTTACAATATTGAAATGTTTTTTTAGTTCAGGATTTCGTTGACAATATCGTCAATATCTACTTTAATGTTGTCAGCTTTATAACCCTTGATCCACTGGTCGAAGTCTTGTCGTTTTACCCTGACGAGTCTTCCAGCAGCCCCAATTCTGAAATGAGGAATCGGATTAATCGGGTTATAGACAAGATCCCAAAGGGTTCTCCGGGATATTCCTGAGTATATCTCCAGATCGGAGATGCTAAGATACTCTTGATAAATTCCCCTTTTGTTCCAATCCTTACCCATTTAAGAAAACCTCCTCAGCATTAAAAAATCATTACTGCTAAATTCTGATTGTAGGTGTATCGAAAATTATTCAATCAATCTAATCCAGTTTTTTTTAAAAATTGGATTTGCAATAAAGAAAACCTCCTCAGTTAAAATTCATTACTGCTAAATTCTGATTGCAAGTGTATCGAAAAATATTTAATCAATCTAATCCAGTTTTTTTTAAAAATTGGATTTGCAATGGAATTTTATTTGCGTGATAATAAAAAAGGTGGTTCGTGGATAGTTCCTCAAGGGGTGAGTTAATGCAATTATACTCAGAAAAGGAGGAACTATTATGGGAGTTAAAGTAAGAGAAAAGAAAAAAGATTCAGGAGAGTGGTGGGTTTTTATAGACCACAAAGGAAAAAGGAAAGCTAAAAAAATCGGTAATAACAAAAGAGTAGCTCTGGAGGTTGCCAAAAAGATTGAAGCAAAGCTTACTCTTGGAGATGTTGGAATGCTTGATAATAATGAACAGCCTGCAATACCGATATTCAAAGATTATGCAGAGACCTGGCTTGGTGTAACAGTTCCCGTTACATGTAAATCATCAACACATAAGGATTACGTAAGTATCATGAATATACATGTCTTGCCTGTCTTCAGGAATACTCCTGTTGATGATATTACCAAAATGATGGTTAAAAAGTTCCTGATGGAAAAAATTCAGAAAGGTTTTGCTTCCAGTACAGTTTCACATATGAAAAGCTGTATATCTGGCCCTTTAAGCCTTGCGGTTGATGATGAAGTTATTGCTGCTAATCCTGCACAGCGTCTTGGGAAATTATTCAAAAAGAAGGTTATTAAAGATGATATTAATCCGCTGACATCAAAGGAACTTTCAACTCTATTATCTACATTCAAGGAAAAATATCAAGATCACTTTCCTGTTGCGCTTACAATGGCAAGGACAGGTATGAGGTTTGGGGAATGTCTTGGTTTGAAATGGAAAGATGTTGATTTTGATAACCGCTCAATTGATGTGAGCAGAACTTTTTCAAGATGTAAAATTGATGTGCCTAAAAATGGGAAGTCCAGAACTGTTGACATGTCAAACCAATTGACAGCTGTTTTGCAGAAATTCAAGGAGCAGAAGAAGGCTGAAGTTAATGGGAGCACATTTCCCGAATGGGTTTTTACAAACAGCAAAGGCAACCCTCTGGATATGAACAACTGGCGCAAGCGGGTATTTTACAGAACTTTGAAGACAGCAGGCGTTAGACAAGTCAGAGTTCATGACCTACGGCATACTTACGCAACCTTGTTAATCCAGGCTGGTGAATCATTGGCATACGTTAGAGATCAGCTCGGACACCACAGTATTCAAGTGACTGTGGATATTTATGGTCATTTGACTCCCGGTGGTAATAAGGCTGCTGTTGACCGTTTGGATGATGTGAAAGTCAAATCCGCAACCAAACGCAACCTATCCGCAACCAAACAAAAAAAGGGATTAACCGATGTTGGTTAACCCCTTGATTTTTATGGTACGCCCGGCACGATTCGAACGTGCGACCTACGGATTCGTAGTCCGGCACTCTATCCAGCTGAGCTACGGGCGCTTTGAATTGATAAGGCTTAATAGGCTAAACTAAGTTTTCTGTCAACTATTTCTTTAAATATTTTCTGTTTTTGACCATGGTTAAATGATTAATGTGATTGACATGAATATTCATATTAAATCATTTCAATCAGTTAATCATGATTCAAACAACTGTTAGCAGCATAAAACAATGTGAAAAGCGACCGCTTTCCGGGATAAAGCACAGCAGTTTTTCACCCTTGTTAAGTTTTCCTGAATGAAATATTTCTTCAAGTATTATGTAAATGGCAGCACTTCCTGTGTTTCCCTTTTCTGACAGGTTTGTAAACCATTTTTCATAGGGAATTTCAAAGTTGATTCTTTTCATTTCATCATAAAACTTGGGGCGGAAGTATGCTGATGAATAATGGGGCAGGAACCAGTCAATTTCTTCGGGTTTTAATTTGCGCTTTTCTATAATACGGGACAGGACATGTCCCATTGAGCTTACGATTTCTTTATCCAGGAGTTTTATATCCTGGCGCACTGACATTCGGTATGGTTTTGATGCCTGGTCAATGCGCTCTGTGTCACGCCATCCGACCACTTTGCCGTCTTCCTGTTTTACACCGCCGCAATACATGCAGGTTTCAAGGGAGCCTGCCAGGGAGATGTGATCTATCCATTCAATTTTAAGGGATATGCTGTCTGTATTTGGCTTGTTTGAAAGAAATGCAGCACCTGCACCGTCTGAGAGCATCCAGCGCAGGAAATCCGCATCAAAGGCTCTTATGGGCTTTTTATCAAGTCCTGATTCATCCTTTTCATTTATATAGGGGGTCATATAATTGGACCTAAAAAAAGAGGATGACAGTTCGGAACCTGTTGCCACTGCATTTTCCGACGTTTGAGAAGCTACATTCATGAAAGCATATTTTAAAGCTGTCATACCTGCAATACAGATACCTGAAGTTGTAACTGCATCACATTCGGGAATACCCAGTTCACCGAGAACCATGATGCCAAAGCCTGGCATGAGAAGATCAGGGGCAGTGGTTCCACAGCACAGGCATTGGATTTGATCTATATTAAATTTTGGATAGGGACTTAGTTTTTTCACAGCTTCAGCAGTCAGTTCCGTATTGCTGTGGGTTAATTTCCCTGTTGCAGGGTCAATAGCATAGTAACGTGCTTTAATCTGATTGTTCCTTAAAACAATGCGTTTAGCTCTTGACTTCAGGTTGTTTATCCTGCCCATAACATCTTCGATATCTTCATTAAATACGGGTTTGTTTGGTAAAAATGCAGCTATATCGTTAATAAATACGTCCATATTTACTTCCTTTTAATCGTGTTTATCCTTATTAATGGTGTTGAATTAATCGTGCTGAACATGGGCCAGAAAGGTGCTTAACAGGTCTGAATAGGTTTGATAAAATGCTTTTTCTTCAATCCGGGTTGGGAGCACGGCATTGGTAAATGTGTAATAATCCAGGTCATGTATGACAATTTTATGTTTCAGTTTTTCATAAATCGGGGTTCCAGGAAGGGGGGTAAGAATAGAGGGCAGGGGCAGATCAATATCATGGGAATTTACAAATTTTTGCAATTGTTCAAAATCTTTATATGTATAATCAGGAGATACAATAAAATCACCAATAACCTTTATGCCGATTTTCTTTAAAAATTTCATGGCCTTTATATTGGTTTTAACCTGATTTTTTTTATTATACTGATCCAGGCGTGCATCACTGACTTCTTCAAAACCTATAACAGCAGAAGCCAGTCCTGCCTGTTTCCATAATTTAAAAAGCTCGGGATTTTTTACAACAGTATCTGAGCGCACATCTGCCACGATCTGCTTGTTTATGCCTGATTCTATGATCTTTTTTCCCAGGCTCACTGCTGTTTCAACATTTCCAAATGTATTGGCATCAACAAAGCGGATAAGGGGAATGTCTGAAAGCAGGTTCATATCTCTTAAAACAGCATCAATAGAATGGCTGAGGTATTTCCCCCCTGTAAGATTGGGAATAGAGCAGAATGAACATTTATGGGTACATCCAAAAGCTGTTGCAACAAATCCGACTTTTCCTCCCACTCCCTGCATAACATATTTATCCCTGTGTTGTTTCACAAGATCATAGCGGGGAGGTTTTGAATCCACTAAATCCTCAATTGAATATTTTCTGGGAATATATGAAAGAGATGATTGGGGATTGGTTTTTGCAACTCCAGGGATGCCATTTGCAGCAGTTCCTGTTTCAATAGCATGTACCAGTTCTCTGAAACTCAATTTTCCAAGCCCAGGTACAACATAGTCAATGGATTTGGTATTGAAAAATTCAGGGTCACATGAGGCATGATGGCCTCCTGCAACTATTTTCAGGTTCCTGTACCTGTCTTTTATCTGCCGGGCTGTTTTTAATACCCAGTTTGCTTCACAGGTTACTCCTGTAATGCCTGCAATATCAGGTTGAAAAGTTTCTATATCTGTCCACAGGGAATCAGGTGCTGCTTTCTGGTCCGAGATAACAACCTCGTGTTCCCTGAGATTACCAGCCAATACTTCCAGGCAAAGAGGCTCCCCCCTGAATATCATTTTTAAATTATTTATTCCGTACTCTTCTTCAGGAATACTTTTACCGCTGTTTGGCGGGTTGATTAATAAAATTTTCATAAACCCTCAATTAAATATACTGATGGCAATTAAATATACTGATGGCAATTAAATATACTGATGCTAAAAATAAAACGGAAATTATACTTTTTTTGTCTTAAAAAGCAACAACAATTCTGCTGGGTATGTTTTCATCATTTTTATTGGCCGGATTAAGGAAGAAAAAACATTGACAGACCTCCTTAAATATGGACAATGTTTCGGATTTTTTTACAGTTACAGGAAAGTTTAATTTGGAAATAAAAAAGCAAATTTCGGACAATTTACCTGAAAATATTGTACTGATAGCAGAGAACCTGAAAAAAACATACAGTAAAACGGGAAATACTGCACTTAAGGATTTTTCCCTTAATATCAAGGAAAGTGAAATATTCGGACTTTTAGGGCCAAACGGGGCAGGAAAGACAACAGTCATCTCCATAATGAGTTCCCTGATACAGCCTGACAGGGGTCAGGTTAGAATCTGCGGAATTGATGTGTTTAAGCATCCTGCAAAGGCAAGAAATTGTTTTGGCCTTGTACCCCAGGATATTGCCCTGTATCCTGATCTTACTGCCAGGGAAAACCTTATGTATTTTGGCAGAATGTACGGGCTTATGGGAAAAAAGCTAAAAACCAGGGTTATGGAAAGTCTTGAACTGGCAGGGCTTGCGCAAAAGGCAGATCAAAGAATATCAACCTATTCAGGGGGTATGAAAAGACGTGCAAACCTGGCTGCAAGTATTTTGCATAAACCCTGCCTTATATTTTTAGATGAACCAACTGTTGGCATTGATGCCCAGTCAAGGAATATGATTCTTGAAAAGCTGGTTTTGCTGAGACAGGAAGGAATTAGCATGGTTTACACAACTCATTATATGGAAGAAGCAGAAATGCTGTGTACCCAGGTTGGTATTATTGATGAAGGCGAGATTATTATAAAAGGTGAGCCAGGGCAGTTAATCGAAAAAGAGCCTGATTGCAATAATCTGGGTGATCTGTTTCTCAAACTTACAGGCAGGAAATTAAGGGACTGATGTTTTTAACAAAGCTCTTTGCAACCATATTTAAGGAACTTTTGCTTTTAATCAGGGACAGATCAGGGCTTCTGGTATTATTTCTCATGCCTGCTGTTCTGGTTATTGTTATATCTCTGGTTCAGGAAAACATCTTAAAGGCCACAGGTGAAACCGAGATAAAAATGCTATTTATTGATAAAGAGCATGAGGAGCTGGGAAAGATTATTGAAGAGCAGATGTCAGTTTTAAATTCCATTGAGATTGTTAAGACCATAGATGGAAAAGAACCTGACGAAGAAACTGCCAGAGCATCACTGGCCAACGGGGATTTTCAATTTTGTATTATTATTCCTGAGGGCATGACAGAGGGCATAAATAAAAGAATGGAAGTCCAGGTTTCGGGAATGTTTGAAAAAAAAGATGAAAATAAGGATGGTGAAACTTTGGGAAAAAAAAATGTTCCTGTTCCTGAACTCATTGTTTATTTTGACCCTGTTGTCCAGGGTTCATTTCGTGCATCTTTAACAAATGCTCTTTTTCGTATAATCTTAGGGCTTGAAATGGAGATGAAGGCCAGAGCACTGGCTGAAGCTATTCCAAAACAGGGAAATGAAATGCTGCGCTCAATGTTTGGTCCTAATGTTGCCCAGGATGCTTTTCCTGAAATGAGTCATGAATGGGGCAGCAGCCGGTTGATGGGTATTCAGGAAAAACAGGCAGCATCAGGCAGGGCTGCCAAACTTCCAACATCAGTGCAGCAAAATGTACCGGCATGGGCACTTTTCGGCATGTTTTTCATTGTAGTGCCCCTGGGAGGTTCATTAATAAGGGAAAGACAGAACAGCACACTTGTCAGGCTCATGACCCTTCCTGTTTCCTACGGAGTTTTGCTTCTGGGTAAGGTTATGGCATATGTTCTGGTATGCTTGTGTCAGTTTACAATTATTATGCTCATAGGAAAATATTTGCTTCCCATGCTTGGTATGCCTGTCCTGGAAATGGGCACAGAGCCTCTTGCCATACTTTTTGTTGTTATAGCTGCTGCTCTTGCTGCTTCAGGATACGGGGTCATGCTGGGAAGCATGGCAAGAACCTATGAACAGGCATCCATGTTCGGGGCAGTGTCGGTTGTTATTGGCGCAGCCCTGGGAGGAATTATGGTTCCTGTTTATGTTATGCCAAAAAACATGCAGCAGATCAGTAATATTTCACCTCTGGCATGGGGGCTTAATGCTTTGACAGATATATTTGTGCGCCAGGGAAATATTAAAAGTGTTTTAAGGGAAATAATCTATTTGCTTTCATTTTTTGCAGGAACACTGACCGCCGGGTGGATATGCTTTAATTACAGGGAAAGGGGGTAGTCTGAATTATTCATAAGCGTTTGATAAGTCTTTTGTTTCAGAGATTGACTTTCATATGGCATATTGATATGATGGCAAGTTATGGAATCAGGAAATATTGTAGAATACATTGACCGTCAGAAGATATTATGCGCTGTTGTTTTGGAAATAAAAAACATGCGTCTGCGTCTTCTTAATGAAAATAATCGTGAAGTCAAGCTTTCCGTTAACCGTCTTTCACATAAGTCAAAAATAAATCTTGATCTTTCCCAGGGAAGAGAAAAGCTGGCAGGAAGATTAAAAGAGAAATCCCAGATTCGAAAGCAACTGGCCGGTCAAATCCAGATTAAAGAATTATGGGAGATTCTGAATACAGAACAGGAATGGATAGATCTTGAAACCATGACTGAGTTCTGTTTTCAGGCAGAAAAAGGGGGCGATCATGAGGCTGCGGTTGTAAGGGCTTTTTTTTCCAACCGGCTGTATTTTAAATATACCCAGGACGGATTTTTTCCCTATTCAGAAGAACAGGTTCATCAGGTCAGTGCAAAAGCCCGTGAAGCAGAGGAAAAGAACCGGATCATTGAAGCAGGAGCAGACTGGCTTAAAAAAATACTTTCAGGCAGCAATAATACAGTTTCAAACCCAATTTTAAACCCAGTTTTAGACCCAATTTTAGACCCAATTTTAAGCAAAGATCAAAAAGGATTTGTAAAAATACTCAAATCTTTTTATCTTTTTGAAAAAGAAAGCCCGTACAGTGACCTTGGAAAGGCAATGCTTGCAAATGCAGGTATTGGTGATGCTGAAATTTTGTTCCATTTGTTTGTCAAACTTAATATCTGGAATTCAAATGAAAACATTGATATATATCGTTATGCTGTACCAACGGAATTTTCCGAAAAACTGACAGAATACACTTTTAATATTTCCCAAACCTGCAAGGAATCTTTTTATAAAGAAAACAGAAAGGATTTTACATCTCTTTCCATTATAACTATTGACGGTCAGTCAACTCTTGATTTTGATGATGCACTCAGCCTTGAAACCAGAAAAGATCACTATCTTTTAGGTGTTCATATTTCTGATGTGGGTCATTATGTTGACAAAGGCAGCCCCATTGACCGGGAAGCAATCATACGGGGAAGCTCAATATACATGCCTGACATGAAAATCCCCATGCTCCCCCCAAGCCTGGCTGAAGACAGATGCAGCCTTAAAGCCGGAGAGATAAGACCGGCCATAAGCACAATGATACGTTTAAGCCTTACAGGTGATTTAATAGATTATGAAATTGTGCCAAGTATTATAAGGGTTGCGGAGAAACTGACATATTATGATGTCAATCTCATGGCAGAAGATAATATTGATATTATAGCCCTTCAGAAAATAGCCCGGAACTTCAGGCAGCAAAGGCTTTCTGACGGTGCAGTGCAGATTTCTCTTCCTGAAGTGAATGTCTGGATAAATGAAGACGGAGAACTTATAGTAAATAAAACCAACAGGGAAAGTCCGGGGCGGATGCTGGTTTCCGAAATAATGATAATGGCAAACTGGCTTATGGCAAAATTTCTTTCGGAAAATAAAGTTTCTGCAATTTTCAGATCCCAGCCAGGTCCTAAAGACCGTCTTTATAAAGATGATGACGGCACCCTTTATCAAAACTGGATGCAGAGAAAATTATTAAGCCGCTTTGTATTAAATTCTGAATCAGAACGTCATTCAGGACTGGGACTGGAAGAGTATGTAACTTCTACCTCCCCTATACGGAAATATTTCGATCTTATTACCCAAAGGCAGATTCGTTCAATATTCGGTCTTAATGCTCCATGCAGTTCAAAAGAAATAAAGCAGGCAATTAATGCTCTGGAGCAGCCCATGATGTATGTTTCAAGACTTCAAAACAGGAGAAAACGATACTGGCTGTTGAAATACCTAGAAACCAGGATAGGCCAGAAAGAAGAAGCTATTGTGCTGAAAAAACGCAGGAGCAGTTATCTGACACTTATGACTGAATATATGATTGAGTGCTTCCTTCCTTTATCAAGCGGCATTAATGTAAAGCCTGAAGATCTTGTTCGCGTAACCATACAACATGTCAACGCCAGAAAAGACGCGCTGTCCGTTTTTATAAGCTAACGAGGATCGTATGTTTTCATCCGTTCTTTTCAGAAAAGTATTAATATCTGTCATATTTATTTTCCTGGGATATTCTGCTGTCCTTTTGTTTTTTTGCTTTCCCCTGATTAATCCAGAATTGATTGACCCTGAACTGGTTAACACAGAATTGCATTACAGAATTATTTTATTTTTAATCCCTGCCTTTAGCGTTTCCATAATCATAATAATCCTGTTTTTAAATCATATTCTCAGGCCGATAACTCATCTTAAGGAAATTGCAGAACAATATATCTTAAAAGGAGATATTTCATTTTGCAGTTATATTACGGGAAAAGGTGAAATTGGAACACTAGGTTCAGCATTACACAAGATGGGGAAAAATTTTGGACTTATTAAACAGAAACTTCTTGATTGTCAAAATGAATGCAATGAACTTATTCGGGAAAATGAACTGACAAGAGAACGTGCATATGATTATTCCCTGGTCATAAAGAGGCTGGAACAGAAAATTGAAAATAGCAGTGCTGAGGAAGCTTCTTTGCGTAAAAGTGAAGATCGTTATCGTGCAATGCTTGAAAATATTGAAGAATTTTTTTATGAAGTGGATCTGCTGGGAAACCTGATATTTTTTAATGATGCTTTTTACAAAATGATGGGATACTCCAAAGATGAACTTGTGGGTATGAATTTTCGGGAATTTACAGATGAAGAAACCGAAATAAAAGCTTTTCAGACCTTTGAGAAAGCTTATGAAACCGGAAAACCCAGAAGAGGGTTTGAATGGAGACTGATAAGAAAAGACGGAACAGTGTGTTATGTGGAAATTTCCGTATCCCTTATAAAAGATGATTCAGACGAGGTCATAGGATTCAGGGGAATTGCCAGAGATATAAGTGATCTGCTCTTTTTGGTCTATCATGATTCCCTTACAGGGCTGTATAATAGAAAAGCCTTTTTTCAAAGACTCAAAGAAACCCTGGCATTTGCAAAGCGGGATCAGATTGAAAAAAATATTTTTTATCTGGATCTGGACAGGTTTAAGCAGGTTAACGATAATTTTGGACATGATATAGGTGATGAGGTTTTAAAGGAGGTAGCAATAAGACTTAAAGCTTCTTTACGTGAGACCGATCATGTTTGCAGGTTAGGGGGGGATGAATTTACTGTCATACTTAATAATGCGCAACCTTCCTGTCCTGAAACAGCAGCTATAAGGATTATTGAAAATCTGTCTCAGCCATATAGAATTAAAGATCATGTAGTAGATTTTATTTCTCCCAGCATAGGAATAAGTGCTTATCCCAAAGATGCTGTTGAAATAGAAGAATTGATAAAATGTGCTGATATTGCCATGTATGAAGCAAAAAAGGAGCATGGTAGTTTTATTTTTTATGATAAATCCATGGAAGGTGTATTGCCGGCTGGGACAATAGAATAAATCACCGTTCATTTGCTTTATGCGTTAACAAACAAAGGAGAGTTCCCTGTTTTATATGTACACCGGCTTTTTGTCCAAGCATTACATTACTGACACCTCTTGGAGAGCCAAAAGAAAGTTTATCACTGTCAAGAGGATATTCCAGACCTTCTGTTGTTATTCCCAGGGCATCTCCTGCTAAGGGAATAAGGGAAAGCGTATCGCCTTTTCTGCCTGACAATTTAATACGCTCTCCTGTTTTTATCAAAACAATCTCATTATATTCATCAATAACACGGACCAAACAGTCTGAATAACTGAGTTTTGCCATGAGCAGCACATTGGAAAAAGTCATGTCCCAGCGTCCGCCCAAAGCGCCCAGTATTATAATTTCTTTTGCACCCTGCAAAACAGCATGTTCCAAAGCCAGTTCCAGATCTGTCTGATCTTTTTTTGCAGGAAATCTCAAGATGTCAGCTCCAGATTCCTGAAGGTTTATTATATTTTCAGAAGATAATGAATCAAAATCCCCTATTACCACATCAGGAATTATTTTCATGCCAATACAGTGGAGAGCGCCTCCATCTGCTGCAATAATATAATTCCCTGATTTTATCAATTCCCTGGAAACACCATTAAATTCACCATTTGCAAATATTATTACCCGCATTTTATTTCCTGAAATTTCCGTTTTTACCTTTTCTCTCTGATGTAATTGAGGTTGCAGCTGCCTTACATGATGTTTCAACAGCACTATACCCAAGAATTGCATTCACTTCACAGTTTAATTTTTCACCTGCTGCCAGTTGAATATTTTCAGATAAGGATATTATGGTTTCAGTTTTTTCAGGATCAAGCAAATGAATATATCCGGGGCAGTTTCCTTGATGATTATCAAAAATTTCCTTTAGTTTAATAAGCATATCCCTGTCTGTTTTTGTAATATCAAGGTTGATATGAACACTTGCACTCCATGTTTCTTCTGCTTTATCAATGGAAATTATTTTATCTGCCAGAATATTCACATTTTTTTCATTTTTCTGTAACTGCCCCTCAATAATAACAGGTGTATCAATTATCAATATTTCGGAAAATAGCTCATAAACAGATGGAAACACTATGGTTTCAATAATCCCTGTCATATCTTCGCTAGTAACAAAAGCCATATCATCCCCTTTTTTGGTTTTAATGGCTTTGATATTTGTAATAATTCCGCAGATACGAACTGGTTCCCCGTCATTTTTTTCCTTTATTGACAGGGTATCTGCATTGGTAAATTTATTTAAAATTTTTTCATAAGCTCCCAGGGGATGTCCGGTAATGTAAAATCCCAGGGACTCTTTTTCCAGGGTCAGAACCTGCTTTTCATCCCACTCAGTAATCAGGGGCAGGGAAGGGGGGTTTACAGGCTGAGAATCAACTGCCATGTCAAAAAGTCCCATCTGGGGACTGTTTTTTTCCCTTTGAATACGCTGCCCATAATCAAGGGCTTCTTCCAGGGCTGCCATCATTTGAGCACGGTGAGCACCTGTTGAATCAAATGCACCGCATTGAATCAGATTTTCCATAACACGCTTATTAATCTTTTTCAGGTCAACCCGCTCACAGAATTCATATAAAGAGGAAAATCTGCCAAACTCTTCCCTGGCCTTGATAATTGCATCTATTGCATTTTCACCTACGTTTTTAACTGCAACCAGACCAAATCGTATTTTCCCGTTATCAACGTTAAATTCCTTAAAACTTTCATTAATATCAGGAGGAAGAACTTCTATACTGTGACTTCTGCATTCAGCAATAAATTTGACAACACTGTCAATATTTCCCATTTCACAGGTAAGAAGCGAGGCCATAAACTCCAAAGGATAATGGGTTTTGAGCCAGGCTGTCTGATAAGCTATTAAAGCATAGGCAGCACTGTGACTCTTGTTAAATCCATATCCTCCGAATTTTTCCATTAAGTCAAAAAGCTGGGTAATCTTATCTTCAGGGAATCCGTTTTCAACAGCTCCTTTGGTAAAACGTTCACGGTGCTGTGCCATGATTTCAACAATTTTTTTACCCATTGCTTTTCGCAGACCGTCAGCTTCAGCCATTGAATAGCTTGCCAGGGTACCTGCAATCTTCATGACCTGCTCCTGATACAAAATAACCCCGTATGTTTCCTTGAGCAGTGGTTCCAGTTCAGGCACAAGATAGCTGACTTCCTGACGGCCGTGTTTACGTTCCACATAATCATCAACCATGCCGCTGTCCAACGGTCCAGGACGGTACAGGGCTACAAGAGCTGTAACATCATCAAAACAGGCTGGCCGAAGCCGTGTCAGCAGTTCTTTCATGCCAGAGCTTTCAAGCTGGAACACCCCTGTTGTATCACCGGCCGAAAGGAGCTTATAGGTTTTTGGATCTTCAAAATCTATAAGAAGCAGATCTGGCCTTGGCTTTCCTCCTGATTCTATTAATTGCAAAGTATTTTCAATGACAGTAAGGTTTCGCAGTCCAAGAAAGTCAAATTTAACAAGTCCGATCTGTTCAACCCGCTTCATGTCAAACTGGGTTACAACTTCACCTTTTTTACCTTTATATAATGGAAGATACTCAACAAGGGGTTTATCACCGATAACAACACCGGCTGCATGGGTGGAAGCGTGGCGGGGCAGTCCTTCAAGGGTTTTGCAGATTTTTATCAGGTCAGCGATTTTCGGATCTTTATCAGCCAGTTCCAAAATCTTTGGCTCCTGTTCAAGTGCATCCTCAAGACCGATATTAAGAACTTCAGGAATCATTTTTGCAATGGCATCAACTTCTTTTAAAGAAATATCAAGGGCACGTCCCACATCCCGGATCACAGCACGGGGTTTAAGTTTTCCAAATGTGATAATCTGTGCAACATAATCGCCGCCCCCATATCTCTCAACTACATATTTAAATACTTTTTCCCTGCCGTTAATGCAGAAATCCACATCAATATCAGGCATACTTATACGGGCCGGGTTTAAAAAACGTTCAAAAATAAGGCCGTGCTCAATGGGATCAAGGTCTGTAATTCCCATACTGTAAGCAACCATACTTCCGGCAGCACTGCCTCGCCCAGGTCCAACCGGAACCCCGTTTTCCTTTCCATATTGAATAAAATCACCAACAATAAGAAAATATCCTGGAAAACCCATCTGGTTAATTATGCCGATTTCATAATCAAGTCGTTCCAGGTAAACTTTTTCATCTATATCAGGATTTTTAACTTTAATTTGTTCTATTCGGTCAGCAAAACCTTGCCTGGCTTTTTTTTCAAACATATCATCAACCGAAAGATCAGCTTCACATGAAAACTGGGGAAAATGATAGGTATTAAAATCAAATTCAATTGCACATTGCTTTGCAATTTCTAGGGTATTTGACAATGCATCAGGATACTGACCAAGCTGGGCCTGCATTTCCCGGCCTGATTTAAAATAAAGTTCATCTGTTGCAAATTTAAACCGGCCTGGATCATTAACGGTTTTCCCTGTTTGAATACATAGCAGCACATCATGGGCCCGCACATCCTCTTTATCCAGATAATGACAGTCATTGGTTGCAATCAAAGGAATGGAAAGCCTCTGACTCATATCAAGAAGCCCCTGGTTTACCTTTTCCTGAACAGGAATTCCATTATGCTGAACTTCCAGGTAAAAATTATCCTCTCCAAATACCTCCAGGTAAAACCGGGCAGCTTCATCAGCCTGCTCAATTTTATCATCTTTTAGCAGCCTGGGAATCTCTCCATGAAGGCACGCAGATGATGCAACAAGACCTTTGCTGTATTCTTTTAAAACATTTTTATCTATCCTGGGTTTATAATAAAATCCTTCCAACTGACCGATACTTGCCAGTTTGCAGAGGTTTTTATACCCTTCCTGGTTTTTTGCCAGCAAAACCAGGTGACACAATCCTTTACTGTCAATAGGTGTTTTATCACTGAGCTTTCTGGGAGCCAGGTAACATTCACAGCCTACAATGGGCTTTATACCTGCTTTATTGGCTTTTTCATAAAATTCAACTGCCCCGAACATGGTGCCGTGGTCAGTGACAGCCACAGTATCCATACCAAATTCCTTAGCCCGTTTAAGCAGGGCATCAATACGGATAGCCCCGTCTAAAAGACTGTATTGGGTATGCAGATGAAGATGGACAAAATCAATATTTTGGGAGGTCATTTTTTCTCGCTTTGTGTTTTAGTCAACAGTTTAGTATCGGAATCCAACTCACAAGAAATCCTGCGATTCAACCATATACCTTTAAGATCAATACCTGTATCATAAGCCAGGATTTCAACACCGTTTTTCACAGCTTTTCTTAATTCTTTCCCATATTCAGGGTCAATGGAATCAGCAGGTTTAAAAACATCTGCATCTGTTCTTTGAATCAGGTAAAACATTACGCAGCGAATACCGGATGCTGTGAGTTTCTGCATTTCAACCAGATGTTTATGGCCTCTTTTGGTAACAGCATCAGGAAATTGAGCTATCCGGTCTTTTACCAAAGTGCAGTTTTTTACTTCAATAAAGCATTGTTCTGAATTTTCTTTTGTCAAAAGAATATCAAGCCTTGAATTATCCCCGGTTTTTACTTCGCGTTTTATATTTTCATAACCTGCAAGTTCTTTAACTGCTCCTGATTCAACAGACATGGACACAAGGCGGTTGGGAACCTGGGTATTTACACCAACTAAAGATGTGGCCATTTGTATCAATTCCCAGGTATATTTCAATTTTCTTTTGGGGTTATCATGATAAGATAACCATACAGGCTGTCCAGAAGTGCAGCATTCTGTCATTTTACCTGAATTTGCACAATGGGCTGTTATTATATTTCCATCAGATAACTCAATATCAGCTAAAAAACGTTTATAACGTTTAACAAGTTTTCCTTTAATAAGTTCAGGCCAGTCCAGCCTGGGAGTTTTATTAGACATTCTTAACTTCTCCACCCCATTGCCTTACATTTTCTGAAATAAATTTAATTATATGTTCATGGGTTTTCTGGCCTTTGCCTTTGATGTCCATATGTTTACCAAATTGTATATAAATGGTTTTTGCGGGATCAATCTTTCCCATATCTTTAATATATTTTCCATATCCCTGAAAATCTGTTTTCAAAGCCACTGGAACAACCGGAACCCCGGCTTTACGGGCAAGTTTAATACCCAGGGAATTGAATTTTGAAGCATCAAAAATATGGCTTCTTGTAGCCTGGGGAAATACAATAACTGAACATCCCCTTGAAAGTCTTTTCAGACCTTCATTTAATACGGTTTTTAAATCTTCACGGGGATTTTTGCGGGTAACAGCAATAGGATTTACTGCCTGCATCACATTGCCAAAAAGCGGATAATAAAGCAAATCCTGTTTTATAACAAAAGTAACATCATTAAAGCCCAGCAAAAACCCGGGCAGAAAAAAAGCATCTACCATACTCATATGATTAGAAATATAAACCAGAGGCCCTTTATATTCAGAAACATTTTCCAGACCTGATACACACACCCTAGCTCCGGCAGATTCGGCAATATTAATCATTTCCCATGAACCGTTAATCCATATTTCACGGGAATAATTATTTTGTCCTGCAATTATGCCATGATTAAATACAACCTTCATTATTTTAGAATAATAAAAAAATGTCGGTCCATTAGGAATTTTTTCAATATAAAGTTGTTTTGCTTTCCGGGTCTGGTATTTGAAATCTTTTCTTAATACGTTCCAGAACTGCTTTCTGTCCATTTGCCTCCTTGGCTGATATTTTGAGTTACAGATTTGTATAAACCTAAAGTCAAATCCCTTATAGCTCCGGTCACATGAATTGATACCAAAATATCGTAAAATATCAAGCTAACATTCT
This sequence comes from Desulfobacterales bacterium HSG17, assembly GCA_030377945.1. Next base: position 8,714 of record JAUCGD010000028.1, on the reverse strand, counting down.
GATATTATTAGGCCAGGAATCTAAAAACGAGTATCAATTCATATGACCGGAGCTATAGTCGTTTTTTTTAAACCAGAGAGTTATTACGCTGTTTTCGACAGTGATTTCTTAATTTATAAAAGTAGTGGAAATTTTTTCATTTTTCAATTCAAACGGGACTTTGCTTCTGCTATTTAAAGCCCAACAATTTGTTGCAAGAAATCCTTTAAAATCAGGATGTCTCGGCTTAAGTGGATAGCTAAACAAGATTTTTGATCTTCACATATTTTTATCAATTTTTATTGTCTTAGATTTTTTTGAGCCAGTTCTTAAATCCTTTGCTATAACATGTAAATCGCGACTTCTATCAAACATAAAGGATACCTCAATTTGGGGGCTTCCAGCTCTTGCTCGTTCAATTTCATTCAAAATAAAGTTCCCGTAGAATTCGTTGTTATCAACAAATTTTTCATCTTCTCCTTCAAAAACCCTAACATCAATGTTTTCTTGATAATCAACAGTTGTCGTAAATATTTCTGATTTAGAAATAGGATAATTATCATTTTTATATAATATTCTTGCAAATTCCTTTCCAATTATTTCAATGCCTAGTGAATGTGAGATTATATCTCGCACCTTAATTGTATCGTTCTCATTATCTGCAACTAAAGCTGCTCCCATAGCAACTAATTTTGATAAATCCATGTCTGAATATGGTTTTTGCCCGAATAATTCTTTGATATAATTTTGAATTATTGGCATGTAAGATGTTCCGCCAACCAAAATAACCTTGTCTATGTCTGAAGAACTAATGGAAACGTCGTCAATACACTTTTTTATTGTTCGCCTGATTTTATTTAAAAGATACTTTGCCTCTTCTTGAAATTCATCCCTTGAAAGTGAAAGTGAAAAATTATAGGGTTTTTCTTTATAATTGAATAGATTAGGTATTTCAATTTCAACATTTTCAACTTCACTTAGTTCTATTTTTTTTATTTCAGATTCTATAATCAATCTTTGTCTTGCTTGAAGAAAATCATTTTTTGGAAGTGCTGTTTTCTCCATGCTTGATAAGTCAAGACCTGCTGTCTGACGAATTTTTTTGAAGCACATCTCCAATATAACTTCATCAAAATTATCTCCGCCAAGCTTATTATCTCCTTCAATAGCAAGGGTTTGATATTTGTTTCCATCTATTTCTAAAATTGAGACATCAAAAGTCCCACCACCGATATCAACCACAAAAATTTTTTGATTTATTTGGTCTTCAAATCCATAGGCAATTGCTGCTGCTACAGGTTCTGTAATAATCTGTTTGACTATAAAACCAGCATTTTCTCCAGCAATTTTTGTCTCGTTAATCTGGTTTGCAGTAAAATAAGCTGGAACTGTAATAACAGATGTGATTTTTTGATTTGTTTCAAAGTATTTTTCAGCTGCTTTTTTGATATGGCTTAATATTTCGCTGGCAACATCTGTAGTCGAAAAATTTCTATCTTCAATTGTCCATTTTTTTTTAAAATTTCCCATAAAAGTTTTTGACGATTTGATAAAATTATCTGAATAGATTACAGATTTTTTGCGCGCTTTTTCACCGACAGTTAATTTCCCATCTTGCCATAAAATTGCTGAAGGCAGAAGTTCTTTACCTCTGAATTTTAAAAATTTAAATTTCCCGTTTATCAAAGCACAACACGCCGAGTTTGTTGTCCCCAAATCTATTCCTACTGAAATACCCATTTTTAAATCCACTCCCTTTTAAGCTTGGCTATACAGTCTTTTAGCCAGTTCAAAATCATGATCAAAAACAAAAGCTTTGATTGTTGGACTCCGAAATTGCTTTTCCTTTATTACTTCTGACAGTTTTCTTTTTAAGTAATCATCCTGATTTTTATTCCAATAATCTAATGCGATATTAACATAATATGAATTTCTTTCTTTCTTCAAAAGTTCTGCAACAAATTCCTGTACCAATTGCTGATCGCCATATTCGGATAATAACTTTCTAAACCAAGGTTTAAAATTATCATTTTTTCTAAATATATGGGCAATATATGCAATATATTTTTTTTCTGAATTTTGCATAATTTCGTTATAAACATCTTCAATGCAGTCGATCCATAATTCATCTTCGTATCCTGTTAATATCTCATCTGTAATCTCTTGAAGAACTTCTACATCCGGGATTCCAATATTTTGGAATTCTCGAATAATTTTGTTTTTGATATCTGTGTCCGTAATTCTTTTAACACCATGTATTAAACTATATCTTACGTTTGAATTAGAGCGATATAACTCTGTAAGATTTTTGAGAAAGTAATCTTGGTATCTTCTTTCATTCTTAATTATTCTTATGATAATATCATTCACCATTAGTTTATAATTAGGATCTTTGAATCCCGAATTAACAAGATACTCTTTTGTTACATCAAAAGCATTCTTTCCCAATCGCCTAAATCTCTCCAACCATATTTGATTTGGTTTTTCATTTTCAATTTCATTTTTTTAAATGATGGCTGCTAAATTTTTTTGTTCATCTTCTGTTAGATGAGTGATATTAAGTGCCCGAATACTCTGGTTCAAATTTGGATAATTCTTTAAATATTTTTTCACCTTTTTATATATCAGATTGCCAGATAAATTATTTTTTATTGTTTTTTGAAAACATGTTTTTAAAACTTCAAGATCATTATGTCCATTTTCTAAAATATGTTCACATAGTTGTATATCAGCCTTGTCATAATATATGTCATTTAACAGTCTTTTTAGATCGAAAGATGTTTCGGTTTTATTTTCAATAGATTCTTTTGCGACCTCAAGAAAAAATTTTTGTTCACATGTATCAAATATTGGCTTAAAAAATTCTTTCATTTTTTCATAAGAAATAGGTTTCATTAACCACGCATTTTTTAATATAACTTTAGTCAGTATTTCAGCTGAATGTTTTCTGTTTTTAAACCATAAATAAATGATATTCAGGTTTGAATTTCTCAGGGCATTTTTTATTTTCTGGCTATCCTGATTTGAAATATATAAATTCGCATCTTTTTCAAATCGACGGTTTATGGATTCTCTAATTCTTTCAACAGTTTGATAAACTAATGGTTTGTTAAAATCATGCATAGCATCACTCATTTATCTTAAGTTTTTGGATAAAATTATTTTCAATTTCTTTTGTTCCATAAGATTGATTTTTTTGAACCTTAAAGTGTCCATTAAGTTCAGGAATTTCAATTGAAATAATCTTATTTTTATTAAGCTTCCAATGAATTGTTATTTCTTCTCTTTCAAGATATCTCCGATATAATGGAATAAATTTACCAGACAGAGGTACAAAATTTTCCGGTTTGCTCCCGGTTCCACTATATAAAAACACAGCTAAATCTGCCAAAGCTTCTGGTACTGTGTATGTAAAAGTACCCTCTGTATCCGGTTTAGTTGTTTTAGGAATAAAAATTTCAAATTCATCACCTATTTTGATAAAAATATCATCAGACATAATGTCTTTTAGTTTTATTTTTATAAGCTTATCATTATACTTGGTATAATGATGAATAGCAGCTCCTTTTGAAACTGCTGTAACGCTATCAATTGGAATTAAACGAATACCTGAACCAAAAAAATTTCGTAGTGCTTCCTCAACAGAATAAAAATTTGACATACCGCCAGTAATCAATACTTCTGAAATTTTGCTTTTATTAAGTTTTGCACTTTTTAAACTTCTTTCCACAGGGTCTAATATTTTTCCATTAATCAAACCTGATAAAATTTGATCTACAATTTCTTTTGTCAGTACAATCTCCTGAATATACATGTTATTAACAATTTCAAAATTGACATATTTTTTAATTTTTTCCAGTTTTTTGGATTCTCCCAACTTTTGTTTGATTGCTTTATTCAACTCAATTTTATAATTTTCTGCCTGTGAAACAATTCTTGCTATAATTTTACTCTGCTCTTCTTTAGATCTTTTTTCAATAGATTTTCTTGGTTTCTCAAATTCAGACAGGAAATATGCTGCTATATATTGATCAAAATCATCCCCCCCTAAATCCATTCTGGGAGACCTTGCAACAATATCAACTTCTACATCTCCTTCATCATCTTCTGAAATTTTTGCTATACTAACATCAAGTGTTCCTCCACCAATATCGTACACTAATTTATACTCACTATCATTTTCTATAAAATCATCAGACAGATCTCCTTCACCGCCATTAATATAGTATAATAAGGCGGCTGTAGGTTCATCTAAAATGCCAATCTTTTTGAATCCAGACAAAAAAGCAGCATTAATGGTTGCCTGCCTTTCATCTGTATTGAAAGCGGCCGGAACTGTTATAAACGTTTCATCAATATCCTGTCCAAATTGCTCCTTCAAAGATTGACGAATTGTCTTGAGTAGTAATGCAGAACATTGAACCATGTCAAAGTATTGAATGTTATCAGGGCTATTAATTTTCGGAATTTCAACTAAAGATTCCCCCCCTATTCGAGTTTTAACAGACCGAATAGTTTGCATCGGCCTGTCTCCGGTGGCATACATTGATTTTGCATATTTTCCTGTATAAACTCTGCTGTTGTCCAAATCAAAATAAATTGATGAAGGAAGAATTATACTATCCTTGTCAAAATGAAAACTTTCATCATATTGATGGATAGGCCGAGTTTCCAAATGATCCATGGGGTCATCACTTCTTCTCTCCATTCTGATTATTGATACAGTACTATTTGTTGTACCTAAGTCTATTCCACAAAAAAACGGTAGAGACATTATATTTACTCCTTAATTAACGTAATTTTGCAAAAAAAATTGCCTGAAAATAATGGCTACTCCCCTGAAGTTGAACTTTCTACACTTTCGTCATTCTCATTTTTAATATCATCTTTGCCTTGTTGAGATTGATCTGAAGATGCTTTTTCTTCATCACTTTGTTCAACAGGTATATTCTCATCGTTTTCAATATTTTTGTCTGCTTCATCGTTTTCAATATTAACATTATCTGGTTTATGGACTTGTTTATCAATAAATTTCGGAGAAGCTTCTGACTTCATACCCTTCTTATTATTGTGCTCTGCTTCTATTTGGATGTCAGGAGTTGAACTTTTTACACTTTCGTCATTCTCATTTTTAATATCATCTTTGCCTTGTTGAGATTGATCTGGAGATACTTTTTCTTCATCACTTTGTTCAACAGGTATATTCTCATGGTTGTAAATATTTTTGTCTGCTTCATCGTTTTCTATATTAACATTATCTGTTTTATGGACTTGTTTATCAATAAATTTCGGAGAAGCTTCTGACTTCATACCCTTCTCGTTATTGTACTCTGCTTCTATTTGGATGTCAGGAGTTGAACTTTTTACACTTTCGTCATTCTCATTTGTAATAACATCTTTGTCTTGTTGAGATTGATCTGAAGATGCTTTTTCTTCATTATTCGGAGAAACTTCTGACTTCATACCCTTCTCATTATTGTACTCTGCTTCTATTTGGATGTCAGGAATTGTTTTTGATTTTTTATTTCTTTCAGTAGTACCTTCATTTGCTTCTAACTCTGCCTTGCGGATAATTTTTCCGCCTAATTTAAGACAGGATTTTTTGACACTAAATGCACCAAGACCTTGAAATTTCGCTTTCACTTCAAGTTGACCTCTATTTTTTTCATCAATTTCTATAACAGTATCCTGTACAAGTTCTTCATCTTCTATTAAGCCATTATTTTTCAAAAAAGCGACTATGGTTTGACCTTCTTGAGATTTGCTATTAAAGAGTGAACCTAAGTCAAATTGTTTTATTAAGTCTTCAACAGTTTCGATTTTACCTTCTGATTTACCATTTTTAAAGGATTTTTTTTGTTCTTTTTGTAGCTCTTGTAAATGTTTTTCATGACCTGCGCGTGAGATATCTTGCCGGTTTCTTGCATAATGCCTTGCGGCTATTGTCAGATGATTAAGAATCTTTTCACCATATTTAGCGAGTTGAATAATAACATCTTCTTCTTCTCCAGTCGGTGGGAATTCCTGCCTTATTGAAATACCTTTATCTTTAAGTGTCTCTTGAATATCGTCAAGGGAACCAAGTTTTCCTTGTAGTAAATCAAATGACTGTTCAATAAATTTAAGTTTTTTTGGAATGTCCATTGTTAGATCAGAAATATCTTCTTCAATATTTTTTAACCGACTTGAAACATCGCTTTGTGATCTTTTAATTTCCATATTGGAGGGCAATTGTTTAACAATATTTTGTACTGATTCGACCATCTTTGTTTGTTTTTGTAGGTTTGTTTTTGTAGATGAAGAATAATTTGAAATATTTTCAAGAAATTGGCTACTATCATCAAATTTATTTTTGATGGCTTGAATGCTTTCCTGAAAACCATAAATTTTTGATAAGTCATTTTTTAACGATTTTTCTATTGTTTCAATTTTTTCAAATATTTTAGTCTGAAATTTTTCAAATATTTTAGTCTGGTTTTTATTTATTGAATCTATATCTGAATATTTTCCTTCCTCACTTTTTTCAGTATCATTAGTATCCGATTTATTAGGTATCATTTTTTTTCTTTCATCAGTAGATTTATCATTGGTATTATTTTTATCTTTTTCTCCTTTAAACAAGTTACACATTTTTTTTGTTAAACTTATATTTGTTCCAGTTTCGTTCATCGTTGAAGAATGAGGATCCTTCATGTCATCATCATCTTTGAAGCAATGAATGCCACCGTTTTGTTTAAACCTCTTTACCGCATCTTTGACGAATGCATCTTCCACACCATATTTTTTTACAATTTCAGACATTTGAAGTCTATTATTGATATGTTCTTTAGCGCAATTATATCGTTTTTCAGCAATTGAATCTTTATCAAAATAATCCTTATAATCTCCTTTAAGTTCAGGCACGTTATTAATTGGCTTTTTATGTTTACTTTTTTTATCAACCTTTTTTTTATTTTGTTTCCCCATTAAACCCTCCCTGCATAGAATGGATCAGATTCTTCAATTTTATAAAGTTTATAGCTGACAATGCCGTTTTTATCTGTTCCAAGTTGAATCCCTATTTTGTTGTCAGGGAATTCAGAACCGTCAATTTGAATTTCACCAACAAATGAACATTCAATGATATCAGTTGAGTTACCTTGATAAACATCAATTTTTGTATTCCTGTTTGTTTTATTTTTTATACTAAAATATCGAATATCAGAGAATGTTTCATATTTACTATTCCTTTGTATAAGGGGAGTAAATTTTGTCCCTGTTTTGACACCAATGGCATGACTGATTTTTGTAATAATTTCATAGCTCAGATTTTTATCTAAAAGACTGCCACAATAAATACCGGCACCTTCACCAACAAGTTCACCTGGATTTTTTATTGACTCTGCTTTTTTCCCAAAAAATTTCTCTATTTCTTCTTGTATGAGTGCTATATTGCTTGATCCGCCGACTAAGACAATTCTGTCAATATCACTAGGTTCAAATTCAATTTCGTCAAGTGCATTTTCGAGGACTTCTTTTATTCTACCGATAAATCCATGTCTGATAAGCCATTCGTTAAAATCATCTAATGTTATATCCATTTCGAGCATTTTACCCTGTGCCAAACCTGTACAGCAGGCATCGTCTTCTTCCGCTAACGCCAGAGCTTCTTTAACTCTTTTTGCTTCTTCAATCAAATTTAACTGGTCTTTTCTTCTTTCCCTTTCATCAGAGATTAATGCTAATTCATAACCAATATTTTCTTCAAATTTTCTTACGAGCATGTCATCAATATCTTTGCCACCTAATGTTTTATGCCCATCTGTATTCAATACTTCAACACGAATATTACTATCTGACTGTTTTACTAAGTTAAATATAGTTACATCAAATGTTCCTCCCCCTAAATCAAAAATAAGCACTTTTTCTTCAATATTATTTTTGATAACCTCGTTAAACAAACCGAAACATATGGCAGCAGCAACAGGTTCCTCAATTAGTTTCATCACATTAAGTCCTGCTTTTTCAGCAGCATTTTTTATTCTTTGCCGTTCTTTACTCTGAAATGCAAAGGGAACACTGATTACGACACCGTCAACAGTTTTTCCGCCATGAATTTCTTCAACACGATTTTTAATAGTTCTGAAAATATCTGTTGTAATTTCTTCAGCAGAAAGTTCTTCTCTCAATGATGGAATTCTTTGTTTCCAATTATCATTTTCAAGCTTGCGCTTTATACCTTCAACTACATTGAAAGGTTCGGTAATACCCTTTTTAAAAGCAAGCTTTCCGATGATCTGACTATTCACAGATTCATAGTAGATAATATTGTCAATGAAATTAGAACCTCCATGATCTTTAGTTATACCCACAACAGGGACAGCTACTTTTTTTTGGGCATTCCATCTCGTAACATAGTTCGTGGATGTGCCAAAATCTATCCCTAAATATAGATCGTTATTACTCATTTCTAAACCTCCAAACAATGACTTCACCTTCAACAACAATGTGTTTTTCATTGAAAATATAAGGCAACATTCTAACTTCTTTTATAACTTCTTTAAGCTTATAATCGTTAGTTTCATTTTCATTTGATTCAGTTGGGCTACAGAAATCGTAATTAACTTTTTGACCAACATCTACTCCATGTGTTCGGATTCCTAAACTTGACAAGAAATTGTTAATTTTTCCTAATAGTAAATCGTAAATTTCAATATGGCCGCTTTTCATTCCTTCATAAATAGAAGGAATAACCC
>JAUCGD010000289.1 GCA_030377945.1 Desulfobacterales bacterium HSG17 | reverse complement strand
CAAAACCGTACTATTTATCAGTGCCATGGCATTTATCATTACAGGATTTATTCCTTTGACCTTTGCCTCGGATAAGTTAAAAGTAGGATTTGTTTATGTAAGTCCCATTGGAGATGCAGGCTGGACATACCAGCATGATCTGGGACGTATTGCAATGGAAAAAAATTTAACAGGTCAGGTTTCAACAAAATTCATTGAAAGTGTACCAGAAGGTGCAGAAGCGGAAAGGGTAATTCGAGATTTGGCAAAAAGTGGCCATAAACTTATTTTTACAACTTCTTTTGGATACATGAACCCCACTTTAAAGGTGGCAAAGCTTTTCAAAAAAACAGTATTTGAACACTCGACCGGGTACAAACAATCCAAAAATGTCGGGACCTATATGTGCCGGTTTTATGAAGGCAGGTATCTGACAGGAATTATTGCCGGAAAAATGACAAAGTCAAATGAGCTTGGTTATGTTGCAGCATTTCCTATCCCTGAAGTTATCCGGGGAATTAATGCATTTACCCTGGGAGCAAAAAGTGTAAATCCAGATATAAAGGTAAAAGTCATCTGGATAAATTCATGGTTTGATCCCGGCAAAGAACGTGAAGCCTCAGAAGCTCTGATTGATCAGGGTGTTGATGTTGTTACACATCATACTGATTCCACTGCACCCACCATGACCGCAGAAGAAAAGGGTGTATTTTCCATTGGGTATCATTCTGATATGACCAAATATGGTGCCAATGCACACCTGACTGCAACAACCCATGTCTGGGATACCTATTATACAAAAGTTGCCAAGGAAGTACTGGCCGGATCATGGAAACCCAGTGCTGTCTGGGGCGGTATTAAAGATGGTATGATCAAACTGGCGCCATTGAATAAAAAAATACCTGCTGATGTTGTGGCACTGGTGGAAAAAACAACCCAATCTATAGCAAACGGTTCTTTTCACCCTTTTTCAGGGCCAATCAAAAAACAAGATGGAAGCATGGCTGTTGAAGCGGGTAAGACTTTGACTGACAATGATCTTCTCGGTATGACCTACTATGTTGAAGGTGTGCTTGGAAGTATTCCAAAATAGATAAAATATAACCGGGGCGAAAACATATGTTTTCGCCCCGGTTTTTTCAAAGGCTTTGTAGTTCAGTCTGCAAATAGTGAAGTCACCCTGAAATTCTCCACATCTATTAACCCAAGATCTGTTATTTTTAATTTGGGAATGGCTGAAAGGCATAAAAAAGATAAAATCATAAACGGTGAGTCATGTGTTCCGCCAAGAATTTTAACTTTTTGTTTTAAGGTTTTTAAATCTGCTGCAGTCTGTTCAAAGCTTTTGGTTGATAACAGGCCTGCAACAGGCAAAGGCAGCTGGGCTACCAATTGATCGTTGTTGATCACAACAAGGCCGCCTTTTAATTTTTTTATCTGATTAAAGGCTGCAAATATATCTGTGTCATTGGTTCCGACAATCACAATATTATGGGAATCATGGGCTACAGTTGAGCCGATAGCACCCTGTTTGAGCCCAAAGCCTCTTACAAAGGCCTTCCCGATGTGGCCAGTTGCTTTATGTCTTTCTATCACAATAATTTTAAGAATATCATCGTCGGTATTGGACTCAACAAATCCGTTTTTAATAGTTGCCTTTGAAATGAATTCATCGGTCACTATCTGATTCGGCAGGATATCAATAACACGGATTGTCTTTCCTTTTGCAGGGATTTTTAATTGTTCCAGATTTATATCATCCGGGTTCATTGCAGACCTTACAGTTGGTAGTGTACTGTTGGGAAAAGCAATCAATTTTTTATTTTTAAAAGCTGGAATCCCTTTTTTATATACAGATTCAATTTTCACATTTTTGTAATCGGAAAGAAGAACAAAATCAGCCCAGTACCTCGATTTTATAGCACCTGCATTTTTAAGTCTGTAATGATTTGCCGTGTTTACAGTGGCAATCTGATATGCAGTAATCGGATCCATACCCAATGAAATGGCTTTTCTCAGTGAATGATCAATATGTCCTTCTTCCAACAGGTCGTCCGGATGCTTATCATCTGTGGAAAAGGAGAAATGCCAGGAATTTTCTTTGTTAACTATCTTGATTAATTCAGTTAGATTGCGTTCAGAAGTCCCCTCTCTGATCAGGATATGCATGCCCTTGCGCAGTTTTTCCTTTGCTTCCTCAGCCGTAGTTGATTCATGATCACTGTCAATATTGGAAAATACATAGGCGTTCAAATTTTTCCCAGTGACTCCGGGTGCATGTCCATCCACTTTTTTCCATCTGGCTGCGGCAATGCGTTCATGGACTTCATCATCACCATTGATCACACCAGGAAAATTCATCATTTCACCGATCCCGGCCACACACTCTTCTTGTATCATATAAGAAAGTTCCCTGTGTGTCATTGAAGAGCCTGATGTTTCAAGCGGTGTAGCTGGGACACATGAAGGGAGCATGACAAACACATCCAAAGGTATCTGATTGATACTGTGAAGAACATAACGGATTCCATCCAACCCAAGCACATTGGCTATCTCATGGGGATCTATAACAACAGCAGTGCTGCCTCTTTGAAGCAGCGCCCGGGAAAATTCAGGCAATGTGAGCATGGTGCTTTCAAAATGGATATGCCCGTCAATAAAACCAGGAGACATGAAAAGGCCTTCAGCATCAATGGTCTCTTTTGCTTCATAATCACCAAATCCGATGAACCTTCCGTCAATAACAGCAACATTTTCTTTATGGATTTCACCGGACAGCACATTTATGATCTGTGCATTTTTAACCACCAGATCTGCTTGGATTTCGCCTCTGACTGAAGCCAGTTTCAGTAAAAAATTTCTCATATGTGTTCTCCATAATTTCAGTTGATTTTTTCTATCTTATTTTTTTACACTTTTCTTGACAAAAAGCAACTTACTGTCTTATATGTGATACTGTTATCAGATATTAACTATAATAACTATTTGAATTGTGGATTAACAATATGCCAAAAATTTATATCACTGCACAAGACCTGCTGGAAAGCTCTTTTAGACTAGCCAATAAAATTTTTCTTGATGGTTTTCATCCCCAGTTTATTGTTGGAATATGGCGAGGTGGCACACCTATTGGAATTGCAGTACAGGAATACTTTGAATATAAAGGTTTGAGTACTGACCATATTTCCGTTCGGACATCTTCTTATTATGGGATTAATAAACAGTCCAAAGAAATTCGTGTTCATGGTTTACATTACCTGATTGAAAATGCCAATTCAGGGGATGGTTTACTCATTGTTGATGATGTCTTTGATTCTGGACGCAGTGTTGATGCATTGATAAAACAGATAAGAAAGCAATCCAGGTTAAATGCACCTTCCGATATCCGTGTGGCATGTTCCTGGTATAAACCTTCAATGCGTGCCGTAGATATCAAACCCGATTACTACATACATGCTAGTGTTGAATGGCTTGTGTTTCCACATGAGCTTGACGGCCTGACTAAAGAAGAAATTGTTGAAGGGAAAAGTGATCTTAAGAATATTATAGATTTATTTTAATTATATAACATCCTTGATTGCAGTCCCTTTTGTAGCACGGATTTTTTTTAAATAATTATATATGGTAAAATTTGATACCCCCAACCTTAGGGCTACCTGATTGACCATACCTCTGATTTGAAAGGCCCCTTTACTTTCGAGGATTTTAACAAGCCTGACCTTTTCATCTGTCGTCATGGAGGCTGGCCTCTTACCAATTTCTTCCACTGCCTGCTCAAAAAGAGAGTCCATTGTATTGTTAATGGAAAAAGATATTTTTTCAGGCTCATCCATGCTTGGTTCACTTAGCACCCCACGGTTTAAAAAAGCTTCCAGGAGCTGAATGGCATTATGGTGATCAGTGGTATTAAAATTGATGCAGAAGGCGGCAATGACTTCTCCTGTGGTATCCCTGATGTAACTTGTGGATGATTTAAGTTCCCTGCCGTCATCGGTGAGGGTCATGAAGCAATGCCTGTCCATAACCTTGTTGCCGTCCTGGACAAGGTGCTTGACCACAGCATCTGTAACCGGAGAGCCTGGTTCTCTGTTAGTGACATTGCCTGTAAGGTATATCAACCCTTTATTTTTGCTGGTTAAGTCATGAACAGCAATTTCACAATTGTCTCCGAACATCCGTGTTACCAAATCAGCCAACTGTTTTAAAGTAGCAAATATATGCTCTTTTCCATCCATGATATGAATTTTTAATCTCCATAAGTCAATTGCCTTAATAAAAATAAGACGATATCAACT
>JAUCGD010000288.1 GCA_030377945.1 Desulfobacterales bacterium HSG17 | reverse complement strand
CAGTGGGGAGTTGAACTTGGAAAACAGCTTGCAAAAAAAATACTGCCTCAATTAAAGGATGACAAAAAAATATCATCCCATGATTCTTCTACAAACGGTCTGATAAATACTTTTAAGAAATTTGAACAAAGCCGGTAAAACATACATTAATATTTCACTTTTTACAAACTTTCCTGAATAAGCCACCTCAATGCAGCAATTTTTAATAATTCTCTAAAATGAATTGCCCCGCCACAAGTGGGCGGGGTATTAGACCCAGCACTTAAAATTAAAATCTTAAAGCATTTCTATGGCACATGCCATGGCAACACCACCTCCGCCGCAGAGAGTGGCAAGCCCGAGAGAATCTCCCCTTTTTTTCATGGCATGCATCAAGGTAACCATGACTCTTGCACCAGTGGAGCCAACTGGGTGACCCAGACCAATTCCGGAACCATTGACATTTGTGATTTCACGGTTCAAACCAAGTTCTTTTTCACACCCGATATATTGTGCTGCAAATGCCTCGTTGACTTCTACAAGATCAAAATCATTAATGGCAAGACCACTTCTATCCATAAGGCTTTTGACTGCTGGAACAGGTGAAATACCCATCAAGGTTGGATGACATGCCCCCATACCAGTTGCCTTGATTTTTGCAATGGGATTTAAGCCCAGCTCTTTTGCCTTGTCCGCAGACATGATGATCATTCCTGTTGAGCCATCATTAATGCCGCTTGCATTTCCTGCTGTAACCTTTCCTGTTTTGGGAATAAAGGCAGAAGGAAGTTGCTCAAGTTTTTCCATGGTCATGCCCGGTCTGAAATGCTCATCTTTATCAAAAATGAGGGGATCTTTTCTGCGTTGAGGCACTTTAATGGGAACAATTTCTTCTTTAAAAGAACCATCATTGGTTGCGCGCTCTGTATTATTATGACTTCTTAAAGCCACTTCATCCATCTCCTGTCTTGAGATATCAAGATGCTGGGCAACAAATTCAGCTGTATGGCCCATGATATAAGGTTTTCCCACAAAATATTTTGCAGGGGCTTGCGTTATGTCAACCGGAGTTGATTCATCAAAGGGAAGCAGATGTGAACCACAATGGAGAGCATGGATCATGGCATCTACAAACTGTTGATCCTGGAGACGGCATCCCCATCTTGCCTTTGGCACTGTATAGGGAACTCCTGACATATGTTCCACACCGCCTGCAAGAATAATATCTGCCATGCCTGCCTGGATCATTGCCATTCCTGAAAGAGCAGCTTCCATACCCGAGATACACACCCTGTTAATTGTAGCTGCAGGAACTGATTCAGGGATACCTGCCATAAGAGCTGCAACCCTTGTTGTATTCAAAGTATCGTGGTGCTCCACACAGCATCCATATCTTACATCATCAATAAGGCTGGGTTCAATTCCTGCCCTTTTAACTGCCTCTTTCATTGTAACACTGGCAATTATTGCACCATTTAAATCTTTTAATGTGCCGCCAAATGCTCCTATAGCTGTCCTGCAGCCTGATACTATTACTACTTCCTTCATTGTTATTTTCCTCCAAATGCTGCTTCTGATATATCATTCACTGTTGTGTCATTTGCAATTATAACATCCATTTTACCCCTGGAAACCGGCAAAACAGTATTAATAAAAAACTGAGCGCTTTTAAGCAGACCACTGTAAAATTCAAGATCTTTTTTCTTTGGTTTCAGTTCAAGTTTTTCACTTGCAACAACTGCTCTCCATAAATGCATCCATGCCATAATAACATCTCCTGTAACATCAAGAAAGGGAGTTGCATTGGCAAAGGCATGCATCATATTTTCTGATCTAAGAGTTTGACCGATATTCTGAGCTACCTCTTTTAAGTGAATAAGAGCCTTATCAAGGTTTGTAGCAAGAGTTTTAAGGTTTTGTATCTCTGCTGCTGTATCTACTGTTTTTTGTATCTCATCTGTCAAATCTTTAAATGACTGCCCCTTATTTAAAAAAAGCTTTCTTGCAAGAAGATCCATTGCCTGGATGCCATTGGTGCCCTCATAAATCTGGGTGATTTTACAATCTCTTAAAAGCTGTTCCTGGGGATACTCTTTTGTAAATCCGTATCCTCCAAAAATCTGAACTCCATGACTGCACATCTCAAAGGCCCTGTCTGTGATATAACCTTTTGCCACTGGAATAAGAACATCAATAAGCCCCTGGTTTTTTGCCTTTTCAACATCATCGTTACTTACTGTAATCATATCTTCAAGCCACCCGACATAAAAAAGGATACTTCGCATGCCCTCTGAATATGATTTCATGGTTAAAAGAGTCCGCCTGATATCCGGGTGCTGGATAATTGGCACACCAGGGGCATCTTTGCCAGATTGAAGATGTTTGCCCTGTACCCTTTCCCGTGCATAATTGAGTGCATTAAGATAGGATGCAGAGGCGCATGAAAAACCCTGCATTCCTACATGGAGACGGGCTTCATTCATCATGACAAACATAGCCATCATACCTCTGTTTTCTTCGCCAAGAAGAGTTCCGCGACACTGACCTTTACCTCCCAGAGCCATGGAACAGGTCGGGCTGCCGTGAATGCCCATTTTTTCTTCAATTCCGGTGCAGATAATATCATTAAACTCTCCTGTACTGCCGTCATCATTGATCCAGAACTTTGGAACCAGAAACAGAGAGATACCTCCAGTACCTTCAGGAGCATCTTCTATCCTTGCAAGCACAGGATGGATAATGTTATCAACAAGATCATTATCGCCCGATGATATAAAAATTTTATTGCCTGTGATGGAATAGGTGCCGTCACCATTTTTCACAGCCTTTGTGGTCAAGGCCCCCACATCAGAACCGGCTTCCGGTTCAGTTAAAAGCATGGAACCGCCCCACTGCCCCGTGTACAGCTTTTTCAAGAACAGCTCTTTTTGTTTGTCAGTACCAAAACATTCCACAAGCTTTCCAGCCCCGTGGAGCAGAATATTATGGAGCATAAAAGGATAATTTGCCCCGTTAAAATAATTATTGGCAGCAAGAGCAACAGAGGCTGGCATACCCTGACCTCCATACTCAGGATCATCGCACATGGCAATCCATTCACCCTCTTTGAACAATTCATAGACTTTGTGAAAAACTTCAGGAACGTTTACTGTTCCATTATTAAAAGTACACCCCTGTTCATCTGATTCTTTCATACAGGGTAAAAGTTCTTTTACAGCAAGGTTTCTTGCTTCAGAAACTACTAGATCAATGGTCTTTTTATTAAAATCTGCAAATTGTTCAAATTTACTGAATTTTTCTACATTTAATTGTTCGTGGAGTACAAAATCCACATCTCTTCTGTCTGCAACTACCTGGGCCATGCTTCCTCCACTTAATTTTTTTTCATTTTGTGTAGTCGTAAAAACCTTTACCGCTTTTACGACCCAGATACCCTGCCCTGACCATTTTTCTCAGCAAAGGAGCAGGGCGATATTTATCTTCTCCAAGTTCTTTGTGAAAACTATCAAGGACTAAAAGGATAGTATCCAGACCCACCATATCAGCAAGGGCAAGTGGACCTATTGGATGATTGGCTCCAAGCCTCATACCGTCATCAATATCCTTTGCACTGGCAATCCCTTCTGCAAGAACAAAAATAGCCTCGTTAACCATGGGGCATAAAATCCTGTTTACAGCAAACCCTGGTGCCTCCTGCACTTCAATGGCAGTTTTCTTAATGTTTTCAACATAGGCTTTTGCAATCTCAAGCGTTTCATCTGTTGTGGCAAATCCCTTTATTAATTCAACAAGTTTCATAACAGGCACAGGATTGAAAAAATGCATCCCGATTACCTGGCCGGGTCTTTGTGTAACACTTGCCATTTCTGTAATGGAAAGCCCTGAAGTATTTGAAGCAAATATGGTCTCTTTTTTACAGATAGTATCAAGTTCTTGATAAACCTGTTTTTTAACTTCCATTACTTCAATAATGGCTTCAATAATCATATCAGCATCATGTGCAGCTTCTCTAAGATCTGTTGTCCCTGAAATCTGGCCCATGACCTTTTGAGCCTCATCCTTACCCATTCTCCCTTTAGAGACAGACCTGTCAAGATTACTTTGAATGGAAGCCATGCCATTTTCCACAAACCTGTCTTCCATATCCCTGATACTTACCTTGAATCCTGCCTGGGCAGCAGTCTGCGCTATTCCAGCTCCCATGAGTCCTGCTCCCAAAACACAAATTTTCTTGATTTCCATTGATTTTCTCCTGTTTATTATTGATATTTTCACTATAACAATATAACAAACGCAAAAAACATA
>JAUCGD010000287.1 GCA_030377945.1 Desulfobacterales bacterium HSG17 | reverse complement strand
GTAAGCAGATGTTGAGTCTTGGCAAAGATCAAAGTAACAATTTTAACGCCCAGGTCTTTGCAACAACCGCAACTTTTATACGTTATAATCTTCTCAATTATCTTAATGAGAATGAAAATCATGCAACTTTAGGAACATTATTTGAATATCTGAAAGACGATTATACTGTGATTTCTTATTCTCAAAGGCTTTGGGATTTTTTTCGCGAACTTTTTTTATTAAGTTTTCAAGCTTTGTTTGATATTTTTGATATTGATGAAGATTTTGGAACATATTTTGATGCTTTATGTGATGCTGTCTGTGGTTTTATGCCAATTAAGGGGTGCGAAACTTGAGTTATAATTGTCCCTTCTGCTTTTTCTCTTGAGTTTCATGCAGCGGAGCCGCATTCGTATCCAGGAGTCAAGCTTTCGGAACATCCAGCGACAAGTTGAAAAGTCGGTGGCAAAATAGTTTGCGGTTCCCCTTATAACCTGATTAAGTTTGACAATGACTACTCCGTCAAGGTTGTGTTTTCTGACAGTCAAATCCCTGATTTTATCTTTAAAATTCTTTAGTGATTTTGGTCTCATCCTCCTGGAACGTGAAGAAAGTTTAAACCCAAGAAAGTCATATCCCTTTCCATAGGTTGTGATTTTCGTCTTCTTCTGGCTTAATTCCAGTCCAAGATCAGTTTTGAGAAGATGTTCCACAAAAATTCTGACCTCTTTCGCCTGGGTTTTGGATTTGCATACAACCACAAAATCATCGGCATATCGAGCAAAATGATAGCCTTTTTCATGGAGTTGCCAGTCCATATGGTTTAAAACGGCATTTGCAAGTAATGGTGAAATCACACCACCTTGCGGGGTGCCAACTGTAGTTGGCTTAAACACACCGTTTTCCATAACTCCAGACCTAAGAAATCTCTCAATTAATCTCAGAATGTTACCGTCAGCAACCCTGGACGCAATTGCCTGCATTATGACATAGAAAGGTATATTGTCAAAAAAGCCTTTTATATCAGCATCTAAGACAACCTTATATCCCTGCCCATGAAGTTCTAAAAGAGCTTCTATTGCTTGATGACAATTACGTTCCGGTCGAAAACCGAACGAAAAATCATGAAACTCTCGTTCAAAGATAGGACTCAAGATGGAACGAACCACCTCTTGACATATTCTATCCCTGACAACGGGAATACCAAGCGGGCGAACCTGTATTTTGCTTTTGGGAATATAGACACGTCTTAAAGGATGGGGTTCAAACTGCCCCGCTTTAATATCCTTCATCAGTGCTATAAGATTATCTTCAAGGTTTGCTTCATACATCTTGATACTTACCTTGTCGATTCCCGCAGCACCCCGATTACCTTTAACGGCCTTAAAGGCTTTAAGCATAACCGGGTATGTGATTCTCCCTGTTAACGAGTGTTCTTTCTGTTTCTTTTCCATGTTAATCCTTTAACGCTTCATAGCCATGTTAAATCACTTTCCTGTCTATTTGAGGATGTTTCTTAGCTCTCCCCGGGTTGCCTGGAAAGAAGAGCAGGCAGACCATTTGGTGGCTTTAGCCAGGGAGCTAACTTTCCCCGTGAAACAGGAAGCACTTTTCCATTCTATACGGTTTCACCTTTCATCACGCTTAAGGCGTGACTACTCTGGATCTGCTGCTATCCCCAATGAGGACGGGGTTAAGGAGACCCTATCCTCGCCACTGCATAAGTCTGTCATTTCGTCCGTGACTTATAGTCAGACCTTACTCTTAATTTCAGAGACAGTGTGGGACTTCACCGGTACAGCTTGCAAACCATTTTTCCCAGGTGATACCACCAGGCACCCAAGTAGCCGATGATGTTAACCGTATCTCCATCATCGGGAATCCCAATAAGGGTATGGAATTCATGCTTCATCTTAGGGACGGAGACTCGCACGACGGTTAGGCCAGTGTGATACCCCCCGGAATATCGTTACCCGGCCTCTTCGACACAACCCTTTGCAGGACTGAACTGGCTACATTCCCCCAATCCCATTGCTTTCAGATTAGGGTTCTGGTAACGACTTCTGTACAAGTACGGACTCGCACAGGTAGGATTTGGTTTTTTATTAGAAAACCTCACCGTTTTGAGACTAAGCTTGCAAGCCGTGACGGCTCACGCGCCCCTTATGAAAGCCCAGATGAAAGAAGCAAAAAAGCAGGTAAAAGACTACGGGGATGTTCTGGATAAGCGCCATGGAAATCTGAGACTGCGAAAATATGCAGCAGTCTCACTTGGATTTGAAAGAATTTTGTGGGAAGAGGTTGTGTAGGGTGCGTTAGGCCGCAGGCCGTAACGCACCTTTTTGGTTGAAATTTAAAGATTTAAGTAATGGTGCGTTACGCTGACGCTAACGCACCCTACGATATTTGGCGGTGGTGCATAGTGGAGGATGAATATATTTTTAGCAATATCAGCATATTAATGTTACAAGCCTTAGCTGCAAAAGATCAAGTATTTGCATGGTAAAATCCGTAACATGCTGATTCTTCAAGTACCCTACAAAAAAGACTGGCACTTGGCCACAGCTATTAATTTTTTATAATATCGTGTTATTAAAGCTTATTTCTCCATCATCCACTATGCACCACCGCCCGATATTTAAGATGTTTAAGGAAAACATGAAATTTACATACGGCATATGTGATTTCAGAAAAGTCACCACAAACTTTCATAATCATCTGGAAGCAGATCCCATTTTTTCCCATATACATGAACTCTTCTGGTTTCTCCGTTCTTATCAAAAATCCTGCCTTTTTCATGAACCCATGCAAGTATTCCTCCTGTGAGATTGTAAATATTGATTCCCTTTTCTGCTAATTTTTCAGCTATTTTACCGCTTCGATAGCTTATGGTGCAATAGGCAATTACTGTATGATCTTTATATTTTTCAGTATTGTTTAAAAAAGTATCCTGAGTAATAGCTCCGGGAAGCATGGATACTTTCATTTCCTTTGATTTTCGAGTATCCATAAACACTGCCTTTTTATCCTGCATAAGTGTCATGGCCTGCCTGGGTACATGCCCCGTTATATGGCAGGATTCCAAAGACCAGAACAAGTACCAGGAATTTTGGTATATAAATTTTTATATATGCCTCCGTTCAAAAAGATCCTGTGAAATTTCCATTATAAGATCATAGAATTCTAAGTTTTTTAAATATTTTTCAGGGATTGTTTTAATTCCGTGCATTGCTCCCAGAATATTTCCTGTTATTGCTCCTGTGCTGTCAGAATCTCCGCTGTGATTAACAGCAAGAATCATTGCTTTTTCAAAATCATTTTCAGCGTCATTTTTAACAGTCAGGGCGCAGTACAGACTTATGGCGAGCGCTTCTTCGGCAATCCAGCCTTTACCGAGTTTTTCAACACTTTGAAAAGAAACCGGTTCATGCTTCCATGCGTTCAGTGCTGCATTTACAGCTTTAAGGCATTCTTCATGATCTTTTTTTGTTTTTAAAATACTGATTGTTTTATTAACAGCAGCTATCAGGCCTTCACCATAACTGATTTCACTGATAATATGTGCCAGACATCCTGCTGCAAGAAATCCTGTGGGATGACCGTGGGTTATGGCTGCTATTTCACAGGCCGTGTCAAAAACATCTTCCAGGTTAAGAAACAGGCCCACAGGAGCAATCCGCATGATTCCTCCGCAGCCTTTGCTGTTGTTTACTGGGTTTTCTGTTGTACCCATTTTATTGCTCATAAGTGCTGAGAGGCATGAATTTCCTGGAGCGCGCCTTGAATAAAGTTCTTTGTGCATTATCAGCTGCCCGTCAACCATTACACAGGTTCCATGCTGGGAAATAAGATGTTCAAGGCCGGACTGCTGGGTTGAAAGCCATCTAAGATAAGCCTGATATACAAATATGGGAATATGGGATGAGACAAGATCATCTCCGCCTCTGACTTTGGATAAAATCAAGCCTTCTGCTGTAAAAAGGGTCATTTGGGTGTCATCGGTTATTGCCCCTTTTCTGCCGTAGGCTGGGGCATAATCTGAAATACCGCTGGGGCCGAACCTGTTTAAAATTTCATCCAGGCTTATAAACTCAACAGGGGCTCCCAGGGCATCGCCGACTGCTCCCCCTGCAAGGCATCCTGAAAAATGGCTGAGGATTCTTTTTTTAATATTTTTTGATTCTTTCATGTGTGGATTCCTTTCCTATATTTTAAAGCATCCCAGATCATTTTTTGCTTTTTCAATATTTCCAATCTCTCCCATAACAATAAGTATCATGTTTGCTTTAAGAACATAAAAAGGCTGAGGATTAAACTCTATTTCATTATT
>JAUCGD010000286.1 GCA_030377945.1 Desulfobacterales bacterium HSG17 | reverse complement strand
CCATGTATTACAGATCCTGGCACTGCTTTTACATTCGGAACACTCTCCGGTTGTAATGCATGGCGTTTTCATATTAAGGCGTAAAGCATTAGCAGGGGCAACAAAATCTTTAATTCGATCCATTGCTGAACCTATATCAGCAACAATTTTATTTCTTCCAGAAAGAACCAGAACATTTTTAGGTCCGAATGTAAGTGCTCCAACCCGATTGCCCACCATATCAAGATTTACCAAAAACCCATCTTCGGTTATAGCATTGGTTCCAGTTATAAAAAAATCTGTAAAAAGTGCTTCTCGTCTCAATTGTACTATCTCATCATTGGATAAAGATTTATCATGTATATCAAGAACCTTGATTCCTTTTTGATCTTTGAGAGTGTTATAAAGTTCTGTCCCCAAAAAAGTCATGGAACCACCCCATGATATACTTTTGATATCTGCAGCAGGGATGATATTTTCTAAAACAATTTTTGAAGCTTCAACTGAATTGTCAGCAATAAATACTTCAAAGTTATTTGATTCGAGCGTTGTTTTTACATTTTCAAGTTTAAGTTTCCAGTAATTATCAATCGGATTATCCATTACCTTTTCCTTAATTATAAAAAAAGAGACTTCAAGTTATAGTGTTCAGAGAACCGATCCAATAATCTTCCCATTGGCGGGATTATAAACAGAAAATGCTCTGTTATTTTCAGCAGTTATCCATTGGTCATTAATAAACATCTTTTATTTCTTTTAATTTTTAAACAACCATTCCCCCGCTGACAGATATAATTTGTCCGGTGATATAAGATGACATGCCTGAACATAAAAATGCAACAGTATTGGCAATTTCTTCAGGTTCCCCGGCTCGCTTTAATGGTATCTGACCTATGATATATTTTTCTACTTTTTCAGGTACGGATTCTGTCATAGACGTACGAATATATCCCGGTGCCACTGCATTCACACGAATATTATACCGAGCCAATTCCTTTGCCAGGGTTTTAGTCATTGAGGCAACCCCACCTTTGCTGGCAACATAGTTCACTTGACCAATATTCCCAATCAAAGCAGAAGCGGATGAAATATTGACTACTTTCCCAGATTGATGTTCCGACATCATTTTGGCCGCATAATGGCAACATAGAAAGACCCCTTTCAAATTCACATCCATCACCTGGTCCCATTGAGCCTCGCTCATATCCATTAAAAGAGCGTCTTTTGTGATCCCTGCATTGTTGACAAGGATATCAATTCTGCCGAATTCCGCTTCAATAGATCCAAACATTTTTTTAACTTCATTATTCTTGGCTACATTGGCATTTGAAACCAGGACTTTTCTGCCTTTTGATTTTACTTCTTTGGCAGTTTGCTGCGCATTTTCCATTGAAACATCATTGACAGCAATATCAGCTCCCAGGTCAGCCAAAAGCAGAGCAATAGATTTTCCAATACCGCTTCCGGAACCTGTAATAAGTGCAATTCTCCCGTTAAAATTCATTAAATCTTCCCATTTATTTTATTATGTATTGTCTAAATCATTTCAATGGCACAAGCCATAGCAACACCCCCACCGCCGCAAAGTGTCGCAAGACCTAGGCTTTTGTTTTGTTTTTTAAGCGCATGTGTCAGCGTAACAATAAGCCTGGCACCAGTTGCCCCAACAGGATGACCCAATCCAATTCCAGATCCATTTACATTGGTTTTTTCTCGATCCAGGTTCAGTTCTCTTTCGCAGGCAACATACTGGGCGGCAAAGGCTTCATTAACTTCCACCAGATCGAAATCCGGGATCTTCAACCCGCTTTTATCCATCAACTGATTCACAGCAGGCACCGGGGAAAGTCCCATAACTGAAGGATGGCACCCGCCTTTCCCAACCGCTTTAATTCTAGCAATGGGTGTTACATTTAATTCCTTTGCTTTTTCTTCGGACATCAGCATTAACGCAGCCGATCCATCATTGATACCCGATGAGTTACCCGCTGTCACCTTTCCTGTTTTTGGAACAAATGCCGGTGGCAGTTTCTCCAATTGCGTCAAAGTAAGTCCGGGTCTGAAATGTTCATCTTTATCAAATTTAATTGGAACTTTTTTACGCTGCGGGATCATTACCGGAACGATTTCTTCTGCAAATGATCCATCTTTTGTTGCACGTTCAGCATTAGTGTTACTCCGGAACGCCACCTCATCCATATCAGCCCGTGATATATCCCTATACTGAGCTACAAACTCGGCAGTGTGCCCCATAATATAGGGTTTTCCAACAAAATATTTTAAGGGTGCCCGGGTTTCATCAACAGGGCCGCTTTCGGGATGGGGAACAACATGGGATCCGCAATGAAGCGCCTGGATCATCGCATCTCCAAACACCTGATCCTGCAGTCTGCATCCCCATCTGGCATTTTCTACAAAATACGGGACACCTGACATATGCTCAACGCCGCCGGCCAACACGACATCCGACATTCCGGCCTGGATCATAGCCATGCCGGAAATTACCGCTTCCATCCCTGATATACAAACCCGATTTATCGTAACAGCAGGAGTTGAATCCGGAAGTTCAGCCAGTAATGCACCCACACGGGCGACATTGCAGGAATTGGCAGGTTCCATGCAATTGCCATAGCGAATGTCATCAATAATAACCGGATCTATGCCAGATCGTTTAACGGCTTCCTTCATGGTTATACTTGCCAATTGTGCTGCGGTTTGTTTTTTTAGACTGCCACCAAAGGCACCAATGGCTGTTCTGCATCCAGATACAATGACTACATCTTTCACTTGGACTCTCCCTTTTTTCCAATCAAAACCAAATTCTATTTTTTTGGCTCAGATATATCATCTTCAATATCCATAATATTCCTGGCAAATTCAGCATACTTTTCCATGGGAGTTGTAAACCGGACCACCAGTTTTGCACCATCGGGTGACCCACCGCCATGCATGCATCCGGGTATACCCGCACCTACGGTTAACCATTCAGACAACCTTGCTGCCTTAAACCTTGATTCGTATGAACAGGCACCGGCTTTGAGACATTTTTGTAAAAAGGGTCCATATTCTTCATTAGAGAAATCTTCAAATGAAGGCATACATCCGGTTTCAACAATTCCGCCACCGATTTCCTGGCAGAGCCGTTTGACCTCATAGGGAAGTGTTGCCACGAGAACTTTATTTGAATGAGCTGTTAAGGGATCGGCAAAATAAGATCCGGATTTATGTTTTTTGCCTAAAGCAATCGCGCCTGCCCCCATACCAAATGTGGTCTGGTTTTTAATAGACATATCCACAAGTTTGCCCATAAACACTTTAGAGGACAGCCCATTGGCCCTGGCCATTAACATGGATGCACCGATCATGACGTCGCCCTGACCTGTGACGCATCCACCAATACAGGCCCTGTAATTGGCTGTAAAATTGCCCACCACAGTACCGGTATATTTATATTCTCCACACATAAATACCCGTTCATTGGGAACAAAGACATCATCAAACAATAACCATCCCTGCGTTATACCTGTGTTTGGGCATTCCACATCAGACGTATCTTCCAACTCCCGTTTGTCACTGACATGTCTTGCTTCTACGATTGTCAGGCCCTCAATATCTTTGGGTACAACACAGGAAAGTGCAAAGTCTTTGTCTGCTTCTTTGTATACACTGCCCGGAAGCAAAAATATCTCATGAGCCGCAGCCGTACCGCAGATCATCAATTTCGCACCCCGGATAACAATACCATCTTCCCTGACTTCGGTGACCCGAAGGTTTACATCCAGGTCTTCCTGCATGGAGGGACTTTTACTTCTGTCCCCTTTGGCATCGGTTAATGCACCGGAAACAGTCAAGCCTTTTTCCTGGGCAGATAAAATCCAGTTTTTCAATCTTTCCTGATAATTTGTACCATATTCCTTATCCATTTCAGAGGTAACCGCCCACATCACATTCTGGGAATTCCATCCCACACAGACTGCACCGGTACATGTACCGGTCCGACGATAATTCTGGCGTTTAAATTTCATGTTGCGCAAAAGATGTCCTTCTTCGGTCATCATTGAATTCCAAAGCAGTATTTTTTCATCGGTAAAAGATGAGGTTGTTGTATATTGTTTTCCAAGCTCAGGATCATTTGCCGCATCATAAACCATGGCATGACTTTCAACCGTTCGTTTGGTCGCAGGATGAGTGGTGACATCTTCGATCAGCTCACCGAATTTATAAACATTGGGCCTTAAGGCTTTTAGACTTTCCAGATAATCAGCTCTTGTTTTAATGGCCATTTTTTTATCTCCATTTTTAAAAATTAATGTGCATTATATTTAATTGCC
>JAUCGD010000285.1 GCA_030377945.1 Desulfobacterales bacterium HSG17 | reverse complement strand
GTGAAATACATTCTGTTCTTTCTGTTTCAGCATCTTCGGATGCCAGGGATGACTCATTGACCCTGGAACCCTATTTTTCTTATAACCACCTGTCGGAAAAAAGAAAACAAAGCGCTTTTTACCATATATTTGGAAAAAGAAAGATTGGAATGATTGGCTTTTTCAACAGTAGCTCCGCTTGAGGCTCTTACAGGTGTTGTAGGCTGGGAAAATCCGTGTGACCATGACATTACTTCGATCCATTTTTCATGTTTTTCATCATTACTCTCTCCGTCAATATTGCTGCCCTTCTTATAAGCAAATTGAATAAACATATTAGTTGCCACGATATTGCTCCTTTATTAAAGATTAATCAGAAAGATAAAACTATTATCAAGCAGCCGGTGGCGGCAGCTCGGCAACCAGCCTGATGGATGTTGTAAGTTCTTCAAGCTGGAAATGGGGTCTTAAAAAAGCCACTGCATTGTAACATCCTGGTTTTCCAGGGATTTCAGCCACATCAACACGGGCTTCCCGCAAAGGATAGGTGGCTTTTATTTCAAGGTCCCCGTCGTCCTGACCCAGCACATATTCTGCAATCCATGTGTTCAAAAAGCTTTGAATCTCCCCGGCTGTCTGAAAACTGCCAACCTTATCCCTCATTATGGCTTTCAAATAATGGGCAAACCTTGATGCTGCAAGGATATATGGCAGAACAGTTGATATCCTGGCATTGGCATTGGCCTGGGGTGTGTTGTATTTCTTTGGTTTTTGAACAGTCTGGCTGCCAAAAAATGCTGCATAATCAGTATTTTTACAGTGAACCAGGGAAATTAAGCCCATATCGTTAAGTTCCTTTTCCCGGCGGTCTGTTATAGCAATCTCTGTGGGACATTTAAGGGCTATATCTCCTTCGTCTGTATTAAAGGTATGTGCAGGCAGACCTTCAACCAGTCCGCCTCCTTCAACACCCCTGATAGCCCCGCACCATTGATACAATGCAAAAGCATTGGTTATTCTCTGGGCCAAAGCCCAGGCTGAATTGCCCCAAAGGTATTTGCTGTGGTCTTTTCCGTCAGTATCCTCTTCAAAGTTCAAGCCTTCAACCGGAATTGTTTCAGCTCCGTAGGGAAGCCTCAGCAGGATATGGGGCATTGTCAGGGCCACATACCTGGAGTCTTCGCTTTCCCTGAAAGAGCGCCATTTTATCAGCTCAAGGCTTTCAAATATTTTTGAAAGATCCCTGGGAATGCCAAGCTGGGTAAAGCTTTCCATGTCAAACAGTTTGGGATCTGCCGCAGAAATAAAAGGGGCGTGTGCAGCCGCAGCCATATTTGAAAGTTTTTCAATAAGCGCCATATCCTGGGGATGACGACCAAATTCGTAATCACCTATTAAAAGAGTGTATGGATGACCTCCAAAGGTACCGTACTCTTCCTCATAAATCTTTTTGAAAAGCTGGCTTTGATCAAATTCCACGGCTTTTTCAAGATCTTTAAGCAGCTCCTGCTTGGTAATATTCATTAAGCGCAGTTTTAAATTAGGGCCTGTTTCCGTATTTGAAACAAGATAATGCATACCTCTCCAGGATGCCTCAAGTTTCTGGTATTCCTGTGCATGCAAAATCTCATTGAGCTGATCGGAAATCAATTCGTCAATCTGGGCAATACGGCTGTTAATCATGGCCGAGGTATCTTCCTTGACAACCATGCCTTCGTCAAGAACCTGGTTTACCAGTTCCCCGATCAGATCACGGGCATAGGGCAGCTGGGTTTCATCCTGGGTCATTCCGCCTTTTTTAACTATCTTTTCCAAAAGGCTCAATTCATTGTCTTCAGTTGCAACTGGAACCTGCTCTTCCTGCTGGCCTGTATCTTCTGCTTCAACCTGTTCTTCCTGTATTTCGTCAGTCATATTTTCCTCCTGTTATCCTTATTTTTCAGAGTCTTCGGCTGTCAGGGTTTTAAGCTCTTTTAAGTTCTCAGTGCTTGCAACCACATCCTTTAGCAGGTTATCCAGTTCATCATTGCCGTCCAGTTTTGTCAAAAGATCGGACAGGCGCTGCCTGGCCTCATAAAGTTTTTTAAGGGGTTCAACCTGTTTTAATACACTGACAGGGTCAAAATCATCAATTTCCTTTAATTTTAACTCAATATTAAGTTTGCTTCCGTCATCATCTTTTGTCAGCCTGTTAGGAACCTGAAATGTCAGTCGCGGGCTTATGGCTGCCATGACATCATTGAAATTGTCCCTGTCAATTTCAACAAACTTGCGGTCTTTAATTTTGGGCAGGGGTTTTTCAGGATTACCTGACAAATCTGCCAGAATACCGCCTACAAAGGGAAGTTCTTTCATTTGAATTGCACCGCCGACTTCAACATCATATGTGATTTGAACTCTTGGCGGGCGCACTCTGTCCAGTTTATGCTGTGTGTTTTCTGTCATTTTACCTCCTTATGTTATATGTAAAAGGTTAAATCTCAGGTCCTTTCAGACCGAGCAGATTAAAAATCTGGCGTAAATTACTGTCTTCCTCTACAAGTTCCTTGAGCAGTTCTGTAAGGGTCATATTGCCCCATGATACTGCGCGCTTTACCAGGTAAGGTGTTGGGCTGTGGGGTTCATGAATGAGCAGGTAATCTGCTACTGCTGACAGAATCCTGTATGCTTCAGCCCGATTTTTTATAGTAATTGCAGATATTTTGTTTTTTTCATGCTCCCTGTTATCTTTTTCAGATCCCTGGGTTTGTTCCTGCTCTGAAATGTCTCCGGGTCCGTCTTGTCCGGTTTTTTCCTCCAGGAACTTGTCTGTCAGCAATTTGATATTATACAGACTGTCCTTGAACTGTTTTAAGCTGGGTGAAAATTTTCCGCACCTGGTATCAAGAATGCGGTTCAGATCATCAATGTAAACAAGGCATCTGTTCAAGGTTCTTGTCTGGGCCTGGTAGAAATTTATCGGCGTAAACGTGACACTGCCCAGGAATTTTGCCCTTGTAACTTTTCCTTTGGATACTTCCTGCTCAAAGAGTTCCTGGTCATTTGTTTCAAGCTTTTCAAGTTTTTCAGCATGTTCCCAGTCTGAATAATTGTATGAAACAGCTTCAGGTGTTTTTTGAGGCATGGTAAGGGGAATCTGCTTGAGCTTGAAGAACAATCTGTCATTCATCCATATAATTGGGCTGGTACGGGCTTCAAAATCATCATCAGATATTTCAGGATACATGGTGTCCCAGAACTGATCGCACAGGTCTATCTGCAATTTCAGGCCCTGCATCAATCCTTTGAATCCAAAAACGCAGAGAAGTGCTTCGGTAAGCCATACTGCTATCTGCAAATCTTTGGTTCGGGTTTCAAGAGCATTCTGGCAGAGTTTTATAACATTGTCCCAGTTTGCCTTTTTAAGATCATGCTCCCATACCCCCTGGGGTATGCTGGGATCATCAGCACGGCGTGCTTCCCTTATCCTGTCATATGTTCCTTCATACAGGAGATGCTCTCCTGAAGGATTTTCTTCTGAAATAAGATTGAGAAGGTTGTCCGGCAGATTATATGATTTTGTATTTTCTTCAGAAAAAAAAGCTGAATCTTCCGAAACTAAAGGCATTGTCTGTTTTTCTTCATTCATGGAATTTACTCTATGGTCCTTTCAAAAGAGATATTTTCATTTTGCCTGATGGTCAGCAGAGGCGCAGTTTCAGGGAAATAAGGTAAAGTTTGGGCTTTCCCGGGTTTTAAAGGAAGCATCATTGCAACGCGGATATAGGCCCTTGTCTTAAATATTTCATCAATTTCAATTCCTTTTTTCCTGGTATCAATTTCAAATTTCAGGGTATTGGGTTTGGGGTCAAAAGGCAGGTTAAAATCTTCAATTCCGGATGCATGAAGTTGAATAAGGGTAAATAATGACCACTGATTATTAAATTCATATGTAACGGTTTTTTCAATTTCATCTGTAATAGAGCTGTTACCTCCGAATATAGGGTAATCATCGCTGTTTTTTGCCCATCTCATGATAAACTTAATCTTATCTCCATAGCTCCATTTTTTTGCTTTTACCTTGTCTTTATAATAAAAGATCTGCCCCCCGACATCCATCCGCCATTCTATAATCTGGTTTGCCATTTGCTCATGGTCTTTGTTAACCCGGAATTTTACATCAAGGTCAAATAACGGGATATCAGGCAGTGATTTTTGTTCTTCGTTTTTAACTGCTGCCTTTGGGGTGTTTTTCTTGTTTTTTCCTTTGCTTTTATCAAGAAAGTCAGAAAAAATTTCTCGCACCTCATTCATCTGATTTAAAAAAGCAAGTGTTTCCTGGCCTGAAACCTTGAATAG
>JAUCGD010000284.1 GCA_030377945.1 Desulfobacterales bacterium HSG17 | reverse complement strand
AACTTCCAGAATGCATTCTTAAAAAAATATCCAGAGGTCAAACCATATCTTCCAGGTACACGTCAGACAGAAGCCTTTAAATTATGGGGATAAATTTTTTCTTCTGATTCTTTTAAAAATGGTATAATGACACTGTTTTTGTTACCTCCTGACACATCATAGGTTATACTCACAATCGGCACATTGGTTTGTGCTTCAAGTTTTTGAGCCATGGCTTCTGTAATAAGTCCTGGACAGCAAAAAGCCGGGTTTGTCTGAACCAGCAGTTTTAAATCAGGGTGTTCACTGATTATATGGTGAATTTTTAAAATATTGTCCATGGATTCACCAGTATGCTCCTGGAGGATGCCATATTCAGGCAGGATTATATCATAGGATTCTTTTACTTTAAATGCAGATTTGTCCAGGATAGGTTCAAAATATTTATAATATTTTTTCTCCATTGCCTTCATGGCAACAAGAAGTGCACCGTTTGACATCAGACTTAAATATTTTCCCTCCTTGAACCATTTTTTAAAATAAGAGTTGGCTATGATTTTGACATATTTATAATAGGGTGTTGTAATAACTTCACCGCCATTTTCTTCAATATAATGAACCAGATCCTGGTTCATTATGTCATTGTCTCTTACATAGAGATCACCAAAAATTCCAACCTTGGGCTTTGACTGCTGTTTTGTTTTAATGCTTAAAAATATGTTAAGGGCAGTTTGTAAAGCATCTTCTTTTGATTCATCTTTTTCAAAAGTTTTGCACAAAAGATTTAATACTTGTGAAAGCATAAGATCAGTTTGCCCCTTGTGGACTTCATAGGGTCTTATCTTACAGCCGATGCTTCTGAGCAGCCCTCCAAACATATAGGCATAATATGCATTGGTTGATGCCTTAAAAGATATATCAAATAGAGAGAGCTCTCCTTTATAAACTTTGGATTTTTCAAAACCATTACCATTTCGTTCAAGTATTTTGTTTATATGGTATGGATACATCTTAATGTTGCAGGCAATATCTGAGTGATTTAACCACAACATACAATTTGCCGGATCAAGTCTGTTTTTTTCAACAGTATGAATAAATCCTGCTGCAATGGCATTTAAGGGAATACATTGACCTGTATTGGTTAAAATACTCTTTTTCAGGGTTTCATGGGTCTCCTCCATTAAAATAGCATTATAACCCTCGTTTTTCATGACAGAAACAATCAGGCTGCCTGTATATGAATCCCAGTTAGGGAAGATAATGGTTTTTTTACCCATCTGGGGTAAAAAATTCGGATAGAGATGAGAAAGGTCAGCTTTTTTAGTTTTTAAAGAGATATTATTATGGTTTGTAAAGGCACGTACAGCAGCTTCAATTCTTGTTTCATAGCCAACACTTGAATCATGTTCATCAAGCTCGAGAACAAGATAGGGTTTATTAAAACTTTCCATGATCTGTTTAAAATAATCAATGCCAAAGGAGTCAGGAGAACACTTAAACGAGCTGATGTATACGGGATAAAGATGTTCACTTGTGGCAGCCATATAAGCAGCTTTTAAAATTTGGGCTACATGTTTCCAGTGTATTTCTTTTAATAAAGGTTCAATTTGTGTAAAGTCATGGGTTTTAAAATCAAGCATGTCCTGAAAAA
This sequence comes from Desulfobacterales bacterium HSG17, assembly GCA_030377945.1. Next base: position 2,701 of record JAUCGD010000284.1, on the reverse strand, counting down.
AAGTTTTTACACCAAGATTATCAAAAATCTGCGGGATGTTATTATTCATTGTTTTGCTTAAAATCGTATATGGTCTGCCAAGCAGAACAACGTCAATATCTGAATTACAAGATTTATGTTTTTGATACAATGCTTTGTTGCTAAGTTCGATATTCTTTTTAAACTCCAATGCTTTATCATATGCACTTGAGATATCAAAAAAAGAGAATAAAAAATTTGAAGATATCTTTTTTAAAGATTTATACAGTTCAAGTTTTGTATGAAAATTTGTATAAAGATATTTAATTATCGGTGATATTATTTTTGTCTTATCAATTCCTGGAATACAGGAGATAATGGAAGGGGCAAACTGAGTATAATAGCAGTGCTGCCTGCGGCCTTCTATTTTTTTATCGCGAGTCTCTTCAAAATAGAATGGCAGAAACACATAATCAGTTTTTTTCATCAGGTTCTGCACGTGACCATGCAAAGATACCACAGGGGCACAAAATTCTGCGTTTGCTGTAAGTTTACCTGATTTGACAGGGTTTTTAAGGTTGGTACTTGTTTTAGTCTTAATTCCAAGTTTTGAGAAAAAATATACCCAGAAATCATGGTCTTCCACAAGATGGAGAGCATGGGGTATTCCAATGGTAAAATCATGTTTACTTAAATCATTTTGCATGGAAGGCTTGTCAAATGTCGGGACTGCCTGTTTTCTTAGTTTCAGGAGGTCATAGCTGTTTTCTTTAGGTACCTTTTTTTTAGTATCATAATCTCTGCCGCATAAAAAACCATATGCAATGGTTTGCCCTTCAATGTCTGTAATTGTAAGCTTGCAATGATTAGTACACAATTTACAGGTTTCCTGTCGCAAAGGAATTTTATGCTTGTACAGCTCAAATCCTCTAAATTTAGATGATGTGAGCTGGCTTTCTTTTAATAATAATGCAACACCAAGAGCACCTGTTAAGTGGCAATATTTTGAAACATGAATTGGTTTGTTCAGCTTTTGTTCAAAGGCTGCAACAAGAGCCTTGTTTCTTGCAGTTGCGCCCTGGAAAAGAATACACTCTCCGATTTTTGCTATATTTGCAACTTTCGTAAGATAATTATCTCTTACAGAATGCAGCACAGATGCCAGGATTTCATTAGTTGTATAGCCATTGGCAAAATAATAATTAATATCTCGTTCCATAAAGACAGTACACCTGTCACTTGCCATGGGAGACGAAACACCATGTGTACGCTCAGAATACTCAGACAGAGGGCAGTCAAGTTTTAAAGCCTGTTCTTCTATAAAGCTTCCAGTTCCTGCAGCACATACATTGTTCATGAAAGATGAAGTAACAATACCATCTTTGAGCAGGGTAAATTTAGCATCCTGTCCTCCAATTTCTATAATTGTATCTACATCTTTATTTAAATTAACAGCTGCAGTGGCATGGGCTGTAATTTCATCGGGTTCAATATCAGCACCAATGATTTTACCGCTTATCCTCCTGCCTGAACCTGTGGTACCACACCCTTTTATCTGAATTTTAATATCATAATCAGTAAAAAAATGGTCATATGCCTTAAATATTTTTTGAACAGCCTGCACTGGTTTTGATGCTGTTTTAGTATAAAACCCGGCAATGGGTAAGCCATCTTGATTGATAAGGATACTTTTTGTACTTGTTGATCCCACATCTATTCCAAGATAACCCTCTTTGATTTTAATACTGTCAGGATCTTTATAAACATCTATTTCTACATCATTTGAAATTGTAGAAGAAAAACATTTAAAATCCGGGTATTGGGACAGTTTGAGTTCAAGTGCAGGATATAAAGGGATATCCTCTTTTGTTGATTGTACAAAAAAATCTTTTAAAGAAAAAAAGTGCTTTTTTTCAATGTGTTTATTAACTGCAAGTTCATCAAGAAGACATAGAGCAGCACCAGTTGCACAATAGGACTGTGAGTTGGAATCAATTATAAATTGTAAATTTGTGATTTTTTCAAGATGATTTTTTACACAGATATTAGAAGCAACACCACCACAAAAAATAATTTTGTCCCCAATATTTTTGTGGTTAAAAAGAGTGTTAGAGATATTTTTTGCAAGTCCATGGCTCAAACCATCACAGATTTGCTTTATATCATAACCTTCCTGTTGGGCATGAATAAGATCTGTTTTAGCAAAAACAGCACAGCGGGTCGCAATTTCAGGAATCTTTTTTGAATTTAAAAGTGCTTTTTTGCTAAGTTCTTCAGAACCACCCAGTAAATTTAATCTTCTTGCCTGCTGGTCAAGAAAGCTTCCTGTTCCTGCAGCACATGAAGTATTGTGTTTTGCCCCAATATATTTTCTCTGGGCATTGAATCTGCTTAACGAAAACTTTTCACCGCCTATATGCAAAATACCATCAAATTTTTCATGGAAAAATTTAGCTGCTTTAATAATGGTTAACTGTTCATCATAAGATTTGTGTGCATTGATATATGAAGGGCTGGCATTTGTAACAGCAATATAGTGTATTTTTTTAATATTAACATCTTTTATTAAGTTTGAAAGACATTGCTTAATCTCTCCATGATGATGGTACGAATCAGTATGGATAAGTCTGCCTTCACTATTTACAATCGCAATATGAATAGACACTGAACCTACATCAATACCGATAATATTTGATGATGATATCATGCTTTATTTGTTTCCTTTATTATTATGGTCACTAAT
>JAUCGD010000283.1 GCA_030377945.1 Desulfobacterales bacterium HSG17 | reverse complement strand
TATTTGAGTCAGAGTTTAATCATTACTTTTTTTCCTGTGAGTTCTGACAAAGGAAGAATCGTAAATCCATTTTTTTGAATCCCTGATATTATTAAATCAATCTGGTTTATCCAATAACTAAACTGCTCTTTTTTTGCAGGGACTGCATCATGGAGTACAATAATATCATCAGGCCGAATCTTTTTCAGAACCCTTTGGCAAAGGTTTTTTATCCACCTGTTTCCCCCATCTCCGGGACGCCATCTGAAATTTACGGCAAATAAGCCTGATTTACTGAGAATACTGCCTAATTTCGGATTTGTTATACCAACAGGGGCACGAAAAGCAAAAGAAATAATTCCAAACTTTTTTAATGCAGTCTGGCATGATTCAATTTCCTTTTTTAAAATCCTGTTTGTTTTTAACATGATAAGATTATCATGGGAATATGAATGGTTTCCTATTTCATGGCCTTTGGAAAGAATTTCCCGGATCAGTTCCGGGTGTTTTTCCGCCTTTGTTCCTACAACGAAAAAAGCTGCTTTTACATTATATTTTGAAAGCAGCCTGAGTATCCCAGGTGTTGATTCTGGATCAGGTCCATCGTCAAATGTAAGTGATACTGCATTCTTTTTTGTATTTCCAAAGGTTACTATTGTCAGAAAAAAACTTAAATTATAGAAAAAGGGGGCAGCAGCACAAAGAAGAATAAAAAGTGTCAGAGGTATTGTTGATAAACGTATATCACAAAAACACAATAAAGCTGCTGTCAAATATGATACAATGCCGATCTTTTCACCATTTGAAATCATATGATACGGATATAATTTTTTCATATCTACTTATCGTTATAATTGGAGTCCCAAACTGAAAGTTTGGGATTGAACAAGACTGGATTTACTGCCAAACGAATTGACTGAACTCGCCGAAGTCTTTCAGTTTGGCACTCCTTATAGGCTTGAAAGATTATTAATGAATGAGATAATGGTTTATATTCCGGCATTGAAATCTAAAATTCACTGAAATCATCTTCATCCAGAGGAATAAGCTCTTCAGGAGATATTTTTTTTGTCTGATTTGATTTTAGCCGGTCTGATTTTGATCGGTCTGATTTTACCTGATCTAACCCGGACTGACTTGACTGGCCATAGTCCGGTTCAAAAAGATCTGGAAGATACTCTTCCCTGGCTTTATGCTCTGATCTTGTCATATCTTTATTAGTTGATCCAAACCCGGTTATATCTGTATCTTTTTTTGCTCCCACAATATCCATCAATTCGGAAACAAAATCTTTCATTTGCAGGGATTGAGCTGTCATCTCTTCTGATGCAGATGCAGATTCTTCTGCACTGGCTGCATTCTGCTGGGTTATTTTTTCCATTTCCGTAACAGAATTGCTGACCTGGGTTATTCCCTGGGCCTGTTCCCCTGAAGCTTCAGCTATTTCATCCACAAGTTCCCTGGTTTTGGATACACTTGAGGAAACCTGGGAAAAAATTTCATTTGTCTGGAATACAATTTCAGACCCGTCATCAATCTTTTTCATAGTACTCTCAATAAGAGCTGCTGTATTTCTTGCTGCTTCAGCCGAACGCTGGGCAAGACTTCTTACTTCCTGGGCTACAACGGCAAATCCTGCGCCTGCTTCTCCTGCACGGGCTGCCTCAACTGCTGCATTCAGAGCTAGAAGGTTTGTCTGAAATGCAATTTCATCAATAGTTTTAATAATTTTTGAAGATTCCCGGCTTGCATTGGCAATATCTTTCATGGATACGGTTAATTCTGTCATTGAAGCATTGGCCTGAAGGACGACCTGGCTGACTTCTTCCATTGAAGCATTAGCCTGGCGTGAGTTTCCCGCATTCTGACTGGTCATTGAAGAAATTTCTTCCAAAGATGCCGAGGTTTCTTCAATGGATGATGCCTGAACTGAAGCACCCTGGGCAAGAGACTGGCTGGAAGAAGATATTTCCTCTGAAGCTGTACTGACCTGTACTGCTCCCTGGCTGATTCCTTGTGCAATCCTGATAATGGGGTTTATTGCAGAATTGGATAGAAAAAATAGAATCAATGCTGCCAGTATTATTAATGCTGCATACATACTTAATTTAATCAGCTGGTTGTTTACTATGGGCTCAAAAATAACAATAGCACTCATGCCGATTATAAGAATAAGCATGGGCCATATCACAAATTTATATTTCAAAGTAAGTTTCATAAATTTTTCCTTTGTCATGTGCCGGAAGATCATTCTTCCGGCTTTGATCCTGAGGTTATTAATTAATGTTTAAAGCTTCGCTGTCCTGTATATACCATTGTTACATCAGATTCATTACATGCTTCAATAGACTGATAATCATTTCCTGATCCCCCAGGCTGAACTACTGCTGACACACCTTCACAAATGCCTACATCAATTCCGTCACGGAAAGGGAAAAACGCATCACTGACCATTGCAGAACCTGACAGACCACCGTTTTCCCGGCTTACCTGCTCGTTAATTGCATTCTTTTTTTCTTCATCATTCAGATCATTATAGGAAATTCCGTATTTCTCAAAACAATAACGGTCAGCCAGTTTTCTATAAGCCTTATCCCTGGCAATTTCTGCAACCCCTACTCTGTCTTGTTCTCCTGTACCTATACCGATAGTCACCAGATCTTTGACATATATAACAGAATTGGATGTAATCCCTGATTCTACAAGCCAGCCAAAAAGCATGTCATCATATTCTTTCTGGGTTGGATTTCTGTTTACTTTATAAGTTTTTCCTTTATATTCGGTTTCTGCCAGCTTAAGATCAGTTTTAGAGCTTGCAGCCGGTACAAAGGACCACTGGGCTATAAGCCCGCCGTCAATCAGACTTTTAAATTCAACAACCCGTTTTCCCACAAAAGTTTGAAGTTTTTCAATATTATTGATACGGATAACCCGAAGGTTTTTACGTCTGCCAAGAATATCCATTACTCCTTCATCAAATTCAGGTGCAACCACTACTTCTGCATACTGGGCTGAAACAGCTTCTGCTGTTGCCCTGTCAACAGACCTGTTTACAGCAATGCAGCCCCCAAATGCCGCAACCCGGTCAGCCATATATGCTTTATGATAAGCATCTGATAAAGAATCTGACTGAGCCACACCACAGGGATTATTGTGTTTTACAATTACCACACTGGGTTTATCCTGGAAATACCTTAAAATATTTAATGAATTATCTGCATCTGTCAGATTGGTTTTGCCAGGATGCTTTCCTGACTGCAAAAGTTCTATATCTGAAGCAAGATACTGACCCGGCTGTATGGTCTCTGTTTCTCCCAGAACCAGATTACCGTTTACAAGACGAAATAAAGCTGCTTCCTGTCCTGGATTTTCTCCATAACGCAGACCTTTTTGAATTCCGTCAATGGTCCATGTCACCTTTTCGTAAAAAAGTGTCTGGCGTTTATCCCCATCCTTAAAACTGATTTCCATTTCAGGTGGAAATTGATCATCCATAATGGTTTTATACATTTGTTTCAGGTCCTGAGCCATGATTAACTCCTTTCATAACAATCTTTTACAGTGTTAAATGCCTGGGCTGCAAGAAAATCTGCAATGGTTCGGTCATATACAGCAGTATGATCAAATGCTTTTTTTGACAACTTATATCGAAGTTCAAGAGATGTCATTCCGTTATTAGCCTCCATTTCCGAAATTATCATTGGATAGTCTGTTGGATCTACTACTGAGGCAACCCTGATAAAATTTTTTGCAGATGCCCGAATCATGCAGGGCCCGCCAATATCAATATTCCCCCTTGCAGCTTCAGTGCTAACATCCGGTTTTGAAATAGTATCTTTAAAAGGATAAAGGTTTACCACTACCATATCTATGGGCACAGCTCCGGTTCTTTTTAAATCTGCCTGGTGAGCATCATTATAGGTTTCAGTAAGCAGGCCAAGATAAATTTTAAAATCCAGGGTTTTTACAAGTCCGCCCTGGGTTTCAGGCTGGCCTGTATAATCTGAGACCTGATTTAAAATTAATTCGGGAGCTAAGCTTGATTTTGCATCAGGGCCAAGGATTTCCTTAATCCTGGCAAATGTTCCGCCTGTGGACAGTATTTTCATATCAGGATTTGATTTGAGCAGGTCAGGAACAAAATTTTCAAGGCCGTTTTTATCTGAAACACTTATCAAAATATGTTTCACCTTTACCATGTTATCAATTTTTTCAACTGTATTAATACTCATAATTTAAATTTTACCGGTAATAACTATATGATATTTACCGATAAGTTTCTCCTTTCTTTTAAAAGATTATCATATCTGCAAATAAAACAAAAGCACACTTACCTTTAAGATATTAGGATAAATCACATGTAATCG
>JAUCGD010000282.1 GCA_030377945.1 Desulfobacterales bacterium HSG17 | reverse complement strand
GATACTGTTTTCATATGTAATCCTAATAATCCAACAGGTTCGCTTATATCAAAAGAGAAACTTGAATATCTTATTAAAAAACATGGGAATACTGTTTTTATAATTGACGAATCTTATCTTCCTTTTGCAGAGTCAGCCCAGGATATTTCCCTGGCAGCAGACATGGAGTATAATAATCTAATTGTTCTCTCTTCCATGTCTAAAATATTCAAAATTCCAGGACTTCGTACAGGATTTTTAAGTGCTCCAAAAAAGATTGCTGCTAAAATCATGGCTTATTATCAGCCGTGGAGTGTAAATGCAATCGCCCAGATTGTTATCACAGATATCTTTGATAACCCTGAAAAAATAGAACCATTTTATCAAAAGACACGCAGTTTTATTAAAACAGAAAAACAGATATTTCTTGAACATCTGAACAATATTCAAGGATTGGAAATATTTGATTCAAGCACATATTTTATCCTGGCATGTTTAACAAACAATACCAAAGCAAAAGATTTTTGCCAGAGAATCGGGCAGGATAAAATTCTCATCAGGGACTGCTCTAATTTTCAAGGTCTCTGTGATCAATATGTGCGCTTTTCCCTGAAGAAAAGAGAGGATAACCTTAAACTGGCACAATCAATTAAACAGGTTTTAAAAAATGATTGAAAACCTTCAATGGTATATAATTCTGGCTGCTTTTATTCTTGATTTTATATTGGGAGACCCAGCAATATCACCCCATCCCGTCATATACATGGGCAAGGCCATTGATTTTTTTGAAGACAAATTCAGAAAACTTAACATACATCTTTTAATGTCAGGCTTTTTCTTTGCAGTTTTTTTGATTCTATCTACATGGTTACTGGCTTTTATCATTATACGATCAAGTATGTTTATTCATCCTGTTTTTGGACATTTTATTGAAATTATCCTGCTCTTTTTCTGTTTTTCATCAACAAGCCTTGAAAAAGCAGCATTAAAAGTATTTTATGCCCTTAAAGACAAGAACATTGATGATGCCCGCAAAAAATTATCCATGATTGTGGGAAGAGAGACTAAAAACCTTGATGAAACTGCAGTGACAAGGGCAAGTATTGAAACAGTGGCAGAAAATTTTGTGGATGGTTTCCTCTCTCCTCTCTTCTTTGCCCTCATAGGTGGTGTGCCCCTGGCCCTTGCCTATAAAATGGTTAATACTCTTGATTCAATGGTGGGATATAAAAATGAAAAATATATTCTTTTTGGAAGGGCATCTGCCCGAATTGATGATATTGCTAATTTTATTCCTGCCAGAATATCTGTCTTTATAATATCTTTAAGTGCTGCTGTTCTTTCGTTAAAGCGGGGGGTTCTGGCATTCACAACAGGATTTTCTCAAGGTTCCTTCCATAAAAGCCCAAATGCAGGATATCCGGAAGCCGCCTTTGCAGGCACCTTAAAAATCAGACTTGGCGGGCCTAATATTTATCATGGAACTCTTATTGAAAAACCTTATATAGGAAATAAATTTCAAGACCCAGAAAAAAATGCCATAAAACAGTCATGTGATCTTATGAACCTTGGAACACTGATTGCCACCTTTGCTGCATGTTTAGTGGCAGCTATATTTTTTTAAAAAGGTTATACAAAAATGACTGATTTAAATTTTAATAATATCACACTGCCTGAAAAGCCTTTTAAACTTGGAACCACATCTTTTATTTTTCCTGATAATATCATTCCCAATGTAAAACAACTTGGCAATTTTTTTGATGAAATAGAACTTCTAATTTTTGAAAGTAAGCCAGAAAAATTCCTGCCCTCCAGGGATCATGTCAAAGAACTTTTATACCTGTCTCAAAAACATGATCTTACCTATAATATCCATCTTCCCACTGACGTCAGCCTTACATGTGAATCACAAAAAAAAAGAGAGGATGCACAGGATACCATCCTTAAAGTCATAGAGCTTTTTGCGTTGATTAATCCCACCACCTATACCCTTCATCTTAATATGCCGTCTGATATAAACAACAATATTAAAAATCAGACAACAACAGAGCATTGGCAGGATACAACCCGCAAGAGCCTTGATTCACTGGTATCCAGAATACCAAACCCTGAAATTATCTCCATTGAGACCCTTGACTATCCTTTTAGCTTTGTTGAGCCTTTTATAGAGCAATTTAATTTATCAGTCTGCATTGATGTTGGTCATCAGATAAAGTACGGACATAATCTTTTACAAACCTTTGATAAACATAAGCCAAGAACAACGATTATGCATCTGCATGGTGTAGATTTTTCACAGTCACAAATCAGAGACCACACAAGCCTTGATAAACTGCCTGAACACCATATGAGCCAGGTTAAAACAATTTTAAGTGATTATACTGGAGTGGTAAGCCTTGAGGTATTCAATCTTGAGAATCTGTATCGTTCTCTGGTGGTAATTCCATCATTGCTGTAAAACGTTACCATAACCAATTCCAACGTGTATGGATAAATACAACAGGATTTGTATCTGTTTCAGAAAGGAGTAGTCAGGATTATGAAATTACAACAAATACGTAATGCTACACTTAAACTCACCTATGCCGGGAAGATTTTGCTAACCGATCCTTATTTAGCAGAAAAACACTCCATGGTGTCATACAGAGGGGATCAATGGAGTCCGCTTGTGGAATTGCCATTTTCTATCAATGAGATCCTTGACAAGGTGGAGATGGTACTTGTCTCACATATTCATTCAGATCATTTTGATAAAACAGCTCAAAAGAATTTATCCAAAAAGCTGCCTCTTTATTGTCAGCCAACAGATGCAACTGAAATTGAAAAACTTGGATTTCATAAGGTTGTTCCTGTTCATGATTCAGTGGAGTGGGAAGGTATTACTATTACCCGGACAGAAGGACGGCATGGGTCAGGTGACGTCTTAAAAGAGATGGGAGAGGTTTCCGGATATGTGCTACAAGCAGAGAATGAACCTACTGTTTACTGGACAGGAGATACAGTTTTATATGATGCAGTCTTCAATATAATTTCTGAATTTAAACCCGATATTATCCTCACTCATTCCTGTGGAGCTATCTGGGACGATCATGTATCTATCATCATGAATGCAGAACAGACCGTCTCCCTCTGCAGAGCTGTCCCCGAAACAGTTGTTGTAGCCACACATATGGGTACAGTCGATCATGGAACGGTGACACGGGAAGACCTTAGAACATATGCTGGAAAAGAAGGGGTTTTGCCCCGTCAGTTACTCATTCCTGAAGACGGGGAAATAATTCAATTTTAAAAGTTAAATTTCATCTTCTACAATAATTATGTCCCTGCCTCTCTCCTTGGCAAGATAAAGTGCATCATCTGCCCTTTTTATGAAATCTTTTTCCGGTTCATTTAATTTATACATGGCTATCCCCATGGAAATAGTAATTTTTCCCATGTTCTCTCCTGTTCCCTTGAGCTTCCACTCCTTTGCGGACAAAGTTTTTTTAATTTTTTGTGCCACAGCTTTTGCACCATCAATGGAAGTTTCCGGCAAAAGGATTAAAAATTCTTCTCCCCCGTATCTTGCAGCAATATCATTTTGCCGCAAATGTGCTTTAAGCATGACAGCAAGGTTTTTCAGCACGCTGTCACCCACAAGATGACCAAAATTATCGTTCACTTTTTTAAAATGATCAATATCTGCCAAAATAATAGAAAATGGTGAGTCATTCTGTTTTGCTCTGATCCTCTCTAATTCGAGTTTTTTCTCAAGGCCTCTTCTATTAATCAAAGAGGTTAAAGCATCAGTCTGGGCTTCTAATTGAGATTGTTCCAAATCCTCGTGCAATTGTCTTAAATCATCAGATGATATTTTCATTCTGGTTTGAAGTCTTTTGCCTGACTGGACAAGTGCTTTTGTCTCAACAATCATCTGGTCAACAATACTTCTGATATCTTTATAGTCATGAGCTTCACTGATCTGTTCAGCCAAATTTCCGAGATTCTTGCCATGTCCTGCAAGATCTCCTTCAGTATCAGAAACATGGCCGGTAACATCTTTAAGCATCAAGGAAATTTTAGTTAAAAGTTTACCTACAACAATTCTGTCACCATCTGTAACGTATTTTTGATATAGATTCTCTATTTTATTAGAGTTTAAAGGTTTGGCATCTTTAAAGGAATTATCAATGGCTTTTTTCAGTTTGAGATTTTTGCCTGAAACATACTCATACCACACAGTATAATTCACTGGATTGGCAGGCAGATTATATTTTGCAATATAATTTAGAGAGAGTCTTAAATATTCACCTGCTTTGCTTCTTGCTTCTGTGTAATTCATAATCACCCACTTGAGTTTATCGTAATACAACGCCCATATTGATCCTTCCAGGCAAACAT
>JAUCGD010000281.1 GCA_030377945.1 Desulfobacterales bacterium HSG17 | reverse complement strand
TAATTCAAACTCTTTCCAAATATACCAGCTTTATAAACAAAAAATCCAAACCCATAAAAATATTATATTTTTAGGTAGGCTTGGATTTTTTGTTTATAAAGCTGGTATATTTGGAAAGAGTTTGAATTAAGTACAGGATAAGCAGGTACAATATCATTATTTAATCCTGTCACATCAGCAGGAAATTCATAGCAAAGAGTTGTTTTAGGGGTTACTTGTAAATTGAAATGTTTGAATTCTGTTATTCTTGTATAATCATTCTCATTTGGATAGTTTACAACAGCAGCTGGAAGCGCCTTTTTCTTTGCTAAAGTTTTAAAAAAGAAGTTAATTCCTCGATAAGGTAACCGACCGTATTTATAGTCAAAAAATTCATCAATTGGACCTGTATAAAACAACCGATCAAAATAAATATCCTTTTTAATAATTTTATAGGTTGTTCTTGTAATAACCTGGATATTTTCATGATCCAGCATAGCATTAAACATAGCGGTATAGCCTTTGGAAGGTATGCCCTGGAAAGGATCTGTAAAAAAACGTTCATCTCTGTCAAGTCTTATTGGTATGCGGGCCGTGATTTCAGGTGCAAGGTCTTTTGCATCCATGCCCCATTGTTTTTTTGTATAATTTTTAAAAAATTTTTCATATATGGTTTTCCCCATTCTGGAGAGAACCATTTCTTCGGCATTTCTTATTTCAGGAAAGTTCTGTTTTTCTTGTTCAAGAAAGTACAGGACATCATCCTTTGTAAAGGGTCTTTCAAAAAGCTGCTCAAAAGTGTTTATATTTATGGGGAAGGATATATATTTGTTATCAACAAATGCTTTGACATGGTGTACATAAGGTATCCAGTCTGTAAAATTTGACAAATAGTCCCATACATCTTTGTGGACAGTGTGGAAGATGTGAGGGCCGTATTTGTGGATAAGAATACCGTCATCGTTATAGCAGTCGTAGCAGTTGCCGCCAATGTGGTCTCTTTGTTCAACTACAAGCACTTTTTTATTTTTCTCACGGGCAAGTATGCTTGCAACCGTAATGCCGGTAATCCCTGCTCCCACCACCAGGACATCCACTTTTTTCATTAATAATTGACCTTTGCCTGTTTATTAAAAATTGTCCAGATAAAACCTTTTAAAAAAACCTGTTGCAATTATACCCATTTCTGACTGCCTGTTCCATAGCTGCAAGTTCTTCATTAGTCAGGAAATCAAAATGAGCGGATTTTTTTCTAACAGATAGCTTTCCATTGTTCTGAAGGCATAGTTGTATAAACAAATCAATCAGGCGGTCAGGCATGTCAATGATGTCCTGAATCGCCTTTCTTGTATTGTCGTAATTGGCCAGAAAATTGAGCTCCTCGACTAACTCCTCTTCAATGGTCTTGTTTACAAACTCGTACAAAGCTTCTGCCTGAGAAGTCATTTCCATATATTGATACCAGCACGCAGTATTGTTTTCGACGATCATTTGCCCCATTTTATCCAACTGATAGTCGATGAGTTGAAGCAAAGGCAGGGAGAAGGCTTCCAGTGATGCATCGTAATCTGCTGGATTTTTGAGCATGACTGCCGATACCGGGAACATGAGTCCGCGCGGGACCATTTCCTGAATCGAAAGAATGTTGTGTATCAGGAATCTATGAATTCGTCCGTTCCCATCATCAAATGGATGCAGGAAAACAAAACCGTAGGCAATTGCAGCCGCATGGATGACCGCAGATACATTCCCCTTTTTCATCCGTTTGTGGGACTCAATCAGTCCGGACATAAGATCTGGAAGATCTTCAGGTTTCGGACAGATAAAATGAAGATTCTCCTTCTGATAGGCGACTGTTTGCCCGACATAATTTTGGCTGACCCGATAGTCGCTATCTTTGAATCGAGGGTCAACGATCCGGTTCTGAAGTTCTATAAGCAGTTTTTTTTCGCAAAAGTCCTCTTTTTCAGCAAGCCCCAGTGAGGCAATAAATATTTCTGTTCGTGAGGCACTGGGCCTTATGTGTTCAATTTTAAAGGACGACTTTGTTTCTTTATTATATAGATAACTAAGTGCGCGGTGAAGAAGCTCAGGAGGATATGCTGTGACGATATCCTCGCACCTTTTCCGCAGATCAGCTGATTCCATTTTGGAAAGCATTTCTGTCCTTCTGATGATCGGGCAGAAGGATTTGGGCCCGAGAATATTGTTAACAATGCGGTGTCGTCGGGATTTCTCTCCGTTAGCAACAGTGTAATATTTCTTTGTCTCCAGTGCATCGAAATAGTTACCAGAAGTAACGTCATCGACAGGCAATTGCTTGCCGGTCAGGAATTCATAGAAAAACCATATCCTTCGAGCATACTTTCCGGTTGGTTTGGATTTGATGTATTCAGTGAGTTCATCTTGGGAGGAATGTTCGAAGATACGTGTTAACAGGCTCAGGTTGATGCCGTCATATTTCAGTGCGAACTCAAGATGGTCGCCGATTTTTTCCCCGGGCCAATACCTTATCGGATATATATCTTCAATTGCACTATCCTGAACTTTAGATTTGTGAGTTCCAGTAGAAGACACTGATGAGGTATGCCAATGGGGCATACCGATCAGCTCTAATTTTTCGAGCAGATATGCATATCCGGCCGGCCGAATTCCCAAAACGTTTATTTCCATGAAGCATCCTCGTAAAATTAATATTTTATTGGTAATATGAATATATTTAAGCTTTTTGTCAATAAAATAATTACAAATTAGTATTTATTTGGCAAAATATTACAAAAGCCGATAGTGAAGATTTTCTTTTTGAACTTGCTTTTAAATATTATGATTGATACATTTTTAAAGAAGTATCAATCAAAACAGGGTAAGAAATTACAGGATATCTGTTGTAGAACTAAACCGCTTCGCGGTGGGACAACCTCTGGCCCATATTTTTGATTTTGTGGTCATCTTGAAGGTTGCTTTTTTTAGCTGAACTGTGATATTAAATCAGCATGAGTACTATTTTTAAAAACCTTGTTCTTAACACCGCAAAACAGTGGAACACCTTCGTATCAAGGCTTTCAATACAATCCCCATAGTATATGAAAAACCGTGGTTTGCCCCCTCCCTTTTTTTTCTTCAGGTTTAGTTCTACAAATTTAATCCTTCATCTCAAAATATTTGATGATTTTGACTTTTGCTGCATATATTCAAATGGGTTTTATGATAACGGCTTTAGCTATAGATGAAAGATAAAATTCTATACATTTTCATGAATATTCAACATTTGTCTGTTTATTAAAAATTGTATGCATAAATCCTTTTAAAAAACCTGTTGCAAACCTTGCCATAAATTTATTTTTTAAACCAGGTATAAAATACAATGGAAGCCATCGTATCCCATTTAATAGCAGTAAAAATTTAATCACTGGATTGTATTTTGATTGTGCAAAGGATGCACCAACTGCGTATCCTTTTGATGTGTCTGCATAAATCAGGGGAGGGTGGTAATATCTAAGTGTTTTTGTCTTTAATGCTTTATAGTTTTTTACGGTAAATCGAATGGCAAATTCAACATCTTCCTGCCCGATAAAATTTGAATCAAACCCTTTGAGTGCCAGAAGACAGTTCTTTCTATAAGCCATGCACCGGTTGGTAAAAAAGAAAGGGTCATGGTATTCATATTTGCCCTTTATTAGAGCGTGGGAGGCAAAACCTTTCGGCATTACAGCATCAAGAGTGGAGTCAATAACAAAAAATCGAACAAGATTTTTTAGAAAATCATTGTCCATGATAACTGTATCATCATCAAGAAATAAGACAAAATCACCTTTGGCCTTTGATAATCCATAGTTGCGCATAAATCCCATCTTTCCCCATCCATTATCCGGGGCAAAATATGAGATGTTTAAATCGGTAAATTTTTGCTTCAAGGCAGCGCCTTTTTCAGAGCCGCCTTTATCTTCCACCAGAACAATATGAAATTTGTTCTTATCCATTGATTGGGAATTCAGACAATAAAGTATATTCTCCATCAGGTGATATCGCTCAAAAAAAATAAAAACACAACTAATGGTATACTTGGTTTGGGTATAATTTGTCAGATCCCCTACAGGGCAATCTTTTAAGATATATTTCAAAAGTTTTTGGCGCAATGTTTGCCTTTGTATATTAATTTGTTCTGTTAATTTCGCACACAATACCCACCAGTTTTTTTGCTGCCTTTAAACTTTATTTGTTCTTTATCCCTTAATATTTTTATCCATCTTTCCAATGTCTTTGCAGGGATATTGAGGTCTTTTTCGATTTGTGAAACTCGTTTTAAAGGATTTTTTTGTATATACTGATATAATGTATTTATTCCCTCATTTATTCCCTCATTTATTCCCTCATTTATTCC
>JAUCGD010000280.1 GCA_030377945.1 Desulfobacterales bacterium HSG17 | reverse complement strand
GTCCCATGGGTGAGTACCACCTGATTCCTGCTCCGGCACTTTCACGCAGTTCATCCCATTGAATATCTTCGGATTTACCATAAACATTTCCTGTATCAAAAAACAATACCCCTGTTATTCCGGCTTCTTTAATCAAAGGAAATAAGAATTCAGCATTAAATTGTACATATTTATATCCGCCAACCCGAATACCAGCTTCATCTCTCAGGCTGATATCTCTCCAGTCAAATCCCCGAAGAGAATTAATCCCACCCATGTAGAATTTTTCATAATCAGGAAGAATACCCCCGCTGTTTTCCCTGACATAACCGCTTTTGGCATGAAGAAATCCAACTGTTCCCCAGAATAATGGAAAATACTGGCCAAGCTCCCCCAGGTATTTTGTAAATGCAATATCCCCTCCAATACCTGCATATTCAATTGTAAAACTGTGATTTCCTCCTTCAGTTGGACTGAATGCCTTATCCCTTGAATCATACCTTAAGGTTGCTGCAATACTGCTGGTTATGTTCTCGCCTTCAAGGTCTTTAACCTCTTTTGCAGCATCTTCAGTAATATTTCCAATATCTCCAATATCATATCTGTATGTCAGGTAAGCCCTGGTATAGTCAAACACCGGGTAACCAAACCTAACAGCTCCGCCCAGACTGTCTTTATCATAGGTATCATAATCACGTTCCCAATTATAAAGATCAAATCCTGCTGACAAAGGGATATCAAAAAGCCAGGGTTCTGTAAAACTTGTGGTAAAACGGGTTGAACTCCCCCCAACTTCAGCTTTAAGCTGAAGTACCTGCCCCAGGCCAAACAGATTCCTCTGGGTTATGGATGCCATGGCAAAAAGATTCTCAGTGCTGCTGTAACCACCGCCAAAACTGAAAGTACCTGTGGGTTTTTCAGTAAGACCGATCTTTAAAATCATCTGGTCAGCACCGCTTCCTTTGGATGTGTTAACCTTAACATCTTCAAAATAATCAAGCCGATGCAGATTTCTTACACTCCTTTTAAGAAGACGGCCGCTGTATAATTCTTTTTCATATACCATTAACTGCCGGCGTATCACCTTTTCCCTGGTTTTGGTATTGCCGCTTATTTGAATAGCTTCAAAATAAACCTTTTTACCCTTTTTTACAACATAGGCAAGGTCAACAGTCAAAACACCGGGATTTCTCTTAATTGAAGGTGCTATATCCACATAAGCATAACCTTCATCCGAGTAAATATCCGAAAGCTTTAATATATCGGTACGCACAACCTCACGGTTATAATATTGTTCATTTGATATTTTCAGGTTTTCCAGAAGCTCTTTTTCAGGCTTTACCAGGTCTCCTTTTATTGAAACCTGCCCCACCCTGTATCTTGACCCTTCATCTATTTTTATTGTTATGTATATCCAGTTGCCTTTATATTCTACTTTTGGCTCCCCTACCCTTGCTTCAATATAACCGCTGTTCTGGTAATAGGCAGTAAGTCTTGCTGCATCCTGCTCCAGGTCTTCCCTGTTAAGCTCTCCTGAAGAAGTCAGCCATGACCAGAAACCTTTTTCAGATGATTTCATCAGGTCCTTAAGGTCTTCGGATGTATATGCATTATTCCCAATAAATTCAATATTTTTAATACGGACTTTATCGCCTTCATCAATAATAAATTCAATATCAGCCTGATTATTATCAACCGGCCTTATCTTATAAGTAATTTTGGCATTATGATAATTTTTTTCTTTGTAAAGAGATTCTATACGGCTGACATTATTTTGTACTCTTACGATATTCAGGACAGACCCGGTTTTTACAGTAAGGCTTTCGTTTATTTCATCATTTTCATAAAGCTTGTTTCCTGAAAAGCGAATCTTGCGGACACTAGATTTTTCCTTAAGATTAAATGTGATAATCTTTCCTTTTGGGCTTTCTTCAGATTCAATGCGGATATCTTCAAAATATCCCATTTTATAGACTGCTTTCAAATCTTCGGAAAGACTTTTGGCAAGAAAGACATCTCCTTCCTTTGTTTTTATAATTCTTTTAACAGCATCAGCTTCAATTCTTTTATTTCCCTTGACCTGGATCTTTGCAACACGTTCCCGTGTAAACAATTTCAAACTGAACTTCCGAACCAGTTTTTTTACTGTTATTGAAAGATTTTCAACTCCCTTTCCTTCAACAAAGAATGCAGAAGGCGGTTTATTTTCAAGGGTTGATATCATACTGGCATCTATACTTATGGTATTGCCTATACGGGTAAGGCTTCCCCAGATAACATAATCTGCACCTCTTTCAATCCCGAATTTCCGGATACCTCCTGAGTTTTTAAGCTTATTTTTCCAGGAAGCATCAGCCAGGATACCTGAATCAATGATTTTAGCTCCTTCCTGCTTAAGATATGTGGAGATAACCTTTGGAAGCTGTTCCTTTAAATATGCTCTTCTGTCAGGAGCATTAATCTCAAAAGGTAATACCACAACCTGAACTGTTTCCAGGGCATATATTGAGCTGGTAAATATTGTGCTGAGAATAAAGCATATAATAACAATAAAAAGTAATCTTAAATTTTTTAGCATGAAACTTCTGAACATAGCAGGCCTCAATCTGTTTCAAATAGTTGTCCGTCCAAAAGGGTTACACTTCGGGACATATACGCGGCAAGCTCCGCGCTGTGTGTAACCACAACCAATGTCATGTGAAATTCTTTGTTTAACTCACTGAGCAGTTCGTGTATTTTTTCACTGTTTCTTTTATCCAGGTTTCCTGTTGGCTCATCAGCCAGGAGTACAGCAGGCTTTAAAACCAGGGCACGGGCAAGGGCAACTCTCTGCTGCTCACCTCCTGAAAGCTCGTTTACCCTGTGATTAATTCTAGTTTCAAGCCCTACTCTTTTCAGCAGATCTGCTGCTGTTTCAAAAGCCTGTTTTTTTTTCAATCCGTTTATAAGTAAAGGCATCATGGTATTTTCAACAGCAGTAAACTCAGGCAGGAGATGATGAAACTGGAAAACAAATCCAATGGATTTGTTTCTGAATTTTGCAAGTTTTTCATTATCAAATGCAAATACATCTTCATTATTAAACAGCATTTTACCCCTGTCAGGCCGGTCTAAAGTGCCAAGAATATGAAGAAATGTTGATTTACCTATACCTGATGCACCTACAACGGCAACCGATTCCCCTTTAGTTAAGGCAAAATCCAGATCCCTTAAAATTTCAAGGCGCTCATCACTGCCGTCAAATCCTTTGCATATACCTTTAACATCAACAAGGGGAAACTGCAAAAAATCGTCCTTCGGACTTAATTTTTGCACTTCGTACTGAGCTCTATCCATAGCGGATTGCCTCAATGGGATCAAGGGATGATGCCTGATTTGAAGGAAAAAGTGTAGCCAGAAAACAAATGATTATTGCAGAAACAGCAATAATCAATACATCAAAAAACTCAAGCAGCACAGGAAGTTCCGTAATGTAATAGATACTTGGCGGAAGGCTGACAAATTTATATCTGCTTAAAAGAAAACATAATAATGTACCCAGAAAAACACCTGAAAATGTTCCGCAGTAGCCGATAGCCATGCCTTTAAAAACAAATATTTTTCTTATACTCTTATCTGTTGCCCCCATAGTTTTTAAAATGGCAATATCACGGGTCTTTTCCATTACTATCATAGCCAGAGAACTTGCAATATTAAAGGCAGCAACAAGAACTATCAGGCTCAGAATAACAAACATGGCTGTTTTTTCCAGTTTAAGTGCAGAAAAAAAATTCAGGTTCATCTGCATCCAGTCTTTTGCTTCATAAGAATCCCCTAAATGCGCCACTATCTTTTTCCCGATATTTGCAGCATGGTCAATATTTTTCACCCTTATTTGAATACCTGTAATCTTTTTTCCCATACGCAGAATTTTCTGGGCCTGACTCAGGCTGATATATGCCATTGCACCGTCATATTCATACATGCCTGATTCAAAAATTCCTATCACTTCAAATTTTTTCATGGACGGCATATAACCCACAGGTGAGACAATCCCCCTCGGAGATACAAGATAAAGAGAGTCTCCTTGAAAAACACCCAGATTTAATGCAAGCTCTTTACCCAGGATAATTCCGGGAATATTGCCTTTAATATCAGATTCCGACATTTTTCCCAGTATTTTTTTATCAGGATTTCCGGCAATCTTAACAGGGAAGCGGGGATCAATGCCTCTTAGAACAGCTCCGAAAACGCTTCTGGAGGAACGCAGCATTGTCTGGCTGTAAATATATGGGGCAGCAGATAAGAGTATAAGAAAAATATTTGTTTTTAAAGGCATGGCTATCGGCTACTGCGGAACATTTTCAGGTGTTTTTCTGGGTACATTATTATGTTTTCTTTTAAGCAGATATAAATTTGT
>JAUCGD010000279.1 GCA_030377945.1 Desulfobacterales bacterium HSG17 | reverse complement strand
ATAAGTCTGTTGTACAAAATAATAAGCAATACATATATCGCTGTCCTTCTAAAGTTTATTTTTAAACTCAAGTTTATTTTAATGTTGAATTGACATTTTAAAGAGGAGGATATAAAGAGAAGAAAAATTGTTATGAAAAAAACAACATCTGTGAAAAATGAGCTTGGGATGCATGCAAGGCCTGCAGGTGCAATTGCAAAAATTGCAAATGCAGCGCAAGATCAAGTGTGGCTTTGTGCTAGTGCTGAGAAGGTTGATGCAGGCAGTATAATAGATATTTTAACACTTGGTGCTGTAAAAGGAACAAAGGTTGTGATTGAAATTGACAACATTGAAGATATTGAAATTCTTAATCAAATTATTGATTTTTTTGAAACAGGTTTTGGAGAGTAAAAAAAATGAGTTCTACAAGATCTGAACAAATTATAATTAACGGAATCAGTGGTTCTCCCGGGATTTGTATTGGCAAAGCTTATCTGGTTGATAAAGAGGGCGTCAATCTTGTTCAAAGATATTGGATCAACGATACCCAGATTGCAAAGGAAATTAACAGGTTTAAACAGGCTGTTTCCAAGGCGAAAAATGATCATGCAAAGATAATTGATGCTTTGGATGATGACTTGAGTGAAAATGTTAATATCCTTGAAACACACATGGTCCTTTTTAAAGATAAAATGCTCTATGGCAAAACCATTGATACAATTTCCAATGAAAAAGTTAATGCTGAATGGGCTTTAAAAAAAGTATCTGGCAGAATCAAAGCCATGTTTCAGAACATAGGTGATAAATACCTTCAGGCCAGAGCCAATGATATTGACCAGGTGACTGACAAAATTATGTCATATCTTGTAGGTGCACAGGATATCAAAATATCAGATATCAATAAACGTATCATTATTGTTGCACATGATTTATCGCCTGCAGATGTCAGTCAGATACAGCTTGAACTGATTAAAGGTTTTGTTACAGACAGGGGAGGTAAAGATTCTCACACCAGTATCGTTGCTAAATCATTGAATATCCCTTCTGTATTAGGCCTTGGCAGTGCGACCACCAGCGTTAAAAATGATGACATCATCATTGTTGATGGCTCTTCAGGAACTTTGATAATTAATCCTGACGAAGATATACTCTTTAAATATGAAGATCGTATGACAAAATTTGAAGAGTACATGGCAGGCCTTGAAAGGCAAAGCCACCTTCCTGCTGTGACAAAAGATGGTGTTTCCATGAATCTGATGGCAAATATTGAACTTGTGGAAGAGATTGTAGGAGCTAAAGATTATGGAGCAGGTGATATCGGGCTGTTCAGAACGGAATTTTTATATCTGAATTTAAAGAGGTTTCCCACTGAAGATGAACTTTTATATAAATACAGAGAACTTGTTGAATTAATGTCTCCAAACCAGGTTACCATAAGAACACTTGATATTAATGGAGACAAGGTAAACCCTCATTTATCAACCGTTGAAGAGGCGAACCCAGCTCTTGGTTTAAGAGCAGTAAGATTCTGTCTTGAAAATCAGGATATATTTATAACACAATTAAAAGCTATTTTCAGAGCAGCATCATTTGGAAATGTCAAATTATTGATCCCAATGATATCCTGTGTTGAAGAAATTATTCAGGTTAAAGAAATCATTAACAAAGCAGTTGCAGAGCTTAAACATGACAATAAGGTTTTTAATTCAGATGTGCCTCTTGGAGTTATGATCGAAGTTCCATCTGCTGTATTGATTGCAGAACATCTTGCAGAACATGTCGATTTTTTTAGTATTGGAACAAATGATCTGATTCAATATTCCATGGCAATTGACAGACAAAACAGAAAAGTTGCCCATCTTTACCAGGCGTTAAATCCAGCTATATTAAAAATGATTAAAATGACCTGTGATGCAGCAAAGAAAAAAAATATTGAACTTGTGATGTGTGGTGAAATGGCAGGAGATCCAATTAATATTCCTGTACTTGTTGGTATGGGTCTGACTAATTTTTCCATGAATTCAGCTTCTATTCCTATAATTAAAAAAATGATTCGGGAACTTGATGCTGCAAAGGCAAAAGATATTACAAAAAAAGTCATGACACTTAATAATGTGCATGACATATCTGAATTTATTTTAAAAGAGTATAAAGGAATGCTGCATTTTACACAGATGGATGAAAATATATGAATTCAGAATTTATTAAACTTATTGCAAGCAATAAAAAAGCCCGGCACAATTATCTGATTGAGTCAGAATATGAAGCTGGAATTGTGCTGGTAGGCTCTGAAGTTAAGGCTATCCGTGAGGGAAGGGTCAGTTTTCAGGATTCCTATGCTGATATAAAAAATGGTGAAATATTTTTAAGGCAGCTGCATATCTCACCATATAAATATGCTTATTACACCAACCATGAGTCCTTGAGAACAAGAAAATTATTGCTTCATGGATATGAAATTAAAAAATTGCTGGGTAAAATCAGAGAGAGAGGGTATTCTCTTATACCTTTAAAAATATATTTTAAAAACAGTAAAATCAAGGTTAAACTTGGCCTTGGTAAAGGTAAAAAAATATATGATAAAAGAGAGAGTATCAAAAAAAAAGATATGAAACGAGACCTTGACAGGCAACGTAAAAAAGAATCCTGGTAACCTTCCAATCCAATAATATTATTGACTTTTTAGCCATTTAATCATATATTAATGTCTGATAGAAAATTTGAGATTTTATCAGGTGTTAATTGTTCTTTTACAATATGGGGGCGAAATGGCTTCGACGGAGATTTTGAGGCCTATGGTAGCATACCGAGTGTTTTGTCAGCTCGTAAAACTGGCAAAGTATAAACATAATCGCAGATGATTATAATTACGCTGTAGCTGCGTAGAGCAGCTTCCGTCCTGCCTGAAATCCCTCTTGCAGATTCAGGATCAGGGCGTCGACTATGCAAGACCGCCTGAAAGATTGTCTGTGCCTTTCAGGTTGAACTTTTCAGACTATACTGTTTTGTATCCATCTCAAAGGAGACATTACAACAAATTTAAATTTTGAGATAAGTATGTAGAAGCCTGGGTTGATCGTTTTCGGACGCGGGTTCAACTCCCGCCGCCTCCACCATTTTTATTTAATAAAATCAACTACTTAGATGATTTTATATGGTTAGAAATGTTGACCACATGTTGACCATCTTGCATTTCAGATAATTTTCGAGTTGCAACAACAGCTCGATTAACATCTGGCAAAAAATACCTTTTAAAAGCATCGGAAACATGACCTGTTACGTCGTGTTGAATTTCTTCTGGGGACATGATTGTTCCTAATGCAGTAACCGTGGAATGTTTTACTCCAGGATAAACAGACACGCCAGAAATTCCAAGATTCTTACATGCTTTTTTCCACCAAATATTAAAATATTTAGGACCAAACTTTACACCAGCTTTAACTCCTGACTTGGTTTTTAGATGTCTGAAAAAAAACATATCAGGCAATGCAGATGGAATCATTCTTTGAATTTCTTGAATGATTTTTGAATGTTCTGGTAATAGGTGAATAAATTTTGGTTTTTTCTCTTTTGGTTGAGGGAAGACTATCCAATTATCTTTACAATTAATATGTCCTTCTTGGAGATTGAGCATTTCCCCTGGCCGAACCTTTGGATACCAAGACATTAGTCGAATTCCCAACCAAATTCTGGGATTGGCTTCCCAAGAAATTCGTCTGACTTCTTCGATTATATCCTGTTGATCCTCCATGTTGACAATTTTTTTCATTTCTAGTTCAAATTTAATTTCTGGAAATTCGGGCATTTCAAGCTTTGATCGGCGTTTTTCTCTCCTGACAATCCACTTCCAAAAATCATGCAACACTGTTTTCCAATTGGCTAGGGTTTTATTACCAACGCCATGATCTATTAAGAAAAAGTCATCAATCTCACCCTCAGTAATTTCTTTAATTTGCATGAGGTCCCAAGATTTTCCAGCTAATTCCAGAACCCTGGTTATGTGCCGGACTTGTTTGGGTGAAATGGATTGTGTTGTTTTAAAAGATACAAATTTTTCTCGTAAAGACAAAAAAGAGAGGGGTTGAGATTTGGCCCATTCTCTTTGATCAAATCCACCTTTATTGTTGTCAGCTTGATACCTGATATGGTTTAAGTGCCTTTCAGCTTCCTTTACAGACTTGAAACGCTTATGATGCTTCCGGCCGAATCGAACCTCACAAGAACCAGCCCATGAAATATCGGGGTGTTTGGGACATTGTAAAAAGCCTTTATTCTCGATATATTTCAAAATTCCAGTTTCTAAAGACTTTTGACACTCAAAACACTTTTGTTTTGTGTATATACGCCCTTGCATACATAATCCCCCGTTAATTATTTCTGGGAGAAGCGTATTATTTTGAGTGTGGTGTG
>JAUCGD010000278.1 GCA_030377945.1 Desulfobacterales bacterium HSG17 | reverse complement strand
TTTCTTGTTGAATACGATTTAATTCATGATGTCCAGGAAAAAGATAAACTGCCTACAGAAATATTAAACAGTTTACAAAAAACAGGTGCTATTATTGAATCCAGAATAGATTATGAATCAGTTGGCACACTTTCTGACAGTACAGGGTACAACCGAATACCATTCCAAATCCTTTTTGCATCTATCATTGAGTATGAAATGGCAGAAACCCTTTTTGGTATTGACGAAAAATATATCCACGAGATTTCAGATGATATGATTGCCAATACGACTGTTACAGATGTTGATACTGAACCTGCTGCCATGCCTTCAGTGGCAAAACAGACTACAGCACCAGAGGCAGTCGCAGTCGAACAAAAAGCAGCTCAGACACCTGCTGTAAAAAAGGCAAAACCTGTTGCTGCTAAAGCCAAAAAGAGTGCTGCAAAAAAAGCTGCTG
Organism: Desulfobacterales bacterium HSG17; assembly: GCA_030377945.1. Next base: position 3,953 of record JAUCGD010000278.1, on the reverse strand, counting down.
TTCCAACCATAAAGCCTCAAACTTCATTAAGGGTAAATGTCGGTCTTCTTGATACTTTAATGAATCTTGCAGGAGAGCTTGTTTTGAGCCGCAACCAGTTACTCCAGGGAATTAACTCATCAAATACCAAGGCTGCTGAATTATCCAGCCAGAGAATTGATATGATCACCTCTGAGTTGCAGGAAGCAATAATGAGGACAAGAATGCAGCCCATTGGCAATATCCTCAATAAATTTACAAGGGTTGTAAGAGATTTATCCCAGCAACTTGGAAAATCCATTGATCTTGTTATTGAAGGCAAAGATGTTGAATTAGACAAAACAATACTTGAATCCATCAACGACCCTTTAACGCATCTTGTTAGAAACTCGGTTGATCACGGTATAGAACTTCCCTCAGTAAGAGAGCAGACAGGAAAAGAGACCACCGGGAAAATAACATTAAAAGCCTATCATGAAGCAGGTCAGGTTAATATTGTAATTTCTGATGACGGTAAAGGGCTTGACCCTGATAAAATGGCTGTTGCTGCTGTTGAAAAAGGGCTTCTGACAGAACAGCAGGTTGATGAAATGACAGACAAGCAGAAAACAGCACTCATCATGATGCCGGGATTTTCAACTGCAAAAGAGGTCACAGATGTTTCCGGCCGCGGTGTTGGTATGGATGTGGTTACCACCAACATTGAATTGCTTGGCGGTATTATTGAGCTGGACTCAACTCCGGGCAAAGGTACAGACATTCAGATTAAACTGCCATTAACCCTTGCCATCATTCCAAGTCAAATAACTTCTGTGGGCAATGAGAGATATGCCGTCCCCCAGGTTAACTTGAATGAACTTTTGAGAATCCCTGCAAGCCAGGTAAAAGAAAAAATTGAAAAAGTAGGCAATGCTGATGTTGTACGATTGAGAGGAGAACTTCTTCCACTGCTGGATCTTTCAAAAATGCTTGGCATTGAAAAAACATACAAAGACCCTGACAGAAATGACCATGAAGAGTGTTCAGACAGACGAAAAAACCTTGCAGACAGAAGATCAAAACATCATATTATCAATGATGAAGGACTTCTTGTAGAAAGTAAAAAAAAGGAGTCTGCCACTCATAAGAGAGAGGAAGAAGACAGAAGATATCATGCCCAGAGCGCCATGAATATTGCTGTTGTTTCAGCAGGCGCCTTTAAATACGGACTTGTTGTAGATCAACTGTATGATTCAGAAGAGATAGTTGTAAAACCTGTTGGCAGACATCTTAATAAATGTAGAGCCTATGCTGGTGCAACCATTATGGGTGATGGTAAAGTCGCACTTATTCTTGATATTGCAAATCTTGCACAAATGGCTGATTTATCAGCTGCCTCCGAGGCAGGACAAACTGTAAAACAGGCAGAAGCTGATGCAGAAGCTGCCAAAGACAGGGCTGCACTTCTGACATTTAAAAATGGAGAGACTGAACATTTTGCAGCTCCACTTAATATTGTTGAACGTATTGAGAGAATTAAAACCTCAACAATTGAACAACTCGGAGATAGAAAAGTTGTACAGTACAGAGGAGGAGCATTACCTCTTTATGAATTATCACAGGTTACTGATTTTAAAGCTCTTCCTGAAAAAGAGCAGCAGGAAGTAATTGTTTTTAAAATCAAAGACAGAGAATTAGGGTTGATGGTAACACCACCTGTTGATGCTCTTGAAGTAAGCCTTGATGTTGACGAAGGCACACTCAAACAGCCTGCGATAAACGGCTCAATGATTATCAATGAACACACCACTCTTCTTGTTGATATTTTTGAAATGGTAAAAATCTTGAACCCGGACTGGTTTAAAGACGAGGTAAATGCTGCAAAAGATATGGCAAAATCAGGAAAAAAGATACTTCTGTTTGCTGAAGATTCTGCATTTTTCAGAAACCAGGTCAAAACCTTTATGGAAGACGATGGCTTTACAGTAATTGAGGCTGAGGATGGTCGAATTGCCTGGGAGCTGTTAAAAGAAAGAGTAGATGAAATTGATCTTGTTGTTACTGATCTTGAAATGCCTAATATGGACGGATTTGAATTAACCCAGCGTATCAAGGGGGATTCGAAATACTCTCACCTTGATGTCATAGCGCTGACATCACTTGCAAGTGAAGCCCATATAGAAAAAGGTAAAAAGGTTGGGATTGATGAGTATGAGATAAAACTTGACAGAGAAAGACTGATGAAAGTAATCAGAAAATATCTGCATTTGACCAAATAACACTCATAAGTATAAGGAGATAAAAATGGCTGAGACTACAGCTGCTTCCAGTGAACTGGAATTTGCAACTTTCTTTGTTGGTGGTGCCCTTTGTGGAATTAATATCCTTAATATACAAGAAATTAATAAGCATTTTGATATTACCCAGGTCCCCCAGTCTTCTGATTATATTAAAGGCATCTTAAATCTGAGAGGAAGAATTGTCACAATTATTGATCTTGGTAAAAAACTTGGATTAGAGCCAGTCAATCAAACAGTAGATAACAGAAATCTTATTGTAAACTCAGAAGATGAACATATAGGGCTTCTTGTTGATTCAATCAGTGATGTTGCAATTGCCAATCAGGAAGATATTGAACCAGCCCCATCCAATATTGGCGGTGTTAAGGGGAAATATTTTAAGGGTGTTTTAAAAACTGAAAAACAGCTCATTGGAATTCTTGATATTGATGAGGTACTCAAAGAATAATGGATAATCTTAAAGCAATAGTGGTTGATGATACAATTGTTTACCGCAAAATAGTAAGTGATGTTTTAAAAGAGATACCAGGGGTTGAGGTTGTTGCTGCAGCATTTAATGGAAAAATTGCCTTATCCAAAATAGCTACACTTAAACCTGATTTTATTACCCTTGATATTGAAATGCCTGAAGTAAACGGCATAGAAGTATTGCAGGCATTAAAAGATCAAGAGGATGCTCCTGTTGTAATCATGTTATCGACTCTGACCCATGAGGGAGGAGAGATGACCATGAAAGCTCTGGAACTCGGTGCCTTTGATTTTGTACCAAAACCAAATCAAGGTACAATGGCTGAAAATCTGGAAAAGGTTAAAAAAGCCATCACTCCTATTATTAATACTCTCAAAAGACAAAGAGGGGGAAGACTCCAACCTGGATTGAGATCAGCTGTAAGAACCACAACAAAACCTCTGCTCAAAAAACCATCGACTGATACCTCTCCTGCAACATCACCAAAAAGAGTCATACGCAAATCTAAATCAGAAATTATTGGGATTGGTATTTCAACAGGTGGCCCTAATGCTTTAACCAAAATGATTCCCATGCTGCCGGCAGAACTTAAAGTACCTGTATTGATTGTACAGCATATGCCTCCAATGTTTACAGCCTCACTTGCAAAAAGCCTGAGTAGCAAATCAAAACTTGATGTCAGAGAAGCTGCAGATGGAGACACCTTAGAGCCTGGTAAAATATTAATCGCACCGGGAGGAAAACAGATGAAAATTGTTGCCGGTGCTGATGGTATCACAAGAAAAATCAAAATCACTGACGACCCTCCGGAAAATTCCTGTAAGCCTTCTGTTGATTATCTGTTCAGGTCAATTGCTCAGCACTATGTGGGCAGATCAACTGGAGTCATAATGACTGGAATGGGCTCAGATGGTACAAAAGGCCTTGTTCAGATGAAAAATAATGGCAGTACTGTAATTGCCCAGAACGAAGAGACCTGTACTGTTTACGGAATGCCAAAAGGGCCTGTCGAATCAGGCACTGCCGATATTGTTGTTCCTTTAGAAAATATTGCCCGGGAAATTGTAAAAACTGTCACCTGATAAAAACTTATTATTTTTGAACAACAAAATTATGGCAAAAATCAAAGTCGCCCCGGAAGAGTTTAAAAATTTCTCAAAGTATATTCTTGATATTTCTGGGATAGCTCTTGATATCGGAAAAGAGTATCTTCTTGAAACCCGACT
>JAUCGD010000277.1 GCA_030377945.1 Desulfobacterales bacterium HSG17 | reverse complement strand
TTTTATACATCAGAATTTTTTTTCAGCTCTTGGAGATGCAGATTCAAAGATCCTGGTAACCGCTATTGAACGCTATATGAAGGTAATCAGCCGGGAAAAAAATATTAATGCCCATTATTTTTTAAGCATTGCCCATTTGAATCTTGAACACTGGGAAGAAGCTCTGAACCTTTTTCATAAAACAGTTAAACTTGCTCCTGACAAAGAAATCTTTTCAGAGCAGTTAAGAGCGCTTGTTAACCATATGGCAATGGATGCAACTACCTCTTCCTTTGAAAAAGAAATCAAGCCCGAAGTAAAGCAGGCAGATGATGCAGCTTCTTCAGGAAAAGCGGAAAAGAAAAAAATACTGGTTGTGGAAGACAGTTCAACAACAAGAAAGGTTATTTCCATTACACTTGGCCAAAAAGGCTATGATATAATTGAAGCCAGGGACGGACTGGAGGCATTGAGCCGCCTGAATGAAGAAAAACCGGATTTAATACTGCTGGACATTATTCTGCCAAAGATGGACGGGTACAAAATTCTTTCAATAATCAAAAGCAATGCAGTGTTTAAAGATATTCCTGTTATCATGCTCACAAGCAGGGATGGTTTTGTTCATAAGGTAAAGGGCAAACTTGCAGGTTCTGCTGCCTACCTGACAAAACCTTTTGATCCAAAAGTGCTTGTGGAAACAATAGGTAAATACCTCTAAGTTTATGCCTTTAATTATGCCTGAAAATATAGCTGATAAGAATATAGACAATAAAGCAAAACAATCTGCTGTTCCCCTGGAAGACCTTTTAAATGATATTGATAAAGAATTGACAGAAAATATCAGTTCTGGATTTGACAGGAATGATTTTAGTTCAGATAAGGACCGTTTCAGGAACAGACAGTATATAAAATTCATATTACAGGATATACTATTGGCTTTTCCCCTGTCTGCTGTTCTTGAAATAGGAATATGTCCCCGGATAACACCCCTGCCTAATCTGCCTGGCTGGATTCTTGGTGTAAGCAATATCCGAGGTGAAATTATTTCCATCGTAGATATAAAATCTTTTTTTAATTTGACTCATTCCAGAGTTAAACGAACCCAGAGACTAATCATTATGCATAACCAGGAAATAAAAATAGGCATACTGGCAGATAAAATCATGGGAATTATTTTTTCCGAACAGATTGATACGGAAATTCAAAACCAACTTTATAAAAGAACTGATTCTGATGCAGGTTTATGGACATCTTATGTTTCAGGAGGAATTTCCCTTCCTGAAGGCCTGCTCAATATTATTGATGTAAATAGATTATTATCTGATTCTCGAATGAATGCTTTTGGGTCGGATTAGAAACCTGTTATCTGAAAAATTCCAAGGAGTTTATTAATGCCCGGTTCACCTGTTAATGAGATTATAAGCGGATATATTGAAGAAGTACGGACATATATTCCTTCTCTTACACAGGGAGTGGCATCTTTAAAAGATAACCCTGAAGAAGATGTAATTAATGAACTCCACCGCCTTGTTCATACTATTAAAGGCGCATCATTAATGATTGGGATTCCAGGATTGAGCAATATCACTTTGCAGATGGAAAATGCACTTTCCGAGATTATAAACAAAACATTTGAACTAAATAATGAAGCCTGTAAAGTAATGGCTCTAACTGTCAGCCAGATTGAGAAGTATTGTGATGATATTCTTGGAAACGGGGTCAATTCACATGTCATGCTTAAAGAAACAATCCTGGCATACAGACGTCTTCTAAATAAGCCTGAAAAAGAAGATGAAAAAGAAATATCTTCTGTAATTGAGCAGGTTCCTGAAATAGAAGGCGGTACAGATGGAGCACAACTCGGAGATTTTCCTGATTTATCTGATGATTTATCTGGTGATGATTTAGAGCATGATTTTGACGATGAAATATATGATCTGCCGGATGATATAGATCTGCCTGCTGCCAGCCCGGCGGTCCCTGAGCCTGTCCAAGGACAAATGCCCGATATTATGCCTGAATTGCTGGACAGTTTCTATGAAGAAGCTAAAGAGCATATGGAGGATCTGGACGGTTCGTTAAATATCCTTGAATCACAGATTTCAGGCCCTGTTGAAATGTCTTCGGCACAAAAGGAAATTATCAGGAAAATTCGGCGTTCGGTTCATACGGTAAAAGGAGCAGCAGCAGTTATCGGCCTGTCAAATATTTCTTCCTGGGGCCATACAATGGAAGATTTTCTTGACTGGCTTTATGAAGAAACTCAGACAATAGACCATGAAATTATTGAACTTCTCATGGAGTCTGGAGATTTACTGGCAGCCATAATTGCATCTCCTTTAGATCCCCAGACTTCAAAATGTGAAGATCTTAAACAAAAATATTCAGGAATAATTAGCGATAAACCCAATCAAACGGATTTGGAACAGGCAAAACCTGTTAATAAAAACGTTGAACCTGAATCACGCCCGGTCAAGACTGAGAACCCGGTCAAGACTGAGAATTATGATAATAAGGAACCAAATGATTTAAATCGGGATAATTTTTCCAGCCAGACCCAGACCCTGCGTGTAGGAACGGAACAGGTTGATGAACTTGTAAATCTGACTGGAGAACTCATAATTGCAGCCAGTGCATTTGATCAGCAGATGAATGTTTTTATGGAAGCTATTAATGAGCTTGAATATGCAAGGAATCGTCTTCGGGAAATTGCAAGAAATATGGAGGTCGGCTACGAGGTAAAAGCTCTGGGCAATCTGAAAAATCTTGAAAATAAATCTAATAAGAGAGAGCAGACTGAAAAAAGAGAGCAGGCTGAAAATATAAATACCAAAGAAAATGAATCAAGCAAGGATCATGACTTGGGCCCGGATGAATTTGATGATCTTGAACTTGACAGTTATTCCGAACTCAGCATGATTATCCGCACCCTTAATGAGTCAGCTATTGATGTTGGCGCTATTTATACACGTTATGCAGGACTTCACAGTGAATTTGACGGCCATATCAACCGCCAGAGGGTTTTACTGAGTGAACTTCAGGATAAAATGATGAAGGTTCGTATGCTCCCAATGTCAACCCTGAGCAATAAACTTCGTAGAACTGTCCGTGAAGTTTCCAAAATGATCAATAAAAAAATCAGGCTGGTTCTTATTGGAGAAGAAATTGAACTGGACAGGCTTGTGTGGGAAAAAATTACCGACCCTCTTATGCATCTTCTCAGAAATTCAGCAGATCATGGCATTGAAACCCCTGAAATAAGAAAAAAGAAAAACAAACCCCAGGTTGCAACCATTAAACTTGAAGCCTTTCGTGAAGGAAACCAGGTAGTAATACGCATTTCAGATGACGGGGCAGGACTGAACTATAGAAATATTGAAAAAAAAGCCCGCCAGGTTGGATTTATTGGTAAAGATGTTTCAATTTCCGAACAAGAACTGGCTTCTCTTATATTTAGACCGGGGCTGAGTACAAGTGATAAAATCAGCCAGGTCTCTGGCAGGGGTGTTGGAATGGATGTTGTCAGGGAAAATATCCATGAACTCAAAGGGACTGTCAGGGTAGCTTCTCAGCAAGATAAAGGTACACAATTTACCATACGTATTCCGTTAACATTTGCTGCTGTAAGAGCGCTTCTTTTTTCACTTTCCGGCAGAACCCTTGCTATTGCCTTAAATGAAATCAAGGAAATTATCAGAGTTGAGCCTCAAAATCTTATAACCAGCCCCACAAGAGCAATAAAGGTAGGAGATAAAATTTTACCCCTTTATTCATTAAAGCATTTTATCAATTCCAGGGAAAGATCAGAAGAAACATCTATTAATACTCAAAATCCCATTGTCCTGGTAACAGAGTCGGATAATAATCGAAAAGCACTTGAAATTGATGCTTTAATAGGGCAGCAGGAAATAGTGATAAAAAGTACAGGCTCTCACCTGGGATATGTTAAAGGAATATCAGGTGTAACCATAATTGGAGATGGCAATGTTGTTCCAATATTGAATATTCCTGAATTGATTGGAAAAGCTTCTGATGATTTTGACAGTGCAGGGTCCGGGGCAGAAACCTTTGATCACGGAATCATGGCTGAAAAAACATTATCTATAATGATTGTTGATGATTCTGTCAGCATACGCAGGGTAGTATCCAGACTGATAGAGGATCAGGGCTGGAAATTTCGTATTGCCAAAGACGGAGTTGAGGCTCTGGAAAAACTGCAAGACGGCATTCCGGATCTTATTTTATTGGATGTTGAAATGCCGCGAATGAATGGTTATGAATTTTTAAGTGCCCTGGGAGCACAATCAAAATATAAAAACATTCCTGTTGTAATGCTGACTTCAAGGGTTACGGAAAAACACCGTGAAAAGGCCATTGCTCTAGGAGCAAGGGAATTTGTTGCAAAACCATATAATGATA
>JAUCGD010000276.1 GCA_030377945.1 Desulfobacterales bacterium HSG17 | reverse complement strand
ACATTAGAAGGTGTTAGGTTCGCTTGTCCGTCCTGGAAGGCAATAATTAGTGTGTAGTGTGGAGCTCATGAAGAATTGGAATATTATTTTATTTAAATAATTTGGTATCGTGAATGATTTGATGATTAAAGGGGGGGCAGGGGGCGATAGCCCCCGCTAGCCGCAAAAACGGTAACGACTAGGCGGCTAAAAAAATAAAAAAAGGAACAAAACCAATGTCACAATGCAAAAAAATGATAAACACCAAAGAACAATGCAGCAATCGTGCTATACCCGGAACTGAATATTGCAAACAACACAAAAAACGAATCAAATTCCGCAAAATCAGCAAACCGGTTATATCTGAATCCGAACCAGACCCAAAACCTGACAAAAAAGAACTCCAAAACCAAAAAGCCCGGCCTTCTGCACCAGGCCAGGCCCCTTCATTTCCGGATTTACGCCCAGACAAACGCAACATCCTGGTGGCTCCCCAGGGCATTATCCTGCTCACCGGCACAGATAATGAAGATGAACATAAAACCGGCACACTATTTGACAGACTCATAAGCATACTTGCCTGCCTCAGCATGGAAATAAGTCTCTCAGCCCATGTTTCCATCAGCAATATAAAAAACAAAACCTATATAATCCTCATAACCCCGCCAAACCCCAAAGCTGATGACCTGTCAAGTTTTTACGATACAGTCCTTTCAGCATCGGAACTGACTGACAGCATCCTGTTTATTGGCAAAGACCGGGCATTTATCCGATACAGGGATGAAAGCGCACCCAGGGGATATGATATTCCAGATGCAAAACTACCTGATGGCCCTGATATCTTACTGACAGACATCAACGGAACCCATGTAATCTCACCTGATATAATGAATGAACTCTCCCTTGATGAACTTCTGTTAAGCATCCCACCGCATCCGAAACAGGCAAAAACTTTGTCAGAAACCGTATATGTATTAACCCAACCCCCATTATATGCCATGCTTTCCCACTATTTCCGCGCCCATCACCTGAGATTTCACGTAGCCAGTTTTAGCACTGAAAAAGGAAAAAATTATATTCTCTTTCAAATATCACCCAGGCCCGATGCACCGGCCGGTTCATTTGTACCCGGATTTGTAATGTCCTATCTGAAATCACTTCCCAGATGTGCAATACTGACAGAAACAGAAGCACAGGAAGATTGTAAAATACTGATAGAATGGGGATATAAATACCCCTGCCAGAACATCCCGGATGTATTTCCCGAAAAAAGCCTCTTGTTATTTACACCAGGACCGGATTTTAAAAACATGTGCCTGAGTCCTGCACCTGCATTTTTTAACGGAGACAAACTCATAAACCTGCAAACCCCGAACACTGCAAAGCATAATATGGCATGCCCAATAATATCCCCTGAAAATCAGGCAGAAATGCCCCTGGAAATTCCAGTTCGTCTCATACCTGAGCCGGGCATTTCACCTTTTCCGGCTGCCCTGATCCTGGATAAGCGGGAGATGGACTGGCTTGGGCGGCTTGTGCGCCAGATGCCGGAAAATAATCTGCACAAATACCATCTCTGCCAGGGACAGGATTATGCTGTACTCATGGGAAATCAATTCCCAATTAAAGGCATACCCTTTGGAATTCCCCTGCGAAGTGTAAAAGATACCAGGCTGTTCATACCTCTTTGCTCACGCCTAACCCCTGAACTGCCCTGGGAAATTCTCTCGGAACTTATGGAGATAGCACAGGAAACCTGTGCATTCCTGACAGACAGCCTTCGACTGGACATACCTGCAAAAGAATTTACACCATTAACCCGCGCACTGGTCGCAGAAACCCAAAGGCCCTGTACTGCATTTAAAATACAACCTGTATCCGGTCTGCCCCGGTTAAAATGGACCCTGCGGCCTCAATCAAAAGAAAATTCCGAAAATCAAAAAGGAATATTCCGAAAAATGCTTGAAAGAAATCAAAAAGATCCAAAAAACACAAAACCTGAAAAACCTGAAACAAGTCTGCAACACCATGCCCAACAATACCAGAAACATGGAGACCACCTGAGCGCAGGAATATGCTACGCCCTGATAAACGACCCGGATAAAGCAGCCCAATGCTACAAAACAGCAGCATCAGAAACCGGCAGTTAGTGAAATGCCTGCTGAATGACTTGTTATTAACCACAGAGGACACAAAGAACGCACAGAGAACCGCAGAGAAAAGAAATCCGATTTTTAAAAAAATTGGATTTCTAAGTCGAAAAAATAAAAATCTCTGTGCCTTCTCTGTGCTCTCTGTGCCCTCTGTGGTAAAAAAGGAAAAAGGAAAAAGGAAAAAAGGAAAAATGCCAATAAAACCAGTAACAATAATAAGTGACAACCCCGAATCAAAAACCAATTTTTTCGGATTTGAAGCCTACACAAAAACCATATCAGGCATAATAATAAACAAAAACAACAAAACACCTCTTGTAATCGGCATCTACGGAGCCTGGGGTTCAGGCAAAACCACCCTGATGCAGACTGTAAAACAGGAACTGGACAAAGAAAAATTCCAAAAAAGCACACCCACCCACAGAAGATGCAAAACAGTCTGGTTCCAGGCATGGAAATATGCCAAAGAAGAAGAAATACTGGCCGGTTTTATTGAAGAAATATTCAAATCCATGAAAGCAGACGGTTTTATTTTGGAATGTAAGGCCCAGATTGAAGAACTTGTCACAAAAATCAACATACCCAAACTATCTGAAAAACTGATCAAATTTGTGGGTGGAGGTGAATTTGCCCAGATATTTACTGATCCTGAATATAAGAAAAAGCTTGGGTTTTACGACATTTTCCAAGATATTTATGACCGGTTGATATGGGATTACCTGAGCTGGCGCCCCAAAGTCAGGGAACGTGAAACATGGAATGATGATACAAAAGGAGCTTTGGTGGTCTTTATTGATGATCTTGACAGATGCCCGCCCGACAAAATCCCCCTGGTTCTTGAAACCATTAAACTCTTTCTGGACAAACCCGGCTGCATCTTTGTTATTGGTGCGGCCCATGACATCATACTCAAAGCCCTGGAAAAAAACTATGAAGCCGATGCTGTCAGGTTCATGGATAAAATTGTACAGGTTTCCTTTAACCTGCCCCAGATACCTGTTAATGATTTTGAACTGTATATCAATGAAACAATCCCGGAAATGAAAGAGGAACTTGTTCCCCATTTATCAACAATTATTCCGGCCATTCAAAATAATCCCAGGCAGTTAAAACGTTTTTTCAATAATCTGAATCTCATGGAAGGCATCCGTCTAAACCGTGATGTTAATATTGAATTCAGGCATCTGCTGTACTGGAGCATTATTGAATATGTCAGCCCGCAGCTTAAAGATGAAATCTGCGACAATCCCGGAATATTTGAAACCCTGAAACAGAAGCTTAAAATCCTGGCTGAAAAAACAGATTCCGAACACATTGATAATATACCTGAAAACCTTATTACCCCGGAAATCTTTCCCCAGTCCCTGCACGTATATCTGAGAAACAAAGGGCTTATGAATATCCTGCTTAATTTTGATGCTTCAAAGAAGCAGATTGAGCAGTTGATTACCTTTGGCGGAATTGTTGAAACACCTGGAAAGACAGAAAAAAAGGAGGAAATAATCGTCAATACAGAGGGTATGGTAAAAATACAGGCAGGTGATTTTCTTAAAGGAGAAAATAAAAAACCGGAAACTATTGAAATTCCGTTTCTGATTGATATTTACCCGGTAACCAATGAACAGTTTCGGGCATTTATAGATGCAGGGGCATATGAAAATAAAGACCTGTGGACTTTGGAAGGCTGGAAATGGAAACAGGAAAACAAAATAACACAGCCTGCAATGTGGAATAATGAAAAATTTAACAGCCCCGGATGCCCTGTTGTGGGAGTAAACTATTATGAAGCTCATGCCTATGCAAAATGGTGCGGAAAACAAATTCCCACAGAGGCACAATGGGAAAGGGCAGCCCGCGGAACCCAGGGAAATGAGTATCCCTGGGGAAATGACTTTGACCCGGATAAATGCAATACAAGGGAATCGGAACTGGGAAAAATAAGCAGAGTAACGCGATACCCCAATGGTGTAAGCCCTTCAGGATGTTATGACATGTCAGGAAATATCCGGGAATGGACAACAAAACAGAGCGGTAATTTCAGAATTCTCAAAGGCGGGGCCTGGTCTGATCTGTCATCTGCTGCCCTGACATATGCAAAATCAATTAAATCAGAAAACATGAGAGACAGCACAACAGGCTTCCGCTGTATAACCCAAAAAGAATAAATAAAAAACATAAAGGTGGGATAACATGAAAACAGGTAAATACAAAAACAAATACCGCATGGTAGAGACGCAAAATTTAGCGTCTCTACAAACGCCACAACCAAAATCATC
>JAUCGD010000275.1 GCA_030377945.1 Desulfobacterales bacterium HSG17 | reverse complement strand
GCTTGTAGCTGGGGGATTTATTCCCCAGCTTGATGCGGGTATTTTATTTATTAGGAGTTCCATTACTCAAAAATAAATAGCAGGAATCTGGATTATTTTATCGCTTAAAAATTCAATTTTATCTGAATTATTTACCAGTATGCCAAATGGAACCCCGGTATCCTGGATAAAATTTTTTAGACCTGTCAGCATTCTTTGATTTACTTTATAGCCCAGTTTTATTTCAATGGGAATCAGCCCAAAAGGTGCTTCAATAATCAAATCAACCTCTGACTTATCCTTTGTGCGGTAAAAGTGAAAATCAATTCCAGGCTTTAATGTACATTGAAATCCCCTGATAATCTCTTCAATAACAAAAGACTCAAAAGAAGTTCCGGCTGCCGGGTGGACAAGCATCCTGTCAAGATCATCTATTTTTAAAAGATGATGCAGGATACCCTGATCCCGGAAAAACCCCTTTGGCATTTTTTGAACTTTTTTCAACTTGTTTTTTTCATAAGTCCTGAGATTTCGCCAGATAAAAGTATTATGAAGTATTTCAAGGTATTCTTTTGCAGTAACAGAACTGACTTCCAGAGATCTGGCTATTTGCGACCGGTTAATAATATTTCCGGAAAGAAAAGATAGAGTCTGGATAAAAACACGGAATTTATGGGTGTTTATCCTTGGAAAAAGACGCTGAATATCTCTCCTGATATAATCTGAAAAATATTCATCCATCCATAAACCATTGAATTCAGGCATAACCTGCCCTTTGATTCTTGGTTCAGGATACCCGCCTAAAAACCAGTGTTCGTATATCTGTGCAGGTTCAATATTTGCTTGAAGATCTGATAGATTTTCTGGCAGACTGTTAATATCAGGCTCTGATTCTGTTAGAATTGAATAGATATCTGGAAATGGTTTATCGAAAAATTCAGCAGCTTTAAAAGGCCAAAGTTCAATAGTTGCAATCCTGCCTGCCAGGCTTTCAGACAGCCCTTTTATAATTTCAGGAGAACTTGAGCCGGTAAGCAAAAATCGTCCCGCAGCTTTTCTATCCTTATCAATAACCCCGCGCAAAACTTTAAACAATTCAGGAAATTGCTGGGCCTCATCAATAATGGTTTTTTCCTTTTGTCTGCTGAAAAATCCCAGTGTGTCAGAAGTGATAAGCTGGTAATCATCCGGCCTTTCAAGATCATAATATTTCCAGCCGGGACGAATAGCCTGAACCAGGGTTGATTTACCGCACTGCCTGGAACCAATGACTGCCACGGCCGGAAACATTTTCAATAATTTATCTATCTTTTGTTCAAGAAATCTTTTTTTATCCATAATATTTAAACTCTAACTTTAAAAAATACGGATGTCAATGGATTGTATGGGCCTTTGCAGGACATGAAAAGGTATTAACACACCTGTCGCCAATAGTCGCAACCGAATATAGGGGATGAAAACATATTTTTTGATCCGGCAGTTTATTATATGTACCATCATACAATACCAACCCGTATGGGCAGTTGGGATATGCTTTGAGCATTAAATGAAGACTTCTCAAACTTCCGCCTGCACCTGATTTCACCTCAACAGGATAGACAGCGCCCTGTTTAACAGCAAGAAAATCCACCTCAGCACTGCTGCCCCGTGCATCTCTTGCCCAGTAAAACAATTCTGAGCTGTGCCAGGCCAAAAGCTCCTGAGCAACAAATTGTTCTGCCAGTTTTCCCTGATACATTGCCAGGAGTTTTGTCTGCTGCAATTCCAGTTCAACAGGAACTTGGCTGATACGCTGCATAAGTCCAATATCTAATACAGATGCTTTAAATTTTTTGGGATTGGCTGTTGCGCCCAATGGCAGGCCAGAAGGATTGCACACAGGAATTTTTTGAATTATCCTGGCTTTGGCTAATAAGTCAAAAGCCTTGCGATTCATCTGCCCGGAATGATTATCATTAAGACGGGTATATTTCAACTGCTCTCCAACACTTTTTGCAACATTTAAAAAAACAGCATCAAGGCATAAGGTGTCAATATGGGGTTTATATTTGGAAAAATCATCCCTGTATGATTCCAGAATTTCAGACTGAACCTGGAAGGTTTCAAGCATGGAGCCTGAATCCCGCCAAGTTTTAACACTTTCAGGCATTCCCCCGATAAAAAAATAGCTTCGCAATTCTTTGAGTATGGTCTGCTGGATGGTCGGGCTGACATGCTCTGATGAAGTGATGGCATATTCTGCCATTGGCACTTTGCCCATTGCCAGGAGATATTCATAGAAAGTCATTGGATGTAAATGCAGATACTGGACCCGGCCAACAGGAATTGATATTTCGGCAAATGCAAATTCCAGCAGGGAACCGGCTGCAACAACATGAAGTTCCGGCATTTCTTCGTAAAAATACCGCAAGGCTGTAATGGCACGGGGACAGGCTTGAATCTCATCAAAAAAAAGCAGGGTTTTATTGGGAATGATTCGCTGTGTGACCAGTTCCAGATGATTCAATATATTGCGGCAGTCCAGATTTTCAGCAAAATGAACATGAAGATCCTTTCGTTTCTCCAGATCAATTTTTACAAAGCTTTCAAATTGATTTGCCAGGACATTTTCCACCAGCCAGGTTTTACCAACCTGACGCGCTCCCCGGATAATAAGCGGTTTACGGCGAGAGGAATTCTTCCAGTCAATTAAATCCTGTTCTTTCATACGTTTCATAAACGCCCCCCCTTTGTCTATAAAAAAATATCCTGAATGAACATAAACTCCAAATCAAAAGTTCTATAACATCCGTAGGGTGTGTTAGCGCAGCGTAACGCACCTTTAAACATTGAAGGTGCGTTACGGCTATGGCCTAACGCACCCTACATAGATATTGTTGAATTTTTGTTCAGGTGCTTACAAAAACAATTATAAACAATGTTTAAATTACTTTTTAATAGTAAAAAGTCAAGACTCTTTCTTTGTTCACAAAGTATTTTATCAAGGTTATTTACACATTCCCAATAGACTCAAGCCCTTTACGCCTGCGAACAGCCTCCAGAAGACCTGCTGTGCCGGTCATCATATTATCGCCCAAAGGAGAGCCAAAGACTATGGGCAAATTTGAATTATTTAACAATTTTCGTTTTGGCCCGGTTGCAAGGATGATTTCAGCAGAATCAAAACCAAAAGCCTTGCGGATATAGGCTCCGTGACCGCCTTCAGATAAAATATTTTCATGGGAGAGATTGCCGTCTGCAAGATTTTTGAGAAGCGATTCAAGTCTTTCAAGGGTCATATCATGTGTATGATATTCAAAAAAACCGGCCAGTTCTCCTTCAATCATTGCTGCTCCCACAGTGTGGGAGGTTGCAATATCAAGCACCATTATATTTTTTTTATTTCTGCAAAGCACATCAGTTGAAGCCCCAAGAATGGCAGCCATTCCGCTGTCCATAAGATAAATTTCTTTTACAGGCAGGGCTTGGGCGCTTCTGCCAATGGCACAAAGCCGGTTCATAATTTTTGGAACTTCATCTATTTTGTAAATCAGGGCATGGGGAAAAGGATTTTTATCCAGAGCAGCTTGAAATAGATTATGCCGAAAATCCAGGTGTGAGACATTATTCGGTGCTTTACCGTGATCCTGTACACAGATACCCACAATGTCAAAGGAAAAAGGCACACCAAAACCTGATACTATGGTTTTGATTCGTTCAATATCAATATCTCCGAGGATTAGCGGGGTGAACTCAGGACTGTTTTGAAGCTGTTGTACCTCTGGATCTTCAGCTATCTCAATTCCTGTTTCCAGAACTCGGTCAGGATTATGATGAATGGTTTCGGCCGCAGAAGCAGACATAACAACGCGGGCCTTTTTTGCGCGTTGTTTGAGAACCGAAGAAATTGAACCGCCTCCCATTTCACAGCCTGAAACAGCCAGACTGCCATTAAGCTGGGCTGCTTTTTCCGCAATGTATTTTACAGGGGATTTAACAACTGATTTGTAAAGCAAGTCCTTCTCTTCATCATAGTACAGGATATCCATGGTTCCTGCACCAATATCTATCATTAAATATCGCATTATGTATTTAGTCCCTTATTTTTTGATTAATTTTCAATAAAACCAATTATATGTTCTCATTTATCTCCCTGGTTTGTATTTTCTTGAAATCTTGTATCAGAAGGCTTTTGCAGTTTAAGATTGTCAATAATCTTTCTAATTCCTCCAATAGCAAGGGTTGACATTGGCTCAATTTTAACATCAGGATCTCTGTAAGGCCCTGTTGCAGTATAATTAGTAGCAATAATTCCGTCACCAGTAATAAATTTGCCTAAAACAGGTATTGTATCAACAGATTTAAAAGGGAACTGGGATGACCAAAAAAAAATAACCGTAAAAATCTCACCAGACAAAAAGGAAAATCATCTTGTATTGGAATCGGAAAATGCTGAAAACATACTAAA
>JAUCGD010000274.1 GCA_030377945.1 Desulfobacterales bacterium HSG17 | reverse complement strand
CAAGGAAAAAAATATGCACAAACTATTGACTGATAATCCGGGGCAAAAAATGCTTGTTCTGGGCAATGAGGCCATTGCCAGGGGAGCAATTGAGGCTGGTGTTGCTTTTGCCAGCACCTATCCAGGTACGCCTTCCTCGGAAATATCTCTGAATCTATTTCAAATATCCCAGGAAACAGACCTGTATTTTGAATACAGCACCAATGAAAAGGTAGCTCTTGAAGTAGCGGCCGCAGCAGCCAATTCAGGGGTCAGGACCATGTGCATGATGAAGCATGTGGGAATGAATGTTGCAGCCGATGTTTTTATGACACTTTCTTATATAGGGGTTAAGGCAGGCATGGTTATACTTACTGCTGATGACCCTTTTATGTTCTCAAGTCAGAATGAACAGGATAACAGGTATTTTGCAAAGCTTTCAGGAATGCCTATGCTGGAGCCGTCTTCAGTTGAAGAAGCAAAAGAGATGATGCCCTATGCTTTTGAGCTTTCGGAAAAACTTGGTGAACCGGTTCTTTTCAGAACTACTACCAGGATAAACCATTCAAATGAGGTTATCACCCTTGGAGAAATGAAACAAAGGAAACCCAAAGGAGATTTTATTAAAGATCCTTTTAATTATGTGTGTGTTCCTGCTGTTTCGAGAAAGCTCCATGTGCGGCTTCTTGAAAATCTGGACAGGGCTGAAAAGATTGCCGAAACTTCAATATTTAACCTTGTTGAAGGCAAAGGAAAATGGGGCATAGTATGCAACGGGGTAAGTTATAATTATGTTTCCGATGCTGTTAAAGAGCTTGATATTACAGATAAAACCAGAATCCTCCGCCTTGGTTTTTCCCATCCCATGCCTGAAAATCTGATTAAAGACTTTCTCAAACAATGTGACAGCATCCTGGTTGTTGAAGAAGGCGAGCCGTATATGGAGGAATGGGTCAAGTCATTTGCCCAGGAGGCAGGTCTGACCATTCCCATTAAAGGTAAATCAAAGGAACTCTTTTCCAGACTCTATGAATTTGACCCGGCAATGGTAAGAAAAGGTGTGGCTGATTTTTTTAATATTCCATATACAGCACCGCTAAAACCTGATCTTTCGGATCTTCCTGAAATTCCCCAGAGACCTCCCACACTTTGTGCCGGATGCTCCCACCGTGCAACCTTCTATGCTGTTAAACAGGCATGTAAAGGAATGGATGCCATGCATCCTTCAGACATAGGATGTTATACTCTGGGATTTCTTCCCCCCCTTTCAATGGCTGATTTTGTTGTGTGCATGGGTGCCTCAGTCGGATCTTCCTGCGGATTTTCCAAAGTGACAGATAAAAAAGTGGTTTCCTTTATCGGGGATTCCACATTTTTCCATTCAGGTTTAAACGGGCTTATAAATGCAGTGTTTAACAAGCATAATTTTACACTTGTCATTTTAGATAACGGAACAACTGCCATGACAGGGCACCAGCCAAATCCCGGAGTTGACATGGAACAGCTGAACCTGAGCGGATACGGAAGGGTTTCCATTGAAAATGTGGTCAGGGCAGTTGGGGTTGAGCATGTTAGTGTTATCAAACCTTTCAGGGTTAAAAAAAGCATTGAAGCCATAAAAGAGGCAATCGCTTTTGAAGGTGTTTCAGTTATTATATCCAAAGAAATCTGCTCTTTATATGCAAAAAGCCTGAAAAAGAAAAGAGGACTGCCTTTTACAATCAATGATAAATGCAAAAACCACAGGACCTGCATTGACTCCCTGGCATGTCCTGCTTTCTACCTTGAAAATGAGCGCATAAAAATTGATCCTCAGCTTTGCTGGAGCTGTTCAGTATGTGCCCAGATTTGTCCAGAAAATGCCATTGTTCCTTTAAAAAAATGATTGATTTGAAAATTTAATCAGGAAAAAATATATATTGGAAAAATAATTATGAATAATATAACAAGATTAATAATCGTAGCTGTTGGAGGCCAGGGAAACCTGCTTACCTCCAGGGTTATCGGGGAAGCTGCCCTGCTTTCAGATATACCTGTGCGCATGAGTGAAATTCACGGCATGGCACAGCGGGGCGGTGTTGTGGAATCTGCCATTGTATTCGGAAATGCAAAAAGCACTATTATCTCTGATGGAGAAGCAGACCTTCTTGTGGGATTTGAACCTGCGGAAACTCTTCGGGCACTTAATAAATGCAATGCCAATACAACGGTAATCACCAATCTGTCGCCCCTGTCGCCTTTTACAGTAACAACAGGCAGGGCAGCATATCCAAAACTAAAGGATATTCAAGATCTTATCAAGGCAAAAACAGCCAGGCTCATAGCTTTTGATGCAAGGGAACTTGCAGAACAGGCCGGAAATGTAATGGCTGTTAACATGGTACTTTTAGGAGCCATGCTCCAGACAAAAACCCTTCCGCTTTCTGCTGACAATATCAAGCAGGCCATATCAACAAAAACCAAAAAAGCCTTTGTTGAAATAAATATCAAAGCCTTTGATCTGGGCTTTGACGCTGCTTTGAAAATCGGATAATAAATTGGGGCAGGTTTCAAACCTGCCTCAATCTGTCATAATCTTTTCCAAAGTCTCTTCCAATTCCCAAATACTGTAAGGTTTGCCCACAACGCCGCTGAAACCGTGATATTTATAATCCTTCATCTCAGGATCATTGGAATACCCGCTTGAAGCAATCCCTTTTACATCCGGGTCTATTTCAGCCAGTTCCATTATAGCTGCTTTTCCTCCTGAGCCTTCTTTTACATTTAAATCCAGGATAACAGCATCAAAGGGCTGTCTGTCTTTTATTGCTGCTTTATAAAGATTCACAGCTTCGGTTCCTTCCCTGGCATAAACTACAATATAACCCAGTTCATAAAGCATCTGACCTGCAACATCACGGACAATTTCCTCATCATCCATTAAAAGTATTTTTCCCATTATCAGGGATTTTCTATTCTCATTTTCAGGAGAATCTTCTTCAACAGATGTAATCTCAGTCTGAATTTTTTCTTTGCTTAAAGCAGGAAGAAAAATTGAAACAACAGTTCTTATGCCTGGTTTTGAACTGATATTCACATAGCCCCTGTGTTTTTTTACTATTGAATAAACATGGGTAAGCCCCAGCCCCCTTACCTGATCCGTTCTTGTTTTTTTGGTTGAAAAATACGGATCAAAAACTTTATTTATATATTTTTCAGGAATACCTTCTCCATAATCCCTGACAGATATTTTAACATATTCACCTGAAGGAATTAATATATTCTCATAATCACTGTCCTTTAAAACAATATTTTCAGCATTTATGTTTATCTTTCCGCCTGAAGGCATGGCTTCTGCTGCATTTATTGCAATATTATAAAATACATGCTCCATCTCCGAAGTATCAAAAGATGCTGCCCATAAATCTTTTTGAATGGAAAATTTACACAAGATATGTGACTGCTTAAAAGCCGATTTAAAAGATTTATTTAAAAGTTCGCTAATAACAGATACTTCCCTCATCAGTTTTCCAGGATTGGAAAAGGATGCAATATTTTCAATAAATTCCTGTAAATCTTTACAAAGCTTTTGAGCATCAGATAATCGTCTGTAAATAGTGCTCTCAGGCACTGAATTAATATGGGCAAAATCAACTTCATTGATAATTTCATTAAGCAGTCTGCTTGAATTTCTGGCTATTCCCCTTGAAAACCGATCTATAAGTTCAAATTTAACAGCTTTTGCCTGTTCAATCTCTCTTTTTTTACGATCTGTTATATCCCTGGCTATAAAAAGAATATCCGAAGGTTTTCCATTGCTTAATATTGCTGATGCATTTATTTCAATAGGTATAAGCTGCAATTCCCGATTGATAAACTCTGCTTCATAAAGATTTACTTTTGCATGTTCTGACAAATTTTTACCAAAAAGGGTTTCTTTTAAACCTTCAAGATAATTTGGAGGAAGAATATCGGCAATATTCATTCCCAGCATTTCTTCTTCAATATATCCTGAAATATCCTGGGCTCCCTGGTTAACAAATGTTATTTTCCCATTTATATCAAATTTTAAAATAATTTCTCTTGCTGCATCAATAAGAGTTCGATAATTTTGAAAATCTTCAACAGAATAATCCAGGGTTTTATCAAGATGTGTCATGTTTTTCTCCCAAAAACCAAAATACAGGAGGCTTTAAATCTCCTTCCTGCAAACATTTTCATACAAAATAGTAAAAAGCTTGACTGAAATGAATATTGTAATACACCACTTTGTAAATACGTGTCCCCTTTTCAAGATACAATCCGGCTGATTTTATATATACTTGTAACCGCAATAGATTGAACTTTTTAAAGGAGTGCCGAACTGAAAGTTTGGCAGTATTTTTAACTCTTTTTGTATGCCAAACTTTCAGTTTGGCACTCCTTTTATGACGGTGTTCAGTATAACCAGCCAAAGTCATAAGGGGAG
>JAUCGD010000273.1 GCA_030377945.1 Desulfobacterales bacterium HSG17 | reverse complement strand
GCCAAAACCTGTGGTTTCGAAATAACAAACCACGAATAGCACAAATAACACGAATTAAGATTCTTAATATATTAGTGTTATTCGTGTTATTCGTGGTTAAAAACTATAAATAAGGGTGAATATGAAAACTCAAATTACAATTATTTGTGAAAATTCCGTGGGAATCCCTTTTGGAGTTATCGGGGAACATGGATTTGCCTGCTATATTGAAACTGACAAAGGAAATTACCTTTTTGATACTGGCCAGGGCTGCGGCATTGTTAGAAATTCACTGGCATTAAAAAAAGATTTGTCAAAAATTGAGTCCATTATGATAAGTCACGGCCATTATGACCATACAGGAGGACTTCCAGCAGTATTAAACATCAGAGGTACGGTTGATGTTTTTGCACATCCTGAAATATTTACCGAACGGTTTTTTATTTTTAATGATAGAAAACGATCTATTGGCATACCTTTTCACCGCAGTTACCTGGAATCCCTTGGAGCTGATTTCAAACTCAGCCCGGAGATGACAAAGGTTGGTCCAGGTATCTGGCTGACAGGTGAAATTCCCAGGAAAACGACCTTTGAAAAAGGTGATGCCAATATGATAGCATGTATGCCTGACGGTGAAAATATTCAGCCTGACCCTATAAAAGATGATTTGTCTATGATAATAGATTCTGATAAAGGTCTTATCCTGGTTTTGGGATGCGCCCATGCAGGTCTGGTGAATATTCTTGATTATGTTATTGAAAAAACCGGAAAGGATAGAATTTATGCTGTTATCGGGGGAACTCATCTGGGATTTTCAAGTGATGAGCAATTTGAACAAACTATTAATGCAATAGATGAATATAAAATTGAAAAATTAGGGGTATCCCACTGCACCGGACTTGTAAAAGCATCGCATCTTCATGCAAGACTGAAAGAACGGTTTTTCTTTGGGTGTGTGGGTTCCGTACTTTAAAATTTACTATATTTTAAAATTCAATTGAAAAGGAGAAAAAATTGGAGATTTTTGCCAGAGATATTATGGTTAAAGATTTTGACACTATTAATTCCAAAGCCTCAATTAAAGATGCTGTTAACAAAATTTTAAACGGCAGACAAAGAGAAAGCGGTTATAAAACCGAGAGCATTATGGTGACAGATGAGTTTAACAAACTCACAGGTGTTGTATCCATTCATGACGTGCTTTTTCATTTCAGACCTGCTTTTTTAAATTACGGCATAGACAGTATTGATGTGTGGAAAGGCAGACTGAAGCCCCATTTTGAAGAATTTGAGACACTCACTGTGGAACAGGTGATGAATTCGCCTGTATTAAGCATTTCCTCTGGAGATCATCTTATGGTTGTTTTGGATATGATGGTTAAAAAAAGATGCCGCCGTCTTCCGGTTGTGGAAAATGATGTTATTAAAGGTATTGTTTACCAGCAGGAGATATTTAAGGCACTTTTCGGCTAATTTTTTTCAGCCCTGAATCATCAGGGCTGTTAATTTCTCATAGATTTTTATGATATAGCAGGTTCAAAATGAATACATACATGCAAAAAGCAATTGAAACCGCAAAATTTATAAAACAGGGTATTTCCATGCCTCCCCGAATTGGTATACTTACAGGAACCGGTCTGGGTGAAAGTACCGAATCCATGAATATTTCCGCTTCATTTGACTACAAAGATATTCTGAATTTCCCATTATCAACAGTCCAAAGTCATAAGGGAAAACTTCTGCTGGGAACTATGGGAGGCCAGCAGGTTATGGTTATGCAGGGCAGATTTCACCTGTATGAAGGATATTCCCCCCTGGAAGTAACCTTTCCCATACGGGTAATGCAGGAGTTAGGAGTTGAGATTCTTATTCTCTCCAATGCAGCAGGCGGATTTAATCCTGATTTTAAACCCGGAGATATTATGATTATAAGCGATCATATTAATCTGACTGGTGAAAATCCCCTTACAGGCCCTAATGAGGATTCATGGGGTATAAGATTTCCTGACATGTGCGCGGTTTATGATAAAAATCTGGCACTTCTTGCACAGCAGGCTGGAAAAGCAAAAGGCATTTCTCTTAAAAAAGGAGTTTATGCAGGTCTTAAAGGTCCTTCCCTTGAAACCCCGGCAGAAATCCGCTTTCTAAAAATTATCGGAGCAGATGCTGTGGGATTTTCAACAGTTCAGGAAGCAATAGCAGGTGTTCATGCAGGAATGCGTATTTTAGGGCTTTCTACCATTAGCAATGTAAATGACCCTGATTCACCTGTTCCCGGAATTCTGGATGAGATTATAGCTGTCGCAAACCAGGCAGCACCAAAACTGGAAGCTTTAATTGTAAACATTGCGGAGAATTTAGATTAAGGAGACCATAGATAAAAATGATATTAAGCGCTAAATATGCTGACCTTCTTATTTTTAACGGAACTATTCTTACTATAAACCCTGAAGATGAAAAAATTGAAAACGGGGCTGTGGCTGTTTCCGGTGATAAAATTTCAGCACTAGGAAAATCCGATTCTTTTTCAACCTGGAGAATTCAAAGGGCTATTGATGCAAAAGGCGGTATCATAATGCCCGGACTTGTCAACACCCATACCCATGCAGCCATGACATGTTTCAGAGGTATTGCAGATGATCTGCCCCTGATGAACTGGCTTAACGATCATATCTTTCCTGCTGAATCCCGTCTGGATGAAAACAAGGTTTTTTCAGGTTCTCTTCTTGCATGTGCGGAAATGATACTTTCAGGTACAACCTGTTTCTGCGATATGTATTTATTTGAAGACGGAGTGGCCAATGCAGCACATAAATCAGGTATGCGGGCTGTGCTTGGAGAGGTATTATACGATTTCCCGTCTCCGAATTACGGGAACCTGGAAAAAGGTTTTATTTATACTGAAGAATTAATGTATAAATGGAAAGACAACCCCCTGATAACCATTGCAGTAGAGCCTCATTCACCATATCTATGTGCACCGGCCCTGCTTCAAAAAGCCTCTAAAATGGCACAAATAAATTCGGTTCCTCTTGTTATTCATATTTCGGAAACCGAAAACGAAGTATCGCAGATCCAAAAAAAATACGGATGCACACCACTAGAACATCTGGCTAATCTTGAAGTACTTGGCCCAAATCTTCTTGCCTGCCATTGCGTTGCCCTGTCTGATAATGATATTTCCCTTTTGCAGCAATACGATGTAAAGGTTTCCCACAATCCTGAAAGCAATATGAAACTGGCTTCAGGCATTTCCCCTGTTCCAAAACTTATTGATGCAGGAATCTGTGTGGGCCTGGGAACTGACGGATGTTCCAGTAATAATAACCTGGATCTGCTCTCTGAAATGGACATGGCTGCAAAGCTGCATAAGGTAAATACCCTTGATCCCACAATAATGAATGCCAGAACGGTTTTACGCATGGCAACCATTGAAGGAGCCAGGGCTTTGGGAATGGATTCAATAATAGGTTCCCTGGAACCTGGAAAAAATGCCGATATTGTTATTGTTGATACCAACAGACCCCACATGACCCCCATGTATCACCCTGAATCCCATTTAGTATATTCTGCAAGGGCCGGAGACATAGTGACAACAGTTATTAACGGCAATGTAGTAATGGAAGACAGGGAAATATATACCTTTGATGTGAAAAAAGCAATGGCTGATGTAAATGCTTTTGCACGTTCCTTAACTGCCGGCTCATAATCCGTTTCAAAAAAAACTATCCTATTCCAGCTTATATTTATCGCGAAGATTTTTTGAAAGATTGTTTATCATTTCAAATGCCTTATCAACAGTCTTTTCCTTATCAGGATTAATAAGGCAGCATGTAGCCGGTGACAGCAGACTTCGAGACAGTAAAAACTCCCGGTCAATTCCTCTTTTTCCCAGTGTATCCCAGATATTTTCCATCCGCTTTTCCAGGGCTGAAAGACTTTCATTTTCAAAAGGTTCAAAATTGGTGGGAACAATACCCCAGACCAGAACACCGCCCCGGTCAAGAAATTTTTGTATGGATGATACATATGAGGAAAAAATCTCGCCATTGGAATAAACATCAAGGGATAAAATATCCATATCCATGCCCAGGAGAAAATCCCAGTCAGGATTTCCGCAGAGATGCACACCCCTTGGCTTGTCTATCATGGCAAAAAAAGTCTCCATATCTTCTTTTGCTTTATATTCACTGTATCCTGCCAGGGCTGAAAAAAGAAATTGCAGTCCAGGCTCATCCACAAACATAAATGCATTGGGATTAAGCTGTTTTAAACGGCTTAATTGGATATTAACCCGCTTTGCCATAAACTCAAACATAAAAGGCCGGATTGTATCATCAAAAAGGATGGGGCGCTCATCTTCGTTTACAATATTAAATCCAAAACTTATTGGTCCTTCAAGCTGCCCCCGGATTGCAGGGCGGTTTGCAAAATCCATTTTTAAAAATTTA